>NZ_AP024897.1:2217341-2534104 GCF_024529975.1 Vibrio quintilis | reverse complement strand
GTGAGGATAAGGTCTCTGATTTATCAAAATATATTTTGGGTGACAGCTGGAAAAACTTTGCTCCGGGACAGGGACAAATCATTTTAGGCCAGGGTGTTGCAGAGCGGCTGGGAATCAAGGCCGGCGATTCACTCACTCTGATGGTTCCGGAAAAAAATGCCGGTTCAGGATTATTAAAATCTCCTCAGCGAATCAGGCTTCAGGTCAGTGGGTTATTAAAGTTACATGGTCAGATTGATCATAATTTAGTCCTCATTCCTATGGCAGATGCACAGCAGTACACGGGTATCGGTCATGCCGTTACCGGGATTTCCATGAAGGTCTCTGATGTTTTTCAGGCAGGTCAAATTGTCCGTCAGGTTGGTCGCCAGCTGGATCAATATGTCTATCTGATGAGCTGGCAGCGCAAATACGGATACCTGTACCGGGATATTCAGCTGGTCAGAACGATTCTTTATTTAGTGATGGTTCTGGTGATTGGTGTGGCGAGTTTTAATCTTGTTTCAACCCTGACGATGGCGGTCAAAGATCGGGCATCAGAAATTGCGATTCTGAGAACAATGGGTGCATCAGATCATTTAATCCGTAAGATTTTTATGTGGCAGGGCATATTTTCAGGTGTATCAGGCAGTCTGGCAGGCAGTCTCGTCGGCGTCGTAGTTTCTGTCAATCTCACCGAAATCATTCAATATCTGGAACGTATTTTTCATCATCATTTTCTTTCCGGGGATATTTACTTTGTTGACTTTTTGCCATCTCAGGTCAGAGTGGAAGATGTTTTCATGGTATCAGCGACGGCAATTGTTCTTAGCTTAGTGGCGACCCTGTACCCGGCTTCCCGGGCTAACCGGTTAAACCCGGCCACGGTCCTTTCTGCAAAGTAGCGTGCCTATCTGCAAAGCATGATCATCAGAAGAATGACAACTGGATATTCCCTTGAAATCAGACGTTGTCATTCCTTTTCAACATATCTTACATTTGATTTCGGGATGTGAGACGTAATTCATTTTTCTGTACGAGACAGTCTGCTTCAGGTCAGTTACTTTAGTTGTCGCTTCTGCCAGCTCCGGACGACGGAGTAGCGCCAAAGCCCGTGGATGCCAAAGTATCCGATAACAGCACAGACAAGACCGCAAATCGCACATCCGACAATGAGTGGCGGAGCAATCGCAGACATTTGGTTGGTAATGAAGTCCCATGATAATTCAAAATGAAATTGTTGAGGAGGTTCTCTTAAAACCCATGCGCCAAGCTTATATGCAAAATAAAACAGAACCGGCATTGTGATTGGATTGCTGACCCAGACCAGAGCAATAGATAACGGGAGGTTCACACCGCATACGATTGCCAGTCCGGCAGACATAATCATCTGACTTGGAAGGGGAACAAAAGCCATAAAAAGACCAATTGCAAAAGCACCAGCAGCAGAGCGGCGGTTAAGACACCACAAATTCGGGTTATAAAGAACATTCCCGAAAATTTTCAGTGCTTTCTGGCGCTTGATCAGTTCTCTGTCCGGCAAGAAACGTTTAATGAGTTTTTTAGGCATAAAAAACAATGACTCTTATAAGAAATGGCAGGTATTTCTTTCCTTATATCTTCACATTGTGTTCATCGTCTTTCTGGCCGGTCATGCCAGATGTGAAGTGGTGCGGTTTACCTGCCTTGTTACTACTAATTTCTGTTTATATCCGCAGATGTCACTGGGTCACTGCGTTCTGTCTTGCTGTTATTGTCGCCCTTATTCATGGAAACCTTATGAAATGGCAAGCCAGTATGATCCTTCATTCCGGGCATGATATTACCATAAACGCAGAAGTTGACAGCTTTTTTAAACAAAATAGTTTCGGATATAGCGGAAATATTCATATCTTATCGATTAATCAGATAAAAATAAGCACATTAATTCAGCCTAAAGTGAAATTGTATTCACCCGTTCAGCTATCTCCGGGAGATATTGTCTGTTTCCATGTGAGAGTGAAACCTATTATCGGTTTACTCAATGAAGCAGGTTTTGACAGTGAAAAATATTATTTTGGTAAGCATATAGTGGCCCGGTTATTTGTAGAAAAACAATCAGATTTTATTGTTATCACACCACCTTCTTTCAGGATAATGTTATACAAACGTATAGAAAAATTAATTGAATATAATCAGTATCGCCCACTTTTGCTTGCATTGTCCTTTTCTGACAGAAATGAAATATCTAGCCAGCTCTGGCAGCAACTTAAGGAAACAGGACTTGCTCATTTGATCGCGATTTCAGGGCTTCACATTGGTATTGCTTATCTTCTTGGGTTTTCTTTTGGTTCTGTTATCGCCAGAACAGGCAGATACCTGCTGTGGTTCCCGGTGCTTATTGGCGGGATAACAGCGATAGCTTATGCCTGGCTGGCAGGTTTTTCTCTGCCGACTCAGAGAGCTTTGTGCATGATAGGTGTTTATCTGCTGTTACAGATTCAGCAAGTGCAGGTAAGTATTGCCCAAAAATATCTGATAACTCTGTCTTTTTTGCTGACACTTGATCCTTTTAGCTGTGTCCTGAGCAGTTTTTGGCTGTCATTTCTTTCAGTATTCTTTGTTTTATATTTTGCGAATCAATCCAGAGAAGAATTAGCCGGAATCAGGCAATGGATAAAAGGCCATGTCAGATTAACCATATGCATGTTGCCTGTTAGTGCTCTGTTTTTTGGGGGTATCAGTATTTTGTCTCCTCTTTATAATTTGATATGGATTCCGTGGTTTAGCTTTGTCATTGTTCCCGGGGTATTTCTGGCAATTATTATGAGTATCATTGAGCCATCGATGGCGATTTGGTTTTGGAAACTGACTGAATATTTGTTAAAACCAGTGGCTTTTTCGTTTGATTTTGCACGTTATAGCTGGGTATATATATCGGATCATTTATCAATGTGCATGTTGATATTGGTTCTCATCTTTCTGATCCGGCATCTTTTTACCCGCAAAATTTTTTATTTATTCATTTTACTGACTGTTGGGCGTTATGTTTATGTACTTCCCGGACGTACCTGGCAGGTTGATATTTTAGATGTCGGACATGGATTAGCTATATTAATAGAGAAAAATCAGCATTATGTACTTTATGACACCGGAAAAGGGTGGGGGGCAGGCAGTATTGCTCAGTCAGTGATTGACCCGATATTGCATCGCAGGGGTGCCAGCCACTTTGATGGTCTTATTCTCAGTCACCTGGATAATGATCATGCCGGAGGAAGAAAGTGGATAGAAAATCACTGGCATCCGGTCTGGAAACGTTCAAGTCAGTTATTAAAAAACTATTTGCCTTGTATTCAGGGAGAGCTGTGGGTATGGCAGGGACTTCAGTTTGATGTGCTCTGGCCTCCTTCTCTGGTGAAAAGAGCTTATAATCAGCACTCATGTGTTATCAGAATCACAGACGTGACGCATCACCATACAGTGATGTTGACCGGTGATATGACAGCGGAGAACGAACAGCAGATTATCAGACAGATGTCAGCATTGAGGAGTAATGTCCTGATTGTGCCACATCATGGTAGTCACACTTCTTCAACAAGACAATTCATCGCGCAGGTGCACCCACAGGTTGCGATTGCATCAACCGGGAAAGATAACCAGTGGCATTTACCTGATGTTCATGTGATGCAGCGATATGAATCTTTGGGGATCCCATGGCTGGATACCGGGGATGCAGGGCAAGTCAGTTTGATTTTTCATTACGATTCCCGGCGGGTTGAAATACATTCAAAGCGTTTCAGCTCCTTTTCGCCGTGGTATAGGCAGATGCTGCGCAAACAGGTAGAATAACGCGGTTATTAATTAATAGAAGAATATAATTGATTTATGTCAAATATGAGTGATGAAACAACCTGGGTAACTTTCAAACGCCTTTGGGGTTATATTCGGTTATACAAAGCTGGTTTAGTTGCTGCGGTCATCGCGTTAATACTGAATGCATCTGCTGACACATATATGGTCTCCTTATTAAAACCATTACTTGATGAGGGTTTTGGTTCTGCTGAGTCAGATTTTCTGAAGATATTGCCACTTATTATTCTTGGAATGATGTTCTTGAGGGGAGTGAGCAGTTTTGTTTCAGCCTACTGTTTGAGCTGGGTGTCTGGGCAGGTTGTCATGAATATGAGAAGGAATATATTTAATCATTTTATGCATATGCCAGTCAGTTTTTTTGACAGGGAATCGACGGGTGGCTTACTTTCCAGAATAACATATGATTCTGAGCAGGTCGCAGGTGCAACCAGCAGAGCTTTAGTGAGTATTGTGCGTGAAGGTGCCAGCATTATTGGTTTACTGGGGTTAATGTTTTGGAACAGCTGGCAGCTTTCTTTAGTGTTGATTATTGTTGCCCCGATGGTTGCGTTCGGGATTAGTCTTGTTTCAAAGAGATTCCGCAAAATTTCAAAGAATATGCAAAATGCAATGGGCCAGGTCACTTCTTCCGCTGAGCAAATGCTGAAAGGACATAAAGTCGTTTTAAGTTATGGCGGACATGATATCGAGCGGAAGAGGTTTGAAAAAGTAAGCAACCATATGCGTCAGCAGTCAATGAAGTTGGTGTCAGCTCAATCGGTGGCTGACCCGGTGATTCAAATGATTGCATCTCTGGCTTTAGTGACCGTTCTGTTC
Organism: Vibrio quintilis; assembly: GCF_024529975.1. Lineage (GTDB taxonomy): Bacteria > Pseudomonadota > Gammaproteobacteria > Enterobacterales > Vibrionaceae > Vibrio > Vibrio quintilis. Next base: position 2,529,457 of record NZ_AP024897.1, on the reverse strand, counting down.
CTTGCCAGTGTAGACTCGATTCGTGCGGAGCTCACTCCCGGTACTTTTACGGTTATTTTTTCTGCAATGTTTGGTTTAATGCGTCCTTTAAAAGCATTAACTGGTGTGACATCTCAATTTCAGAGAGGGATGGCCGCAAGTCAGACTTTATTTGCTTTCATGGATCTTGAACTTGAGAAAGATTCAGGGACTTACAACGCGAAAGAAGTTCGGGGAGAAATTCAGGTTAAAGACGTTTCATTTACCTATCTGGGTAAAGAAAAGCCAGCTCTGTCGAATATATCGTTTTCTATCGGCCAGGGGAAAACAGTTGCACTGGTGGGGCGTTCAGGGTCGGGGAAAAGTACGATAGCTAATTTGTTCACCCGTTTTTATGATATTGACTCAGGTGAAATATATCTGGATGGACATGATATCTATGACTACCGGCTGTCTAATCTGAGGCAGCATTTTGCCTTGGTTTCTCAGAACGTCCATTTATTTAATGACACGATAGCTAACAATATTGCCTATGCTGCAACCGAGACATATTCCCGTGAGCAGATCGAAGAAGCGGCCCGTTTGGCATATGCTATGGAGTTTATTCAGAATATGCCGGATGGGTTAGATACCATTATCGGTGAAAATGGAGCAAGTCTCTCCGGTGGTCAGCGCCAGCGTATTGCAATTGCCAGAGCATTATTGAGAGATGCGCCGGTTCTGATTCTTGATGAGGCGACTTCAGCGCTGGATACTGAGTCTGAACGGGCTATTCAGCTTGCTTTAAAAGAACTTCAAAAAGATAAAACAGTTCTTGTGATTGCACACCGGCTTTCAACCATAGAAGATGCTGATGAGATTCTGGTGATTGATGAAGGTGAGATTATTGAACGGGGTCATCATCAGGAATTGTTGTCACGCTCTGGTGCATATGCTCAGTTACATCAAATTCAATTTAGTGGGTAGGACAGACCATTGATAGAGAAGCTATGGTTTTCTAATCATTGGTTACGCTGGATACTGGCTCCGGTTTTGTGGCCTTTAAGCCTCGTGTACAAATATGTGAGCGAGACCCGGAAGCAGACTTATTCTTCCGGGCGAAAGCCTGTCTACAGGCCGCAGATTCCGATCGTTATCGTCGGTAATATTACAGCCGGAGGAAATGGTAAGACGCCGGTTGTGATCTGGCTTGTTGAGATGCTGTTGCAACATGGTATGAAGCCGGGCGTCGTTTCGAGAGGCTATGGTGGAAAGTCTTCTGTCTATCCGCTATTGCTTTCAGAAGAAACAGCTGTTGAAGCGTGTGGTGATGAACCTATGCTGATTTATCAGCGTACCGGTGTCCCTGTTGCCGTCGATCCGGTGCGATCGTCGGCAGTGAAAATGTTATTAAGTGAAGGTGTAGATATCATTATTACCGATGATGGTCTGCAACATTACGCGTTAGCCAGAGACATTGAAATTGTTGTTGTTGATGGTCAACGCCGGTTTGGAAATGGCAGGTATATTCCTTATGGCCCGATGCGGGAGTCGGTTTCGCGCCTGAAGACAGTCGATTTTATTATTAATAATGGCGGGGAAGTTATCGATAATGAAATCGGGATGAAGCTTGCCCCCCAAATGGCGGTCAATTTAACCGATGGACGGAAAGTCCCCGTAAGTTGTCTTGCAAATCCCGTGGCTTTTGCCGGTATTGGAAATCCGTCCCGGTTTTTTGATACGTTGAGCCATCTGGGTGTGAATTTAGTTGATTCAAAGTCATTTTCTGATCATCAGGATTTTGATTTTGAATCCCTGGAAACTTTTTGTTCATCCGGTGAGCATGTCATCATGACGGAAAAAGATGCAGTGAAATGCAGAAAATTTGCGAAGGATAACTGGTGGTATTTACCCGTATCTGCAACCTTTCATCCGGCAGATGAACAAAGGGTTATTAAATTAATTAAAAAAGTGGCGGAAGAGTATGGATCATCGTTTGCTTGAAATTGTTGCTTGCCCTGTATGTAAAGGTAAGCTGACTTATGACAAAGTTCATCAGGAACTTATCTGTAAATTTGATCGTTTAGCCTATCCGATTCAGGATGGCATCCCGGTGTTACTTGAACCAGAAGCACGTTCAATGACGATGGATGAGGGACAATAAATGTCATTTACGGTTGTGATTCCTGCCCGGTATCAATCCTCCCGTCTTCCCGGGAAACCTTTAGCTGATATCTGTGGGAGCACTATGATTCAGCGGGTTTATGAGCAGGCAATCCAGTCCGGTGCTGAGCAGGTTATTGTTGCAACGGATGATCAGCGAATAGAGCAGGCTGTGCTGTCATTTGGCGGGCAGGTTTGTATGACGAGCTCAGAGCATGAGTCTGGTACCGAGCGTCTGGCTGAAGTTGTACAAAAATTGTCATTACCGGCAGAACATATTGTTGTCAATGTTCAGGGAGATGAACCATTAATTCCACCGGGCATTATCTCTCAGGTTGCTGAAAATCTTCAGGGGCATCCTGTTCCTATGGCAACATTGGCTGTTCAGGTGCTGGATGATGAGGATGTTTTTAATCCAAATATCGTTAAAGTGGTTACAGACCAGAATGGTTATGCGCTTTATTTTAGTCGCGCAGCAATACCGTGGGACAGAGATAATTATCCTCAAAATGCAAAATCTGTTCAATATCCTGTATTGCGGCATATCGGTATCTATGCTTACCGGGCCGGCTTTATCCAGACATACGTTGACTGGAATGCGAGTCAGTTAGAAAAGGTTGAATGTCTGGAGCAGTTACGGGTACTTTGGTATGGCGAAAAAATACATGTCGATATTGCTCATGAAGCGCCGCATATCGGGATTGATACGCCGGAAGACCTTGAGCAGATACGTCAGATAATCGCAAAACAAAACAGACCGTAAGGTCTGTTTTGTTTTAATGGAAAGCACCTGCTCAGGTCTCATGCTTATCCGGGCATATGGCAAGTCGTTCTCTTCTGCCGGAATCTTTCAGTTCTTCCAGTATCACATCGAATCCCCACAGTCTGTGAAGGTGCTTAAGTACTTCCTCAAAGCTGGGGTCAAGAGGGATACGGTCATGAGGTGCATACTGAAGTGTTAGCGAGCGATCTCCCCGGACATCGACATTAAAGATTTGAAGGTTAGGCTCGATATTGCTCAAATTGTACTGGGAAGCAAGCTTTTCTCTGATCTGTTTGTAGCCCAATTCATCATGGATTGCGCTCACTTCAATGAAATTCTTGCGGTCATCATCAGTGATCGAAAATAGCTTGAAGTCCCGGATGATTTTGGGCGACAAATACTGACTGATGAAGCTTTCGTCTTTAAAGTTTTGCATGGCGAAATGGACAGCATCGAGCCAGTCGCTGCCTGCCAGTTCAGGAAACCACTGGCGATCTTCATCCGTCGGGTTTTGGCAAATCCGTTGTATGTCGCGGAACATCGCAAATCCAAGCGCATAAGGGTTGATACCACTATAATACGGACTATTATAAGGCGGTTGAGCGACAACACTAGTGTGGCTGTGAAGAAACTCAAGGATGAACCTTTCTGAAACCGTGCCTTCATCATAAAGATGGTTCAGGATGGTATAATGCCAGAATGTTGCCCATCCTTCATTCATGACCTGAGTCTGTTTTTGCGGGTAGAAATATTGACTGATTTTACGAACAATCCGGACTATTTCTCGTTGCCATGGTTCCAGTAGTGGCGCATGTTTCTCTATAAAATAGAGAATATTTTCCTGAGGTTCACTTGGGAAATTTTCTTTGATTATGTCTTCTTTTTCTTCAGATTTCGGGAGTGTTCTCCATAACTCATTGACCTGTGACTGGAGGTAAGCTTCCCTTTGTTCCTGTCGGGCTTTTTCTTCAGTAATAGAAATTTTTTCCGGTCGTTTATATCTGTCGACGCCGAAATTCATTAAGGCATGGCATGAATCCAGAATTTCCTCGACTTCTGTAACACCGTACTTTTCTTCACAAGAGGTGATGTATTTCTTGGCGAACAGCAGGTAATCAATAATCGAGCTGGCATCTGTCCATGTTTGAAACAGATAATTGCCCTTAAAAAAAGAGTTATGTCCGTAGCACGCATGAGCCATTACTAACGCCTGCATCGTGATAGTGTTTTCTTCCATCAGATAGGCAATACAGGGGTCAGAATTAATGACAATTTCATAAGCCAACCCCATTTGTCCGTGTTTATAACCTTGTTCTGTTTGTATGAACTTTTTACCAAATGACCAGTGATTGTAGTTAATTGGCATACCGATGCTCGAATAAGCATCCATCATTTGTTCAGATGTAATAATTTCAATCTGATTAGGATAAGTATCTAAACGATAATGTTCTGCGACCCTTTTAATTTCAGTGTGATAGCATTCAAGCAGATCAAATGTCCAGTCAGGGCCGTCAGGTAGTAATTTATCTCGTTTTTTTGAACCTGATTTCATCTCTGTTGTCATTCAGGATTCCTCCCTAAGCTGTCTCTTTGTGAAATAATTCTCTGAATACAGGGAAAATATCATCAACTGACTGAATATTTTTCATGGCAAAGTTCTCACTCTCAGGCAGAAGTTTTTCATATTCATGCCATAGTGTCTGATGGGAACGACGTGTAATTTCTATATAGGCATAATATTGACAATAGGGTAATAAATTTTGAGATAGTATTGAGTGGCATTTAGGCGAATCGTCAGCCCAGTTATCGCCATCTGAAGCCTGAGCCGCATAGATATTCCACTGATTAATCGGGTACCTTTTTTCTACAATTTCATGCATCAGCTTAAGTGCACTGGACACAATCGTTCCCCCGGTTTCCTGAGAGTAGAAAAACTCATGCTCATCAACTTCTTTCGCCTGTGTATGGTGGCGGATAAAAATGACTTCAACATTTTTGTAAGTGCGTGTCAGGAACAGATACAGCAGAACGTAAAAACGTTTGGCGATATCTTTGGTGGCCTGATCCATTGAGCCGGAGACATCCATCAAACAAAACATGACGGCCTGACTTGATGGGATAGGGCGCTTTTCGTAGTTTTTGTAGCGTAAGTCAAATGTATCAATAAAAGGAACGTTCTGAATTTTCTTTCTCAGCTCATAAATTTCATGTTCCAGACGGTTTTCTTCAAGTGGTTGAGCCGGTTCTTTCAGCTGAATTCTCTGCAGTTCTTCTTCAAGTTCATTGAGTAAACGTTTTTTCCCTGCTGTCATTGCCATCCGGCGGGCTAGTGATTGCTGCAAAGAGCGGACGACAGAAATATTTGCGGGCACTCCTGCGGTTTGATAGCCAGCTCTGTGCGTTTTCCATTCAGTAATTTTGTTGATTTGCCGTTTTTTTAAATTAGGTAATGCCAGATCGTCAAATAAAATATCAAGATATTCGTCTTTAGAGATCTGAAAAACAAAGTCATCACTGCCTTCGCCATCAGCACTTGCATCACCCTGACCAGCTCCACCACCCGAACCACCACCCTGAGGGCGGTCAATTTTGTCTCCGGTGATGAACTGATCATTTCCGGGATGAACCCGTTCTTTCAAACCACCTTTTCCCTGATGAAAAACAGGTTCTTTAATATCTCTGCCGGGGATAGATATATCTTCCCCGGATTCTGTGTTCGTTATGGAGCGACGATTGACGGCATCTGCGATTGATTCTTTAATTTGTTGTTTATGCCGACGTAAGAAGCGCTGACGGTTGACAGCACTTTTATTCTTGCCGTTTAATCTTCTGTCAATAAATTGCGCCATACATATCCCCTTTCCTTTTGTTTCACCCGGCGGATAAATTCAATTTGCCGTGGCTATTCCCGGAACGGAAGTCAGAAGGGGGGATGATATATTCCATCCCTCCCTTGTCTGTCTTCCATAAAGCACCGGTTGTGGTGGTGCAGATTATTTATGAAGACTTACGAACACGTAAATACCATTCAGACAACAGCCTGACTTGTTTTTCTGTATATCCTTTCTCCATCATCCTTGCTACGAAGTCATCATGTTTCTTCTGCTCTTCGGAAGATGTTTTTGCATTGAATGAGATAACCGGAAGTAACTCTTCTGTATTTGAGAACATTTTTTTCTCAATCACAGTCCGGAGTTTTTCATAGCTGGTCCAGACCGGATTTCGTCCACTGTTGTTTGCCCGTGCTCTGAGGACAAAGTTAACAATTTCATTCCGGAAATCTTTTGGATTGCTGATACCGGCAGTTTTTTCTATTTTTTCCAGTTCACTATTCAGGGCAGAGCGATCAAATAACTGCCCGGTTTCAGGATCCCGGTACTCCTGATCCTGAATCCAGAAGTCAGCATATGTGACATAACGATCGAAAATGTTTTGACCATATTCTGAATAAGATTCAAGGTAAGCTGTTTGTATTTCTTTTCCTATGAATTCGACATACCTGGGAACAAGATAACCTTTCAAATATTCCAGATAACGTTCAGCGGTATCCTGAGGGAATTGCTCTCTTTCGATTTGCTGTTCAATGACATAAAACAGGTGAACAGGGTTGGCTGCAACTTCAGTCTGATCGAAATTGAATACCCGTGATAGTATTTTAAATGCAAACCGGGTCGACAGACCTGACATACCTTCATCAACACCGGAATAATCCCGGTATTCCTGATAGCTTTTTGCTTTAGGATCTGTGTCTTTCAGCGTTTCACCATCATAGACTCTCATTTTGGAGAATACCGATGAGTTTTCAGGGACTTTTAAACGGGATAATACGCTGAATTGTGCCAGAGTTTCCAGCGTACTTGGAGAGCAGGGTGCCAGTGCTAATTCACTGTGATCCAGAAGTTTCTGATAGATTTTAACTTCTTCTGAAACCCGGAGGCAGTACGGAACTTTAACGATATAAACCCGATCCAGGAAGGCTTCATTATTTTTATTATTTCTGAAAGCCTGCCATTCAGATTCATTTGAGTGCGCAAGTATCATACCTTCGAAAGGCAGCGCGGACAAACCTTCTGTACCGTTATAGTTTCCTTCCTGAGTCGCGGTAAGCAAAGGGTGTAAGACTTTAATGGGGGCTTTAAACATCTCAACAAATTCCATCAGGCCCTGGTTGGCCCGGCATAAAGCCCCGGAATAACTGTATGCATCCGGATCATCTTGTGAGTAGTGTTCCAGCTTCCGGATATCAACTTTACCAACCAGAGAAGAGATATCCTGATTATTTTCGTCTCCGGGTTCGGTTTTCGCGACAGCGACTTGATCCAACACTGAAGGACGGAGCTTGATAACCTTAAACCTGGTAATATCACCACCAAACTCATGGAGTCGTTTGGCAGCCCACGGTGACATGATTGTGCGGAGGTACCGTTGATCGATACCATATTCATTTTTTAACAGATCGCCGTCTTCACCGACATCAAAGAGGCAAAATGGGTGATCATTGACCGGGCTTCGCTCACCATTCGCGGTTAAGATATAGATTGGCAACTGCTGCATGAGCGCTTTTAATTTTTCTGCGAGAGATGATTTACCCCCACCGACAGGACCCAGTAAATACAGAATTTGCTTTCTTTCTTCGAGTCCCTGAGCGGCATGTTTCAGATAAGACACGATTTGCTCTATAGAGTCTTCCATCCCGTAAAAGTCTTTGAAGGTCTCATATCTGGCAATGACCCGGTTTGAGAATATACGACTCAGACGAGGATCTTTTGACGTATCGATTAACTCTGGTTCTCCGATTGACATCAACAAACGTTCAGCTGCATTGGCATAAGCACTTTTATCTTCCTTACACAGCATCAAAAATTCTTGCAGTGATAGCTCTTCTTCTTTTGAGGCTTCATATCGGGCTTGGAAATGGTCAAATATACTCATAGTTAATTCTCCCTGAATGTCCTGATGACACAGAATCGCATCAACGCATATCGCACACTCTTTAAGACTAGTCGCTAATTAGCAATTTCGCTTAAAAAATATGTGCTTAAATAAAAAAATGGTGGGGGATAATTAACTTTGTCAACGTATTATTAATCTGGTAAATCGTTCGTTATTTTTCTATAAATAATAGTTGTTTACAGGGAGGTGAAAAATGGGAGGAACTAACCTCCCATATGAGTGTGATTTTTATGCGCTTAAAATCTTCAGAAATTCAGCAGGTGAAAGGTGATATTGACGGGGGCAGCTTTTCCAGGCAGCCAGCATCCTGCGGTATTTATCGAGCATTGTGACCTGACTGTTGAAGTGGTGATCACCTTTATCAAATTGGGTATAGAGACCTTCAGAGTCAACAAGGAAACGTACATAGTGAACCAATTGTGGTTCTGTAGACAAATCGAATCCTAAAAACTGTAAACGGCGCTGATCGATTTCGCTTTGATCCTGTTCTGACAGAATTTTATATGATTCCTGCATGGCATGATACATTTCCATAATATCGATTATTTCGCGGCATGCATCTTCAGACATACAACCAAACTCTTTGTTTAGCTCACGCATGTGCAGGGCGTAGCCTCTTTCCACTATCGTCTGAAATCTCTTATATTTTTCAGCATTTGCAGGATCTAACTGAGTCATCAGACGATACTGATTTGATAAGATGAGGCGTTGAGCGTTAGTCATTTCCATAACAAAATCCTACTCTTTATTTGAAGATTAATTTTGATTGAGAATAACGTTTTTTTCGTGCCTGAAACATGATCTCAACACAGATTTAATTCATTTATCATTTGGATAACTTTATCTTGATCTAAAATAAAAAACGCTCTCAAACCGGAGGTTTCAGAGTGTTATACAGAAGAGGTTCAGGAGGTTGGATAATTTCCTGACGTCAGAACTTGCAAAGGTAAGAGACCCTAGTATTTGACAAGTGAATGGTACTGGCTAAGTACAGACACTATTTTATCCATCGTTTCTGTTGAAGGTGGCTCAACGCCATCTAAGGGATAAGTCTCTCCCATGGCTTCCCACTTATGAGCACCTAACTTATGGTAAGGCAGCAGCTCAATTTTTTCGATATTTTCCATATCCTGTATAAATTGCCCCAACATATGAGCTGATTCTTCGTCATCTGTATACCCGGGTACAACCACATATCTTATCCAGGTTGTTTGTCCTTTTGTATGAAGATAACGGGCAAATTCGAGGGTGCGCTTATTTGACACACCGATAAATTTTTGATGAACCTCATCCTTCATGTGTTTGATATCAAGCATGACTAAGTCAGTGACATCAAGCACTTCATCAATAATTGGAGTGTATTTGCGGATATATCCATTTGTATCCAGACAAGTATGTATGCCTTCGTCTTTTGCTGCGGTGAAAAAATCGCGAACAAATTCAGGTTGAAGCATGGCTTCGCCACCGGAACAAGTCACACCACCGCCAGAAGCATTCATAAAGTGTCTGTATGTTTTTACTTCTTTGATGATCTCTTCAACTGTTACTGTTTTTCCTGAATGTGTATCCCATGTATCTCTGTTATGGCAATACATGCAACGCATCAGGCATCCCTGCATAAATACAATAAAACGAATACCCGGGCCATCGACAGTGCCACATGATTCAAAAGAATGGATACGACCAGTAGTTGACATATTGAAATCTCTTTAGCTGAATTACCCGTTATTTTATTACATTTTAATGCGATTACATAGGGTTGTCCGGCCAGGTGACTGAACATCCGTAAAAGTATTTTGCTTCAGGCTTAGTCAAGTGATCAATGTATGTGCAGGGAGGGTAATGCTTAACCGTTGATGCTAAAGAAATCCGGGTTAAGCTGAATCATGCATCTTCGGGCTGCTTGGGTATAAATCAGGTTGAAAGCAGGAATGTTGAATAAATGAATGTTAGTATGTAAATATTTTTGTGATCTTTGTTGGAAAAATGTATCTTGTTGTTATGGTGTTCAAACACCAAATGATGTGCTGTGGTTTAGGGTGATAGAAGGGAATAACTTGTCATGGATGTACTGAAGTTATCACAGAAACAAAAGAATACCGTTTTTATTGTGATTTTATGTTGTGGCTTTTTGTTAATGGGGCTGTTTACTGCTCAAAAGTTATCAAGTATGGCAGTCTATTATGAAAAAAGTGGAGAGGTTGCCCATGGGGAAGTGACGCTTTTTTCAACGCATACAAAGTTGCTGTCTCTTGCGGCTGAAAGAAGTGAGGTTTTAGCGAAAGATGTCACTCGTGTTTCAAAGGAATTAGAAGCATTGGTTAAAGATGTAGCTCTGGATGCTCAATTTCTTCAGACAATATTCCTGCAAAGTGAAAGTGAACAGATTCGTCATGCCATTATTCAGTTTGAAAAGAGCATGAAGCCATGGCTCAGAATCAAATCTGAGCTGGGTTTTAGTGTGAATGAAGGACAATTAGCCGTCCTGTCTGAACTGGCTAAAAAGATTGAGGGTAAGATCGAAGAAACAGGTATGGTTACAATTCGTTCTGATTTCCGGGCTTTAATTAAAGCGCAGCAGAATTATTTGCTTGAGCCTAATGAGCAACATATGAAGCTTTTTAATCGTGCGATGGCGATGTTTGTCAATACATCAAAGTCTTATGCGACATATGGGAGCTATAAACAGGAAATTGAACAATATAAGCGGGTTTTTATCCGCATCAGTGAGCTTTCGCAACAGCTTCAGGATACAGAATCAAAACTATCTGAATCTGAGAAAGTTGCTCAGAAAGTCATTCATGACGTCTCACAAAAAATGATGTCAGTCAGTCGCCAGTATCAAACGGAAGCGCAGGCTGAAGCCTCTCAGACGATGTGGTCTGTTCTGATCGCCTGTGCTGCTTTAGCGATAATTACGATCACTATTTTTCTGACACACAATATTTCTTTTTCCCGGGCATTGGCTCAGATTAAAAATGTACTGGAAAACCTTTCGAAGGGTGATCTGTCGCAACGGATTGATATTTCAAATAACGCGAAGGATGAATTTAATCAGTTAGGGGTTGCAATCAATGATAGCTGTAGCAATTTGGGCCTGTTGGTTAAAAAAGTCAAAAAAAGCAGTCAACATTTATCAGGTGATGCTGCTGATTTGAATCAAAGCCTTGATCGTTTGGTGGATTCCCAACTTGATATTGTGAATCAAACAGAACTTCTGGCTTCAGCAACAGAACAGGTTAGTGTGACAACTCAGGAAGTCAGCCAGTCTTTATCATTTGTAGCTCAGGTAAGTCAGGACTCTACAACTGCAGCACGGGAAGGAAGTCAGGTCATTGAGAGTGCCATTCATTCACTTGAAGAAGTCAATCAAATCCTGATGTCTGCAGCCGCTCATATAAAACAGCTTGAGCAAGCTTCTGATAAAGTTGATTCAGTGATGGATATCATTAACTCTATTGCTGAACAAACCAATTTATTAGCACTAAATGCCGCCATAGAAGCTGCCCGGGCAGGAGAGCAGGGAAGAGGGTTTGCTGTTGTTGCTGATGAAGTCAGAAGCCTGGCGGTCAGAACCGTGGATGCGGTATCGGATATATCAGAAACAATTGAGACGATGAAACGCGAAAGCACTGAAGTGATTCAGTTTATTGGTCAGTCGGAACATTCAATCCAATCGGGGCAGGAAAAAGGGAATGAAGCAAGGCTGGCTCTGTCTCATATAACGGACAAAGCGACTGAAGCGGCCAGTCAAACCGAGAATATTTTCTTATCAATGAAAGAGCTGGCGACCACCAGCCAGTCAATGGCAAATAATATGGCTCAGATATCTGACTCAATGAAAAACCTGGAAGAAGATAATGAGATACTAAGAAATACAAGCAGACAGGTGGAGCAACGTTCTTCGGATCTATCCAGAGATTGTCAGCAATTTTTGCTATAGATGTTTTGGCATGAAAGACATAACAAAAAAGCTCCCGAATGGGAGCTTTTTTCTCACTGAATATGTCTGATTACATAGATTCAGTAAATGTACGCGCAATTACATCAGCTTGCTGCTCAGCAGTCAAAGAATTGAAACGTACCGCATATCCAGAAACACGAATAGTTAACTGTGGATATTTCTCTGGGTGTTTCACTGCATCTTCCAGTGTTTCACGGTTCAATACGTTCACGTTCAGGTGTTGGCCACCTTCGACACTTGACTCGTGGTGGAAGTAACCATCCATCAGGCCAGCAAGGTTTGAACGTTGTGAATCCATATCTTTACCTAATGCATTAGGTACGATAGAGAACGTATATGAAATACCGTCTTTTGCGTGAGCAAATGGTAATTTACCAACTGAAGTCAGAGATGCAACCGCACCTTTCTCATCGCGGCCGTGCATTGGGTTTGCACCAGGACCAAATGGAGCGCCAGCACGACGGCCATCAGGTGTATTACCAGTTTTCTTACCATAAACCACATTTGAAGTGATTGTCAGGATTGACTGAGTTGGAATTGCATCACGGTATGTGTTCAATGAACGGATTTTTGTCATGAACGTTTCAACTAACTGACATGCGATGTCATCAACACGTGAGTCGTTGTTACCGAATTTCGGATAATCGCCTTCGATCTTGAAGTCAACAGCAACGCCATCTTCATCACGAACAGGTGTAACTTTTGCGTATTTGATTGCAGACAGAGAGTCAGCAGCAACAGACAGACCAGCGATACCACATGCCATGGTACGTTTTACGTTCAGATCATGCAGAGCCATCAGAGATGCTTCGTAGCTGTACTTATCGTGCATGAAGTGAATCGCATTCAGAGCAGTGACATACTGTTTTGCCAGCCAGTCCATGAAGTGGTCCATTTTCTCCCAAAGTTCATCATAATCGAGAACTTCAGAAGTGATTTTTGGCATTTCAGGACCAACCTGCATTTTCGATTTTTCATCCACACCACCGTTGATAGTGTAAAGCATGGTTTTTGCAAGGTTTGCACGAGCACCGAAGAACTGCATTTGCTTACCAACAACCATTGGTGATACACAACATGCAATTGCGTAATCATCAGAATCGAAGTCAGGACGCATCAAATCATCGTTTTCATATTGAATTGATGAAGTATCGATTGAGACTTTCGCACAGAATTTTTTGAAGCCCGCTGGTAGTTGTTCAGACCAAAGAACAGTGATGTTTGGCTCTGGAGATGGGCCCATTGTGTACAAGCTGTTCAGGAAACGGAAGTTTGTACGTGAAACCAGAGTACGTCCGTCAAGCCCCATACCACCGACAGATTCTGTTGCCCAAATTGGGTCGCCAGAGAACAGATCATCATATTCAGGTGTACGCAGGAAACGAACCATACGCAATTTCATGACGAAATGGTCGATCATTTCCTGAGCTTGTTCTTCAGTGATTTTGCCGGCAGCGATATCGCGCTCGATGAAAATATCCAGGAATGTAGAAGTACGACCCAGAGACATTGCTGCGCCATTCTGAGATTTAACCGCTGCCAGGTAACCGAAGTAAGTCCACTGGATAGCTTCTTGTGCAGTTTCTGCCGGGCGGGAAATATCACAGCCATACTTAGCTGCCATTTCTTTGATTTGGCCCAGTGCACGATGCTGTTCTGCAACTTCTTCACGTAACTGAATTGTTGCCTGCAAATCTTCGCCATTTTCCATTTTCTCTTGCAGAGAAGTGAATTGAGCGAATTTGTCTTTCATCAGATAATCGATACCGTAAAGTGCAATACGACGGTAGTCACCGATGATACGACCACGGCCGTAAGCATCTGGAAGACCAGTCAGAACACCAGATTTACGGCATTTCAGAATTGATGGTGTATAAACATCGAAAACACCCTGGTTGTGTGTCTTGCGATATTCAGAATAAGTTCTTTTAACTTGAGGATCCAGCTCACGGCCATATGTATGACATGAACCTTCAATCATACGGATACCACCGTTAGGAATAATCGCACGTTTCAATGGTGCTTCAGTTTGAAGACCTACGATTGTTTCTAAATCTTTATTGATGTAACCCGCATCGTGTGAAGTAATGGTAGAAATAACGGAAGTATCGAAATCAACAGGAGCGTGAGTAGAGTTTTCCTGTTTAATGCCTTCCATTACCTGAGCCCAAAGTTTTTGTGTTGCTTCGGTACCCTCAGAAACCAGGAAAGATTCATCACCTTCATATGGAGTGTAATTTTTTTGAATAAAATCACGAACGTTAACTTCGTTTTGCCAGTCTCCAGCAGCAAAACCTTCCCAAGCTGTAGCAAATTGCTCTGCCATGATATACCTACCTTTAATGAGTAGAGAAAAACAAGTACTGACCATAGCCGTTGAGCCAGCTAACCTTTAACAACAGGAAGTCAGTACACTCTTCGAATAAAAATATGAATAAACAATTTAATATGAATCTTACTGTTTATTGATATTATCACTCTTAAGCTCTTTTCACTGTGACGAAGTCAGCTTAGATTAAAAAAAAAAGACAAACCTTAAACTAAATCAATAAAACTTAAAAAATAGAAATAAATTGTGAATGATAATTCACCAGTCTCGGTACTATGCAGCCTTCAATCAGGAATACTTCCTCAAGTTTAGACATTGCTCCCATATACCGCAGGCCATTTATTAAAATATTGATTCAAAATTGTTAAATTATTGTTTCTGTGAATGGTGTTGTTTACAGTGATTGAAAGTGGTCAAATAAAATACTTATACCCAAACAACCTGCATCTTCAGGTTGTTTGGGTATATATGAGTTGTTATCTCATATAAGTAATTATATTCACTATCAGCGAAGAATATCATAGATAATTATTTGGCTAACTATCTGCTATACATCAAATATTGTCCATATCGGGGCATGATCTGAAGGCTTTTCTAATCCTCTGAGTTCATAGTCAATATCTGATTCCTGACTCTGTCCGGCAAGGCTGTCTGTTGCGAGAATTGCATCGATTCTTAATCCACGGTTGTCGTCAAAACCACGTGAACGGTAATCAAACCAGGAGTATCGGTTTTCAGTATCAGGATGAATTTGGCGGAATGTATCCGTAAAGCCCCAGTTCAGCAATGTAGACAACCATTCCCTTTCTTCTGGCTGGAAGGAGCACTTGCCGGTTTTTAGCCAGCGTTTCCGGTTGGCTTCACCAATACCGATGTCGATATCTGCCGGGCTGATGTTGATATCACCCATAATCACAATCTTTTCATCCGGCTGGTGTTGCTCAAGATAAGTCATCAGATCTTTAAAAAACTGCCTTTTATAAGGAAATTTTGTTTCATGAGCGATATTTTCTCCCTGTGGGAAGTACCCATTCATGATTTTTACTGAACTACCATCCTTCAGTTGAAAAGTACCGATAATCATCCTTTTCTGATGTTCCGGAGTGTCTGATGGGAAACCATATTCGATTTTTGATGGTATTTTTTTAGACAACAGGGCCACGCCATAATGAGCCTTTTGTCCGTGGTAAAAAACCTCATATCCCATTGCTTTGATCTGATCGACGGGAAAAGCATCATTGTGGACTTTAATTTCCTGCAGACCGATGATATCGGGTTGATGTTTATCGATCAGTGCCTGAAGTTGAGGGAGACGGGCGCGCAGGCCATTGATATTGAAGCTAACTACTTTCATGCGGATTGTCCTTATAAAAATGAATTGATCAACAGGTTATTTTTGTGGTGTTTTTTCCTGATTCAAAGAAGTCATTTTTCTTTCGAGATCTGTTTTAACAATATGTATCGCTTCCAGAGCTGTTTCAGGATCGATTTCATTTGTTTCCAGCAGGTAAATCAAGTCGACCGCCAGTTGAACTGCTTCAGGTGCCTCTTCGATTGGTTGATTGGATTGAGTCATCGCTGATTTCTCCTTTCAGCTGAAAGATAATATGCTGCATATGAATGAAATTACGGGGTGTTAAACCATGCATAATATGCGAGTCGTATTGCAAGAATACTCACGACAGTGATAAAAACCGGCCTGATAAACGGGGAACCAAAGCGAATTGCAGAATGAGCGCCCACATAAGCACCAATCATTAAGCACAACCCCATCACTAACCCAAGAACCCAGTTGATGTGTCCAAGTATGGCGAAAGTGATGAGAGAGGTCATATTACTTGTAAAATTCATTGCCTTGGCCAGACCAGAAGAAAACAATATATTGAGGCGGTACAGCGCCATCGAGGAGACAACCCAGAACGCACCGGTTCCCGGTCCTGCAATACCATCGTAAAAGCCCAGGCTCAAGCCCTGAATAACTTGTTTCAATTTTAAATTGGGTACATTAACCTTTTCGGGATGATGTTTTCCATGTCCGGGATGATAAAAAATAGTATATGCCGCTGTAAGTAAAATAATCAGTGGTAAGAATCTCTCTAACCAGGCTTTGCTGATGAGATCTACAACGAGAGTTCCGGTAATCGCTCCGGCTAATGTAGAAACAAAGACATGTTTCCATTGACGGGGATTAAACATCTTCTTTTTATAATAAGTGATGGCCGCTGTTGATGTGGCAAAAGTTGCCGCTACTTTATTTGTGCCAAGAGCAATATGCGGGGGCAACCCCAGAGATAATAATGCCGGGACTGTGAGCAGGCCGCCACCGCCAGCAACACCATCTATAAAACCGGCAACAAACGCTACAAGTGCCAGCATCAGCAACGTAGCCGGTTCAATATATTCCATTCAATATCAACCCTTGTTAGTTTTTATTTGTACGTTTGTATCAATAATACGCTGGAATGGGGGAAGGGCATCAAGTAATGCTTTTCCATATCGTTTTGTGATGATCCGGCGGTCAAAGATAACCACTCTACCAGAATCATTTTCATTACGCAGTAGCCTGCCTACTGACTGAATCAGTTTTCTGCTGGCTTCCGGGACCGTAATCTGCATAAAAGGGTTACCACCCCGGGATTCGATATATTCGGCATGGGCCTGTTCAACCGGAGATGTTGGTACTGAAAACGGAATTTTGGTAATAATGACGTTCTCCAAAAGCTTTCCGGGTAAATCCAGACCTTCGGAAAAGCTGTTTGTGCCAAACAATATGGCTGTTTTTTGTTGAGCGACTGTCTGGGAATGCTTATGAAGGATTTTAGAACGGGGTTTTTCTCCCTGAACCTGACATAACCAACCTTTTTTCCTGAATAATATTTTAAGTTTATCTGCCACCTGATTCATTTGCCAGTAGGATGAAAACAGTATCAGATTTGCTTTTTTTTCTGCAATATAATGTGGAATATGCTTAATCAGTTCCTGGGTAAATTCCGGTGACTGCGGTGCAACAGGAAAGTGAGGAATACATAGCTGACCATTTTTCTGAAAGTCAAATGGAGAAGATAAAGCCAGAAATTGTATGCCATCTTTATCATGACAGGTCATCCCTGATTGATGGCAGAAAAATGAGAAAGAGTTTAATGCGCGAAGTGTTGCTGAAACGGCAATTGTTCCAACGCAGCGGCTCCACAGCTGCTGTTCCAGTTTCCAGCCTATTTCTATCGGAGAGACGTTGACAATATAATCGCCGGGGTAGTCCTCACTCAGACTAAGCCATCTGGCAAGAGGTGCGCCATTTTCCCTTGTTGGCTCAGCCATCATCGTCCAGACCCTTGTCAGGTTCTCCAGCCGTTGAAGAAAATAACCCAGTTCAGCCAGGATCGGAGCGCTTTGACGTGAGGAGAGTTCACCTTCTTTTATCCGTTCACCAATTAAGTCGGCAATTTTAGCGGTAGCCTGGCAGGTTTGACTTGCAGCTTTTTTCATGTGTGATGCTTCTGACGAAAGCCACTCAGGAAGCTCTCCATGTTCAAAACGCATGTTGCCTTCATCAAACTGTTCGGGAATTATTTGTTTGCTGATTTGATTGAGAGCCGGGATGAGTATCTGAATATTTTTCGATATTTCATCTTTAAACCTGAAGGCTCTTTTCTCATCTGTCAGGTGCATCCATCGGGCTAATGATTGGTTCAGCTTTTCAAGCCAGCCGACTGCACCTTTGAGTGAAGCAGAGGCAGAAGCATGTTCTCTGGCAACCTGATACAGGTGGTGTGCTTCATCGAAGATATAGATTGACTGTTCTGGCTCCGGAAGAATGATGCCACCGCCCAGATCAGCATCTGCCATGACCAGACTGTGATTTGCGATAATAATGTCAGCACTACTCAGTTCTGCCCGGGCTTTATGAAAAGGGCACTTTCTGTGTGCTGAAAAAGCAACATTGCAGCTTTGCCTGTCACTGACGATCAATTGCCATTGTTTTGCATCGACAGGAGTTTCCCAGCTATCAATATCTCCATCCCATTGTCCTTTTAACAACTTATCATGCATTTGCTGAAATAAGTCTGTATTCGGATCAGCTTGAATATCCTTAAATAAGGATGGCTGGGAAGCATCCTGACTACAAACAGCAGCTAATTTTTCCAGACAGCAGTACCGCTGCCTGCCTTTTGCGATCCTGAATTGAAAGTCTAAATTGCTGAGGCGTCTGTAGAGTGGTAAGTCTTTATTGACGAGCTGTTCCTGCAATGCAACTGTCGCTGTTGAAATGATCAAAGATTTGTTATTGAGCACAGCAACTGGCACTGCCCCCATCAGGTAAGACAAGGACTTACCAATTCCGGTCCCGGCTTCTGCTACCAGTATTCTGTTTTTTTCATGATAGTTACCGCAAAGCGTTTTTGCGATTTCAGCGATCAGGTAATTTTGCCCGCGCCGGGGAACGAAGTTATCCATCTGTTCTTGCAGGTTCCTGTAGCTACTGCGTATCGATTCCTGAATCTGCCTGGTCAGCATAAATTACCTCGTTTTCTTGCGGACGCATATGTTAGCACACATGGCGAATTGATAAGAAGTTCCCTTAAATTGATTTTTTTTGTTTTGAAGCTTGATCTTCCTCACAAAAGACAGCTATTCATCAAGGGTTTAATATAGTTTTACTGCATGAAAAATATAAAACCATAAATTAATCATATGGTTTTTATAAAATTCTTATTTTTATAAAAATCCTGCCTATATTTAGTGTTTTATTCTCTATTGGTTTGATTTTACAGTGTGGGATGATGTGAGCAAAGATGACTGCATAATGTACAAAGCAGGCGCAAGCTAGTAATAAATGATTGTTTAACAATGGTTTATTCTATTTTGTTTGGTTTTTTTAGAATATTTGACACATAAGTTATTATTTAGCAATCTAAGAAATGAAACAAATGATGGTAGCTGGAGTTATAAACGGTTACCGCAAAACAAAAAGAGAATCTAAATAAAAATAAAGTTCTCTGAAACTAAGAAAAGGCAGTGGATTAATATGAAAAAGACTCTAGTAGCTCTTGCTGTGTTAGCAGCAGGTTCAGCTCATGCAGCTGAAGTGTATAACAATGATGGTGTGAGTGTAAGCATCTCTGGTTCTGCAGAAGTTCAGTACATCCAGGACTTCGAGCAGGATGGTGGCCCTAATGTTGATGCAACAACCCGTCTTGATGATGGCGATGTTACAATCACAACTTCGATCGAAATGACTGATGACTGGGCAACAGTTGCAGGTCTGAGCTATGACCTGGCGACTGATGATCGTGATGCTGAAACTGACAAGCTTTATGTTGGTTTTGAAAGTTCAGAGTACGGCACAATTACTTTTGGCCGTCAAACTCTGATTGCTGATGACGATGGTATCGGCAAAGACTTCGAGCTGGGTGATGCACAATACTTCTCTGATCAAGTTGAATCTGCAGATGATGTTGTGAAGTATGTGTATGACAATGGTCAGTTTTATTTTGGTCTGAGTCATGATCTGGATGCTTCAAATGGTGACTCAACCAGTGGTGTAGAAGTTCTTGATGGTCGTATCGGTGCAAGATTTGATGACTTAGATGTTCGCCTGTATGTTTATACAGATGAATATACTGGTGGTGATGAAACTACGGCATTTAACTTAGAAGCTGAGTATACATTTGATGCATTTAATATTGCTGCATCTTATGGTGAAGCTGAAGTTGAAAACAATGCAGGTGTTACTCAAACCGATACTGCATATTTTGAACTGAATGGTTCTTATACTGTTGATAAGTTCACTTATGCGATTGGTTATGCGTTCTCAAGTGAAGATGAGTCAGACAAAGATACAGATAACATTTACGCAAACGTTGTTTATCAACTGCACGCAAATGTTCGTACCTATGCTGAAATCGGTTATAAAGATATCGATGATGAAGCTGACTACGATCTAGGCTACCTCGTCGGTATGGAAGTTAAATTCTAATTGAATTTAATCACCCATAAATATCTGAAAACCGCCTCATTGAGGCGGTTTTTATTATGGTATTTTATATTTATCCAGTGATGCAATTATCTGATTTTTTCATTCTTTATTCTATAGTTCATATCAGGTTTCAGTTCACCCTATACAGGATCATGCTTTATGAAGCGTATTAATATTATCTTATCCGGATTCATCGGTTTGCTGCTTATTTCGCCCATACAGGCGGCAACGATCTCCAGTGAAAAATCTGTAGAAATTCTGGCTTTAGATGGCCGGGAGCTGGAAGGTGGGCGCTATGTAAATGATAAAACGCTTGAGGTCGGTACAGGTCAGCATCAGCTGGTCATTCGCTATTATGGTGATGTCAGAAAAGGTTCAAAGAGTGCGATTTATTCAACCCAGCCTTATATTTTTTCTGTTGATTTAAAGCAAGATGATCAGGTTGTGATTCTGGCCCCATCACTAAAATCTTACTCTCAGGCAAAGGCTTATTTTCGTCGTGGTGCACAGTGGACGCTTCGCTATCAGGATGGTTCCGAGGAAAAGATTCAGTACGAAAAACTGACCGGAAAAGGGTTAATGCCATTTGCAGATATAGAAAAAGCTGTTGCGGCTTACAATAAAAAACATCATCCGAAAAACTTTGTTCCAGCAACACAAGCCAGCACATCGATTGCAGCGCAATCATTGCAAAAAACACCTGCTGGTCAGAACGATACACTCATTCAGACAATTCAGTTGTTGTATAACAATGCGACGCCAGAACAAAAATTAAAAATTAAACAGTGGATCGGTCATCAGCCCTGAATCTGTATCAGAGCTGGATAAAAGCGGTTATTCCGAAATAATGCCATCGATGTAGTACCAGCATCCGCCTTCCCGGATAAAACGGGACCGTTCCTGCAGGCAAAAACTTTGTCCATTTCTCTGAAAGTAAGCTTTGAAATGGACAAATCCTTCCTCATCAGAGCGGCCCGGGGCTGTGTCCAGAATGACAAGTTTGTCCCAGCTGTTTAATGTCCCATCTTCAATACCGTTCCGATCATGCTTTGCTTCATTCTCTGAGTGATAGGTTTGCTGAATAAAGTCTGTAAGCCCTATAGCATATGCGGTGTAGCGTGCCCGCATTAACTGTTCAGGTGTTTCTGCGTTGCTGTGGTTCATATGAACGGGCTGACAGCAGTTTTTATAGTGACGCTTGCTGCCACATGGACATTTTTTCATATTATTGAGCCTTTATTTGCCTGAATATTCAGAGAGTAACTGATGGTCTAGGTGATAATGTCCCTGATCATCATATGTCAGTACAGATATTTCTTTTCCCCAGTCGCCTAAAACCACACGTATTTTTTCACTATCAGATGACTGAAATGAATGTATATCAGGCCTGTGTGTGTGTCCGTGAATCAGCAGACTTACCTGTTGTTCATCCATAACCCGTTCAACTTCAGCCTGACTGACATCCATAATGTCTAATGATTTATTTTGCTTATCCTGACGGGTGTTCGACTGAATCTTGCTGACGATCTTCTGTTTCAGTCCAAAGGGAAGAAGTCTGAACAGCGACTGTCGCCAGGGTTGGTGTACTTTTTCACGGAATTGCAGATAGCGAACATCATCAAGACATAAAGTATCGCCATGCATGATGAGTACACGCCGTCCGTAAAGTGTCACCACCGCCTTTTCATCAAGTAATGTTACCCCGGTTTCTCTGGAAAAACGTTTTCCCACCAGAAAATCACGATTTC
This sequence comes from Vibrio quintilis, assembly GCF_024529975.1. Lineage (GTDB taxonomy): Bacteria > Pseudomonadota > Gammaproteobacteria > Enterobacterales > Vibrionaceae > Vibrio > Vibrio quintilis. Next base: position 2,507,602 of record NZ_AP024897.1, on the reverse strand, counting down.
CGTGGATAAAATAACAAGGTGTGCCATTTAATGTTACTTCTCTTAGTGCTGTTTTTATTTCTCTGGCAAAATCAGTCGGATCCTTATCGTCTATCCAGAAATCAAATAAATCACCGAGTATATACAGTGCATCAGCATGGGGGGCTTTATGGTGAAGAAAATGTTTGAAAGCCGTCGTGAGTTCAGGATGTTCAGGACTTAAATGTAGATCGGAAATGAAAAGTGTTTGCATGCTTTTTTATTTCGGTTAAAGAAAAGAGCGTATGAATACGCTCTTTTGACAGAGTGCGAAGCGGAATTATTCTTCGATCGTTGTACCAGTAATGACAACCTCTTCAAGAGGTACATCCTGATGCATACCATAAGAGCCGGTACTCACACTTTTGATTTTATTTACGATGTCCATGCCTTCGACAACTTCACCAAATACGCAATAACCCCAGCCATCCATTGACTCTGAACGGAAATCAAGGAAAGTATTATCGTTGACATTAATAAAAAACTGGGAGCTTGCAGAATGAGGTTCCATCGTACGGGCCATCGCAAGCGTACCGGTTTTATTACTTAAGCCATTATTGGCCTCATTTTTAATCGGAGCACGGCTGGTTTTTTCCTGAAGGCCGGATGTCATGCCGCCGCCCTGGATCATAAAGCCATCAATCACGCGGTGGAACAGGGTATCATCATAAAAATTCTCGCGGCAATACTGGAGAAAGTTCGCAGAAGTTTCCGGTGCTTTTTCTTCGTTAAGCTGAATTTTAATGTCGCCAAAATTGGTATGCAGGGTGATCATATGACTACCTTTTATGTTTTCTAACAGTAAAACACGATTCTAGCTTAGTTTTTTCAACAATTGAATGATTCAGCGGAAGAAGTCGAAGAATAAGGTGACCTGACGGGCTGAGGATTGTTATAATCCGGAATCATTTGGTAACCCATTGTAAATATAGATAGAGATCATGCTGAAAATATATAACACACTGACAAGACAAAAAGAGGAATTCAAGCCAATTAACGCCGGAAAAGTCGGCATGTATGTTTGTGGTGTTACCATATACGATCTCTGTCATATTGGCCATGGTCGTACGTTTGTCTCTTTTGATATGGTTGCCCGTTACTTACGCTATCTGGGGTACGATCTGACACTGGTGCGGAACATTACCGATATCGACGATAAAATTATTAAGCGTGCAGCGGAAAATCAGGAACCATGTGATGTGTTAACCAACCGGTTAATTGATGATATGCATGCAGACTTTGATGCATTAAATATGATGCGTCCTGATATTGAACCAAGAGCGACGGATTATATCTCAGAAATTATTGCCTTAGTTCAGAAGCTGATTGATAAAGGCTTTGCTTATGTCGCTGATAATGGCGATGTGATGTTTGAGGTTAGTCGTTATAAGGATTACGGAAAGCTGTCTGGTCAGGATCTGGAACAATTGCAGGCCGGTGTCAGAGTTGATGTTGAAGCGGCTAAAAAGAGTCCGATGGATTTTGTCTTGTGGAAAATGGCCAAACCGGGAGAACCTGAATGGGAATCTCCGTGGGGTAAAGGGCGTCCGGGATGGCATATTGAATGTTCAGCCATGAACTCAGCAATACTTGGCAACCATTTTGACATTCATGGTGGTGGTTCTGATTTACAGTTTCCCCATCACGAAAATGAAATTGCGCAATCATGTTGTGCTCATGACACATCTTATGTGAATACATGGATGCATAGTGGTATGGTGATGGTTGATAAAGAAAAAATGTCCAAATCATTAGGTAACTTTTTCACGATTCGTGATGTGCTGGAGCATTATGATTCAGAAACGATCCGGTACTTTTTGATGTCAGGGCATTATCGTAGTCAGCTGAACTACAGCGAAGATAACCTGAATCAGGCCCGTTCAGCGCTTGAACGTTTATATACGTCGTTGCGCGGACTGGATCCGGATGTGACTGCTGAAGGTGGAGAAGCGTTTGTTCAGCGTTTCGAAGCTGCGATGAATGATGACTTTAATACACCGGAAGCTTATTCGGTTCTGTTTGATATGGCTCGTGAAATCAATCGCCTGAAACTGGAGAGTCACGAAAAAGCAGGTAAACTTGCCGCGCGTCTTCGTGAGCTGGCCGGGATCATTGGTATTTTATATCAGGAACCAGAGACTTTTTTACAAGGCGACCAGAATTCAGATGAAGATACCGCTGAAATCGAATCGCTGATTCGTATCCGGAATGAATCCCGGGCGGCGAAGGACTGGGCGCAAGCAGATATGGCGCGTGATAAGTTAACTGAGATGGGAATTGTTCTGGAAGATGGGCCTGAGGGCACTACCTGGCGCAGAAAATAATCTGGCGCAGAAAATAAATTCACCGGAATCATACGATTTCTGAGACAGGGCTTATTTTGTAATAAGCCCTTTTTATATAGCGAGTGATGGCCTGCACATATGTCAGTAATTTTAGGAATAGATCCGGGTTCACGCATCACCGGATATGGTGTGATACAGCAAAAAGGCAGACATTTACACTATGTCGGGAGCGGGTGTATTAAAACGACAGAGAAAGAACTTCCCGGTCGTTTAAAGCAAATATACGCTGGTGTATCGGAAATCATTTTACAGTTCAGTCCGGATGTTTTTGCAATTGAGCAGGTTTTTATGGCGAAGAACGCCGACTCAGCCCTGAAGTTGGGGCAAGCCCGTGGATGTGCAATTGTTGCAGCAGTTAACGCTGATTTGCCTGTATTTGAATATGCAGCCCGTCTGGTGAAACAGGCTGTTGTTGGCACCGGAGGTGCAGACAAAGCTCAGGTACAGCATATGGTGCAGCATATGTTAAAGTTGCCCGCCAAACCCCAGGCAGATGCAGCCGATGCACTTGGGGTTGCGATTTGTCATGCAAATACCAATAAAACGCTGGTTGCTCTTTCCGGAGTTGCTAAAGGCTCAAGACGGGGACGCTATCGCTAGTGACCTGAATCAATGATTACTGGCTATTTATCCAGTTGTTGGTTATGATCATTTTGTTGGATTAAATGAAGGAAAAATTGTGATTGGACGTCTGAGAGGCTTGTTGCTTGAAAAGCAGCCGCCAGAAGTTTTACTCGAAGTCAGTGGTGTTGGCTATGAAGTTCAAATGCCGATGAGTTGCTTTTATGAACTGCCTGAAGTCGATCAGGAAGCAGTCGTGTATACACATTTTGTCGTGCGGGAAGATGCTCAGCTGTTGTATGGATTTAATTCCAAAGCTGAACGGGCTTTGTTCCGGGAAGTAATTAAAGCCAATGGTGTTGGTCCTAAACTGGGCCTGGCTATTCTTTCAGGCATGACAGCGAATCAGTTTGTTGATTGTGTGCGAAGAGAAGATATTTCGATGTTGGTTAAATTGCCTGGTGTCGGTAAGAAAACGGCTGAACGGCTCGTAGTTGAGATGAAAGATCGTCTGAAATCCTGGACTGGCGGGGAAGGTGACTTATTTGAACCGAAGTCAGAGCAGGATGTTGCTCAAAGCTCCGTTTCTGCGAATGCGGAAGAGGAAGCGCTGAGTGCTTTGTTAGCTCTGGGTTATAAACCTCAGCAGGCGTCAAAAGTGATTTCTCAGATTTCCCAGCCCGAGATGAGCAGTGAAGCACTGATCAAAGAAGCATTGAGAGCGATGATATGATAGAAGCAGACCGTTTCGTTGCTCCCGAAAATCCGGGCTCTAAAGATGAAGAAGTCATTGATCGCGCGATTCGTCCGAAATATCTTGCCGATTATCAGGGGCAAAATCACGTTCGGGATCAGATGGAAATCTTCATTCAGGCTGCTCAACTCAGAAATGAAGCACTTGACCATTTATTGATATTTGGTCCGCCCGGACTTGGGAAAACCACCCTGGCAAATATTGTTGCGAATGAAATGGGGGTCAACATCAGAACAACTTCCGGTCCTGTGTTAGAGAAAGCAGGGGACTTAGCGGCATTATTGACCAACCTTGAAGAAAATGATGTGTTGTTCATCGACGAAATACATCGCTTAAGTCCGATGGTTGAAGAAGTGCTGTATCCTGCCATGGAAGATTATCAACTGGACATTATGATTGGTGAAGGGCCGGCAGCAAGGTCGATCAAAATTGATTTGCCACCGTTTACACTCATTGGTGCAACAACCCGTGCCGGTTCACTGACTTCTCCGTTAAGAGATCGTTTTGGTATTGTCCAGCGTCTGGAATACTATGAAGTTGCTGACCTGCAGAATATAGTTTGTCGCAGTGCAGATTGCCTGAATCTCTCTATCGATACTGAAGGGGCTTTAGAGGTTGCCAGACGGGCAAGAGGAACACCAAGAATTGCCAACCGGTTGCTCAGGCGGGTCAGGGACTATGCGGAAGTGAAAAGTGACGGACATATCTGCCCGGATATTGCGGATAAGGCTTTAAATATGCTTGATGTTGACGTTCGGGGATTCGATTATATGGACCGCAAACTGCTCCTGGCTATCATTGAAAAGTTTTCTGGCGGGCCGGTTGGATTAGATAACCTCGCAGCTGCAATTGGTGAAGAAAAAGATACAATTGAAGATGTAATCGAACCGTATCTGATTCAGCAAGGCTATTTACAAAGAACGCCGCGAGGAAGAATCGTTTCAGAGCGTGCCTTCCTTCATTTTGGTTTGGAAAAATGATTTATCGACGGTGTCACTTAATTACAATCAAAATGAAATGTGATGGACATCTCATTTATAGAAATATCATAGGTATCAAAAATATTGCTCAGGTATCTTTAATGTTAAATTATTGTTTTATTGTTGCAGGCTTACCTTCTCTTTTTTACAAAAAAAACTCATTCAATCATTCTTATTTTTGATCTGTATCATTTCGTTGCGGTTTTGGTTGATTTTTATTCTTTCAACTTGATCTAGATCAATACACCTCGTCTGTATAAATCCTTTGAAAGGCGCTGTTTTTGGCAGTAGTATTTGGAAAAAATGTACTTCAATTTGATTAGTGTTTAATTAAATAAAAATACATTGGCGCAGCATATTATACCTTTTCTATAATTTTTATGATTCTGAAATTTAAGAAATTAAGCATTTAATTAATTGTAAATCTGAGTGGTGTCTTTCAGCCGACACAAAAGGAGTTATCATGATTGACGTGGTTGATCTATCGCGATTGCAATTTGCAATGACAGCGATGTATCACTTCTTGTTTGTTCCACTTACTTTGGGTATGACTTTCTTGCTTGCGATCATGGAGTCACTTTATGTGATGACAGATAAGCAAGTGTATAAAGACATGACCAAGTTCTGGGGTAAACTGTTTGGAATTAACTTTGCCCTTGGTGTTGCAACCGGGCTTACTATGGAGTTCCAGTTTGGAACAAACTGGTCTTACTATTCGCACTACGTTGGTGACATTTTTGGTGCACCTCTTGCCATCGAAGCGCTGGTAGCATTCTTCCTCGAATCAACTTTTGTCGGTCTGTTCTTTTTTGGTTGGGACCGGTTGTCAAAGCGCCAACACCTTGTAACAACATGGTTAGTTGCGCTTGGTTCCAATTTTTCAGCGTTGTGGATTCTGGTCGCAAACGGCTGGATGCAAAACCCGGTTGGTGCAGAGTTCAACTTTGAAACGATGCGGATGGAAATGGTGAGCTTCGCTGAAGTGGTGCTTAATCCGGTAGCTCAGGTGAAGTTTGTTCACACGGTTGCTTCAGGGTACACCACCGGCGCGATGTTCATTCTGGGTGTTAGTGCCTATTATCTGTTGAAAGGCCGTGATACTGCATTTGCGCGTCGTTCTTTTGCGATTGCTGCATCGTTTGGTATGGCTTCTGTGATTTCAGTGATTGTGCTGGGTGATGAATCCGGCTATGAACTGGGGGACGTGCAAAAAGTGAAACTGGCAGCAATTGAAGCTGAGTGGCATACAGAAGAAGCGCCGGCCGCATTCACTTTGTTTGGTCTCCCGAATCAGGAGACGATGAATACCGATTATGCTATTAAAGTCCCTTATTTGATGGGAATTATTGCGACCCGTTCTCTGGATGAAGAAGTGAAAGGGTTGCGTGACCTTCGTCAGGAACACGTTGAACGGATTCGTAATGGTATGTACGCGTATGAAATTCTGCAGAAATTACGTTCAGGTGATACATCCGGTGAGACGAAAGCAGCTTTTGAAGAGGTGAAGTCAGATCTTGGTTATGGCATGCTTCTGAAACGTTATACAGATGATGTGGTTGATGCTTCTGAAGAACAGATTCAGGCTGCGGCTAATGACTCTATTCCAACGGTTTGGCCCTTATTCTGGTCGTTCCGTATCATGGTTGCATGTGGTGTGATTATGCTGTTGGTCTTTGGCGCAGCGTTCATTCAGACATGCCGTCAAAAAATCGAACAGAAAAGCTGGATTCTTAAAGCTGCACTTTTCAGTATTCCACTTCCCTGGATTGCTGTTGAAGCCGGGTGGTTTGTTGCTGAATATGGTCGTCAGCCGTGGGCTGTGGGTGAAATTCTGCCGGTACATGTTGCCAGCTCAGCTCTGAGTGCCGGTGAGATCTGGTTGTCTCTGTTCGCAATTCTTGCGCTTTATACTGCATTCCTTATTGCTGAAGTTTATCTGATGGTGAAATTTGCCCGTAAAGGACCAAGTAGTCTGAAAACAGGCCGTTACCACTTTGAACAAAACAGTCATTCGGCAACCGATCAAGTTAGCCGCCAAGTTGAAGCATAAGGAAGGAGAAGAATATTATGTTTGACTACGAAATCTTACGATTTATCTGGTGGGTGCTGATTGGTGTTTTATTTATTGGCTTTACGATCGCTGATGGCTTTGATATTGGTGTTTGTGCTTTGGTCCCCGTCATTGGTAAGAGTGATACTGAACGTCGCTTGATGATCAATTCGATTGCACCTCACTGGGACGGAAACCAGGTATGGCTGATCACTGCGGGCGGGGCACTGTTTGCCGCATGGCCTCTGGTTTATGCGACATCTTTTTCCGGCTTTTATCTGGCTATGATCGTGACACTCGCTTCTTTATGGTTAAGACCAATTGGCCTGGATTACCGTTCGAAAATTGAAGATACGAAATGGCGTAATATCTGGGATATCTGCATTTCAGTCAGTGGTTTTGTACCGCCAATCATCTTTGGGGTAGCATTTGGTAACCTGCTACAGGGTGTTCCTTTCAAACTGAATGAATTCTTAATGCCCAGCTATCATGGATCATTCTTTGGCCTGCTGAACCCATTTGCGTTGCTGTGTGGTGTGGTGAGTTTGTTTATGTTTTTGCTTCAGGGGTCTTCCTGGCTGCAAATGAAGACATCAGATCAGGTTCACAGCCGTGCACGTAATGTTGCTCAGTTGTCTGGTCTGCTGATTACAGTCACTTTTGTTGCGGCAGGTTTTTGGGTGCAACATATTGATGGCTATGTGATCACCAGCCAGATTGATACTTCAGCTGCTTCTAACCCGCTCATGAAAGAAGTTGTCCGGGAGTCTGGTGCCTGGATGGCTAACTTTGATAAGTATCCTTTGCTATGGATTGCGCCAGCTCTTGGCGTTATTCTGCCACTGCTGGCAGTGGTTGCATCACGTCTTGAGAAGGGCGGTATTGCGTTTCTTGCATCCAGTCTGGCAAATGCTGGCGTTATTTTAACTGCGGGCTTCGCCATGTTCCCGTTTGTTATGCCATCCAGCTTGTCTCCTGCCAGCAGCTTAACAATGTGGGATTCAACATCCAGTGAACTGACGCTGAAGTTAATGACTGGTGTTGCTGTTGTCATGGTGCCGATCATTCTGGGCTATACGGCTTGGTGTTACTACAAAATGTTTGGTCGTATCAACAATAAATTTATTGAAGATAACAAAAATTCACTTTACTAATCAGAGGGTTAAGTTATGTGGTATTTCGCATGGATTTTGGGTGTATTGCTGGCTTGCTCGTTTGGGATTATTAATGCCCTGTGGTTAGAGCACTCAGAAATGATGGATAATGATAGTGAAGAGTGAGTTATACGACACTCTTGAAAAATGGCACCGTCCTTTAGATAAGCTTGTTTTCAGGCTGATGATTATGGGACTTGGTTTTTTCCATGTCTCGTTACTCATGTGGAATCCGCACACTTATGCGGATTCTGTTGGTGGCTTTAATTTGACGGTCACTGTGTTTTTAATCTGGTCTGTCTGTGCAAGTATGGTATTTGGTGTTGGCTTCAAACCGGAATCAGTGATTTGGAAGGTTATTTTCAGTCCTTATATCTCAGGTCTGATTCTGTTCACCTTTACTGTCATGCGCTTGATATAAAGATGATGTTGTCATTTTATCGTGTAAAGAATAGCGGGCTTGTTGCCCGCTATTCTTTTTTTAGGTCTGAGCTTTTGCCCGGACGGCCATCTCACGATAAACACGAGATGTTAAACTGAAACGTGAATATTTCATTTCTTTGGCTGAAGTGATGAACAATTCACCATTGCATTCCTGCGCTGTTATGAAATTGTTTAAAAAGAAGTAATACGATCCATTAAATCGTTTTCTCCCATGCTAAAACGACCAATTTGCGTTATAGTGCCCTTTCAAAATGCTATTCTTGGAGTCAGATGTGTGTCATTCGATCTCAGCTTCGCAGTTTCCGGTGACGATATATTATGAAGATACTGATGTTGGTGGTGTGGTTTATCATGCCAATTATCTGAAGTTCTTTGAACGGGCCCGGACAGAAATGTTGCGTCATGAAGGAATATCTCAACAAAACTTGTTGGAACAAAAAACAGGGTTTGTAGTCCGAAGCCTGGAGATTGATTTTTTTAAAGGTGCGCAACTTGATGATCATCTGATTGTTCAGACTTCAGTATCTGAACGGAAAAGAGCGTCACTTGTTTTCTGTCAGGAACTGGTTAATCCTCAAAATGAGGTATTGTGTCGGGCAATAGTTAAGGTAGCATGTATTGATACACAAAAAATGAAGCCCAGAGGGATTCCCAAACAGCTATTTGCGGAGTGTTGCAGTGAGTGCTGAAATTTCCATTTTAGATTTATTTTTACAGGCTGGTCTCCTGGTGAAATTAGTGATGCTCATACTTTTAGGTATGTCCGTCATGTCCTGGACCGTGATTTTTAAACGCAGTAAAGCGTTATCTGTTGCGGAAAAACAATCTGCAGCATTTGAAGATAAATTTTGGTCAGGTCATGATTTAACCACGCTATATCAGGAAATCAAACAAAAGAAAGATGAGTTAAGCGGGAGTGAAGAGATCTTTTACTCTGGCTTTACAGAGTTTGCCCGGTTGCGAAAAAATCACTCTGCTGAAGCTCATTTTGTAATGGATGGTACCGCTCGTTCAATGCGTGTTGCCGTTGCAAAAGAAGTGGATGAATTAGAAATGCACTTACCATTTTTAGCAACTGTCGGATCAATCAGTCCTTATATTGGTTTATTTGGAACCGTCTGGGGAATTATGCACGCATTTATTGCGCTTGGCGGTGTCAAGCAGGCGACGCTATCAATGGTTGCCCCGGGAATTGCTGAAGCCCTTGTAGCGACAGCGATGGGGTTATTTGCAGCGATTCCGGCTGTTATGGCCTACAACCGTTTGACAAATATTGTGAGCAAACTTGAGCATAACTACGCGACCTTTTCTGAGGAGTTTCACAGTATTCTTCACCGACAGGCCATGACGGGGAGGGAATAAGATCAATGACGGGTTATCAGCCTAAAAAGCGCAGATTAACGGCGGAGATTAACGTTGTTCCATATATTGATGTCATGCTGGTTCTGTTGATTATATTTATGGTGACATCCCCGTTTATTACACAGGGTGTTGATGTTGAGTTGCCTAAAACGGAAACAGCAAAACCGGCATCAGAACTGGTCGGTAAAGATGATGGTGGCTTTGTTATTGTTGAAGTCACAAAAGAAGGTAGTCTTGGCGTCAGTATTAATAATGAACCTTTTAAACGCGGACTTTCAATTCAGGATGCCGTTGTTTTAGTTAAAGCTGAATTAAGCTTGCATCCAAACGCTCCGGTTGCGGTTGGTGGGGATGCTGCCAGTCCTTATTCTAATATCGTTCATGTACTGGACGAGTTAAGTAAAGCTGGTATCCCAAAAGTTGGATTATTAACAGAGATTAAAGGATAGCTGCGTTATCCATGAAACATAAAAGACAACCCAAACGGTCATATCCGGTGAAATCATTTTTACTATCAGCGCTTTTGCATATTATATTGATTATTGCACTGGTGTGGGGAAGTGATTTTAATCAGGAAAAACCTAAACCTGTTGGGAGTATTGTACAGGCCGTGGTGATTGACCCGCAGCTTGTACGTCAGCAAGCTCAGGAAATTAAGACCAGGCGTGAAGCTGCGGCTAAAAAAGAGCAAAACCGTCTGGATAAATTACGCCGTGAAAGTGTTCGTCTTGAGCAGAATCGTAAGAATGAAGAAGAAAGGATTCGTAAGCTGAAAGAACAGAAAGCGAAAGATGCTAAAGCGGCCAGAGAAGCAGAAAAGTTCCGCAAAAAGAAAGAACAACAACGTATTGCTGAAGAAAAGCGTGCAGCAAAAGCAGAAGCAGCGAGAAAACTGAAAGAAGCGGCGATTGCTAAAGCAGAGAAAGAACGGCTGGATCGGGAAAAAGCGGCGAAAATTGCGGCGGAAAAGGCTAAAAAAGAACAGGAAGCTGCGAGAAAAGCTGAACAGGAGCGGTTAGCGAAAGAAAAAGCCGCTAAAGTTGCAGCAGAAAAGGCCCGGAAAGAAAAAGCCAGACTGAAAAAGCTGGAAGCAGAGCGCAAAGAACGGGAAAGGGCGCTGAATGATATTTTCTCCGGGCTTGAAACTGAGTCACAACAGAATAGCAGTGCCCGGAATCATTATGTCGCTGATCAGGCAAATCGTTATGGTGCAATTTATACAAAGTTAATTCAAAGCAGGCTTCTTTTGGAGGACAGCTTTAAGGGAAAGTCATGTCGGATCAATCTGCACTTAATTCCTGCGGGTAAAAGTGCAATTGTAGGTAGTGTGAAAATTCTGAAAGGGAGTCAGCCGGTGTGTGCTGCCACCCGCAGGGCTGTTGCTCAGGTCAACTTTTTCCCGCTTCCTAATGATCCGGATGTTGTTAAGGAAATAAAAGATATCACTTTGAATGTTAAACTCTAATCAAATATGACGAAAGTACCAGAGAAAAGGAAAAAGTTGTGTTAAAGCGTTTGATTTTAGGCAGTATGCTTCTTTTATTATCAGGTATACAAGCCCATGCATCACTGGAACTGGTGATCACCGAAGGGATTAATTCAGCAAGACCTGTTGCTATAGTTCCGTTTCAATGGAAGGGCGCACAACCTCTGCCTCAGGATGTTTCTGGTGTAATTGCGTCAGATCTTCAGCGTAGTGGTAAGTTCAGCCCTGTTGCAACCAGTAAAATGCCGCAAACGCCATATGATGAATCAGATGTTGATCTGAATGGCTGGACAAATCTTGGTGTTGACTCTCTGCTGACCGGAACTATTAAGCAAAATGCTGCCGGTGATTATGTGATTCATTATCAGCTGGTTGATCTGATTCAGGCTCAATTACAAAAAGGTAAAGGACGTTCTCTGACAGAAGATGGCCGGTTGGTTGAGTCTAAAAATTATGTTTTGCTCAATAATGTCGCTACCGTCCCGGGAAAAAGACTGCGGGAATATGCACACCGTATTTCAGATTTGGTCTATCAGAAATTAACGGGGGAAAGAGGCGCATTTTTAACCCGTATTGCGTACGTTGTTGTCAATGATGGTAAAAAATATCCATATCAGTTAAGAATTTCAGATTATGATGGATATAACGAGCGTTTGGTTTTAAGTTCCAAACAGCCTCTGATGTCTCCTTCCTGGTCGCCAGATGGACGTAAACTGGCCTATGTTAGTTTCCAGAATGGGCGTGCAGAAATATACATTATGAATATTTATACCGGACAAAGGGAGAAGATTTCGTCTTTCCCCCGACATAATGGTGCGCCGGTATTCTCTCCGGATGGAAAATCTTTAGCGTTAGTTTTGTCAAAAACGGGTAGCTTGCACGTTTATGTCATGGATCTGGCTACAAAGAAAATCCGTAAAATAACGAGGGGTAGATCAAATAATACGGAGCCTTTTTGGTATCCGGATGGAAAATCTTTGATTTTTACCTCAGATCGGGGTGGTAAACCTCAGATATATAAAGTAGATTTGTCTACTGGTGTGACTAGTCGTCTTACGTGGCAGGGATCACAGAATTCAGGCGGTCAAATTACACCGGATGGTAAATACCTGATTATGGTTCATAAGAACCGTTCAGAATTTAATTTGGCAAAACAAGACTTGGATACAGGAGCAGTACAAATCCTGACAAAGACTTTTCTTGATGAGTCTCCAAGTATTGCGCCGAACGGTGGTATGGTTATTTACAGTTCGATTTTCAATAAAGCTAATGTTTTATCCATGGTTTCTATTGACGGACGATTTAAAGCTAGGTTACCAGAGACAAATGGACGCGTAAGGGCTCCTGCGTGGTCACCGTTTTTATAAATGAGTCATGATTAATAAATTAAAGGAAAACGAAGATGCAACTTAACAAAGTTCTTAAAGGGCTATTGATTGCGTTACCCGTATTAGCAGTGACTGCATGTAGTTCTAACGACAAAGCAGTAGATGCCTCAGGTAATGAAACAACAAACCAGACGACGACATCAACTGGTTCTGAAAATATGACAGATACAACAGTTGTTTCTCCTGTTACTGATAATGGTCAATTGTCAGAACAAGAACTGAAAGATAAAGTTCTTCGGGATCAAACAGTATATTTTGCATTTGATAATTCAACGATTTCGTCTGACTACAAAGATATGTTAGCTGCACACGCGGCATATCTGAGTCAGCGTCCGAATATGAAAGTAACAATCGAAGGTCACGCCGATGAGCGTGGTACACCGGAATACAATATCGCACTTGGCGAACGTCGTGCTGAAGCGGTTGCAAAATACCTTCAGGCATTAGGTGTACAGGCTGATCAAATGTCAATTGTCAGCTACGGTGAAGAAAAACCACTGGTACGCGGTCATAACGAAGCAGCATATGCGAAAAACCGTCGTTCAGTGATTGTTTACTAATTTATTTTAGAGACATTCAAATATGTTCGGTAACCTACGACGACTTGTCGGGTTGGTTCTGTTAAGTAGTGCAGCAGGTGTCGTGCTTGCTGCACCGTCTCCTGCTCCTGTCTCCGATCTTAATTCAATCTCTGGTTCTTCGACTGCATCGAAAGTTCAGCAATTAGAACGTCTGTTACAAAACCGCAATGAAGTGCAGCTGCAAATGCAGCAGCAGCTCGATGACATGGCTGATGAAATTCAGCAACTGCGCGGTATTGTTGAGAAAAACAGTCACGAAATGCAGCAAATGGTTCAGAGACAAAGAGAACTGTTTATTGAGATGGATCGGCTCAGAAGCCAGGCAGGCAAACCAGCAGACAAACCATCTGAAACGCAAGAACAACAACCCGAAGGCACTTTCAGTAATAACGTCAGTGAACAGCAGGCTTATCAGGATGCTGTTGATTTGATTTTAAAGAAACGTGACTATGCCGGTGCTATCAATGCGTTTAATCAGTTTCAAAAAGATTTCCCTAAATCTAATTTTGCGCCGAATGCGCATTATTGGTTAGGTCAGCTGTATTTTGCTAAAAAGCAGGATAAAAAAGCTGAGGAAAACTTTAAGGCTGTATTGACATACAAAGAATCAAATAAACGTCCTGATGCACTGGTGAAACTTGGTGATATTGAAAAACGCCGTAAAAATAAACAGTTGGCAAATAAATATTATCAGCAGGTGATGAAAGAGTATCCGGATAGCGCATCAGCAAAATCAGCGGCCCGGAGTTTGATTCATTAATCCTGTAATTTCCCCTGAAGAACCACGACTGTGGTTCTTCTTTGTTTTGCACGCAACTCTGTTTTGACTCTGTATAACTGAAGTGTAAAATGCTCTGATTATTTAAAGCCGCGTGGGCAAGAGCAATGAGCCACATATTAGATAAAATAGATACTGTATACCCTTTCCCTCCAAAACCTGTTCCGCTTTCAGAACAAGAAAAACAAGATTATGTCGGCAAGATTAAAACCTTGTTAGCTGAACAGAACGCTGTATTAATTGCACACTATTATACAGATCCGGAAATTCAGGCACTGGCTGAAGAGAGTGGCGGTTTTGTCGGAGACTCACTTGAGATGGCCAAGTTTGGCAATCGTCACCCGGCGACAACGCTGGTGATCGCCGGGGTCCGCTTTATGGGAGAATCAGCGAAGATTCTGACTCCGGAGAAGCGAATTCTCATGCCGACACTTGAAGCTGAATGTTCTCTGGATTTAGGCTGTCCGGCTGATAAGTTTACCGCCTTTTGTGATGCACATCCTGATCATACCGTTGTTGTCTATGCAAATACGTCTGCCGCTGTTAAAGCAAGAGCAGATTGGGTTGTTACTTCCAGTATTGCGCTGGATATTGTTGAACACCTCGACAGTCAGGATAAGAAAATCATTTGGGGGCCAGACAGACACCTTGGCTCGTATATAGAAAAGCAAACCGGTGCAGACATGTTGCTGTGGAATGGCGAGTGTGTTGTACATGATGAGTTTTCGGCGGATGCGCTGAAAAAAATGAAAGCAATGTACCCTGAGGCCGCAGTGCTGGTTCACCCGGAATCTCCCTCCAGCGTTGTTGCACTGGCTGATGCTGTGGGGTCGACCAGTCAGTTAATTAAAGCGGCAAAATCACTGCCACACAAGCAAATGATAGTCGCCACTGATCGGGGTATTTTTTATAAGATGCAGCAAATGGTACCGGACAAAGCGTTGTTTGAAGCGCCTACTGCTGGTGCTGGTGCGACCTGTCGGAGTTGTGCCCACTGTCCGTGGATGGCAATGAACGGACTGAAAGAAATCGAGCTGGCTTTACGAGAAGGTGGCGAGCAGCACGAAATATTCGTTGATGATGAAATTCGTGATAAAGCACTGGTTTCACTTAACCGAATGCTGGATTTTGCAGCGCAGATGAATTCTTAGTTGCAGACATACGAAGCAAGTATTTCAGATGACATAAAGGGAAGGCTGGGTCTTCCCTTTTTACATTCGGACTATTTTTACATCCGGATTATTGTACAAACCAGTGGGTTACTTCTGCGCTTCGGCCAGTGCCTGCCCACGTTGAGCCAGTCCGGCAAGCATCGCTGGCAGTGCCTCATATATTTCTTCAAATTGTTCCAGCCCTTCAGCACCGGCATCCTGTAATGTGGCGAGCGAGGTGTCCGGATCATAAAGCATACTGACAGCCAGTAAAACGCCACCGAGCAATGCACCATTTTCACTGTCTTCGGGCATCAGGTTTTCCCAGTCATCTTTAGTCAGCTGCCAACCCTGAAGAATCCCTTCGCACAAATCACGGACATTTTGATTGACGATCAATTCATCATCAGTCTCATAATTTTCAGGCCAGTGCCAGCTTCCGCTCAGCAGTGCTTCATGAGTTTGATTCCAGAGTTGTACCACGGTTTCGCAATATGACTCTAAATCAGAAGCCTGAGAAAAAGGCGCAATCTCAGCACCGCCCCACAAAAAGGAAATCCATTCTTCCGGAGCGATCAAATAAGGTGACGCTGCCAGCGCGGTAATAAATCCCCGCGTTTGGGCTTCTGTAAATAGTTGTTCAGGTTGTTCAGTCCGGGTTATCAGTTCATTTAGTGTCAATGGAATGCCTTCTCATCAAAAATCATCAAAAAACTTGTTATTCATGGTATGCGAAATTCAGGCTGCTGGCGAGTTTTTACATCATAACAAACTATATGTCACTGGTTTTACATAATAAATACTTACAGCCATAATGTTTTTAGATCTAAAGATTATTATTCTGTTTTTGTGTTAATTTATTGGTTATTTAAACTGGATTTGTTTTTAAAATATAGTAATTAATTCTTTATATTGTATGTTTTAATAGCGCCAAAATCTGGTGTTGTTTTGTTGAATGTATAGGAGAGAAAAATGAATGCACCTTTTGGTATTCGTCACGCAGCCGCGGATACTTTTGCGATGGTTGTTTTCTGTTTTATTACGGGAATGTGCATTGAGGTGTTTATTTCAGAAATGACTCTGGAGCAGTCCCTCGCGTCCAGGCTCCTTTCGATTCCGGTGAATATCGTGATTGCATTGCCATATGGTTTTTACCGCGATGCGTTTTTGCGCTTAGGCCGGCGTTTTGGCGATAATCCGTTGATCAGAAATGTTTGTGATTTGATGGCGTATGTGTCATTTCAGTCACCGGTGTATGCCGGTATTCTGTGGAGCGTCGGTGCCACGACAGAGCAAATTATTACTGCTGTCACCAGTAATATCCTGATTTCCTGTGGCTTGGGTGTCGTCTATGGTCACTTTTTAGATATTTGCCGCCGCTGGTTCCGGGTGCCGGGATACTACGCCTGAGTTTATCGTGAATATTTAATATAGCCAGGGTCTGCTGACCCTGGGGACGTCATCAGTTGACAGCACAGAAAATAAACGAATAATAGGTAGTGACTTCCAGGGTCAACAGACCCTGATGAAGAAAATGAATCTTCAGTTGATGCATTAATATTGAGAGTGATAGAAAATGGGAAAGAAAACAAAACGGACAATTGTGTCTGAATTTCCCCCCGAATATGAATCGGGCCGGGGAGACATCAAACATAATGCGCTTCATGCGCTGGTGACAAGCCCACTGTTTAAGACCAGAGTCGTCAAAGCGAAAAAAGGGAAGGGCAGTTTTCAGCGGAAGGCAAAACACCGGGGGAAAGAACCCTTTGCAAAGGCAGCATAAGTGATACTGTTTTTGGAAAGGGTTCTTTCTTTTCTGCGCAGCTTTCCTGATTTCCTGATTTTCATTCCATTGCCGTTCACGCCGTCTTTTTTCATTTCATCCAGCAAAAACCACCACTGGTCAGATCGACCAGCCAGATCATCTAAAGCGTCATAGACTGTCATCATCAATCAACTTTGATGAGAAACAGATGATGAAACATTTCAAATTTCTGCCTTCCGGGCTAACCGGGTTGTACCTGCTGCTGGCATCTGTGTCGGTGGCAGCAATGCCGGATGAGCAGCTCATCCATCAATATAACCAGATAGCGAAAGGAAATTCAGGCGATATCAGTGTGGTGATTGACAAACTCAATGATCAGATTGACCGGGATGGCGCCGATGCACTTAGCCTGATTTATCTGGGGAGCGCTCAGACCCTTGAAGCACGTGATGCCTGGCTACCCTGGAATAAAATGAAGTATGCCGAAAGAGGCATTTCAACCATTGCCAAAGGATTGGGATTACTGCCCGGTGAGCAAACACCAGCCTCAACGCAACCCGTCCGGCAAGGTTTACCGGTTTCAGTATTAGCCAGGGCGATTGCGGCTGCAACATATACATCCCTCCCGGATATGTTTAATCAGTTTGACCGTGGGTATGACCTTTACCTTCAGCTCCTGCAAAGTCCATCTTTTCAGGCTCAGCCGTTGCAGCGAAGCGGATGGATTTATCACAAAGCGGTGGAAGCCTCGATCCGCAATCATGACAAGACACAGGCAATGCAGTGGATGGCGCAGATGCAGTCGGTTCAGCCTGATGCAAAGGCCGTGAAAGAAGTCAGAGGACTCATCGAACATGCCGTTTGGCAATAAGGAGGTCTTATGCTGGCATTTTCAAATATTACCAAACAATACCAACTGGGCGAGCAGTCCGTCCATGCACTGAATGGTGTTGATGGTCAGGTCCGGAAAGGAGAAATGGTCGCTTTGTGTGGCCCGTCCGGTTCCGGAAAAAGTACTTTACTTAATATTCTCGGCATGCTGGATATGGCTTATCAGGGGCAGGTGCTGATGGATGGACAACCTTACCCGCAACACTCAAGAGAAGCCGCTGCACTGCGGCGCTCAACGCTCGGTTTTGTCTTCCAGCGCTTTAACCTGATCCCGGTGCTTACAGCGACAGAAAACGTGGCCTATCCGCTGATGCTGAACGGATTTGATACGAAGACACAACAGGACAAAGCCCGGCAGATGTTGCAAAAGGTCGGACTGGAAGATTTTTATGATCACCGGCCTGATCGTCTGTCTGGCGGACAGCAGCAACGGGTGGCGATTGCCAGAGCCCTGATTCATCAGCCGCAGCTGGTGATTGCTGATGAACCAACTGCGAGTCTCGACAGTCAGACCGCTCATCTGGTCATTCAACTGATGAAAGCGCTGGGCCATGAAATGGGTACCACGTTTGTGATTGCGACTCACGACCCGAGAATGGCGGGGCAGTGTGACCGGAGTATCAATTTGATCGATGGGTGTATTTCACAGGAGGAAATCAGATGGGCAGGCTAATTTCAGATGAAGTCAGGAAAGCATGGCTGAACCTTCACCGGAACGGACGCCGTTCCACGCTTTCGGTGATGATTATTTCGATTGCGGTATTTGCGCTGTGCAGTACCGGTGGTTTTGGTTTGTACACCTATCAGTCCTTAAAAGAACAGACGGCAAGAAGCACCGGACATATTACTTTAAGCCAGCCGGGATATTTCGAAATGGATGAAGAGTTGCCGCTGGATAACGGGCTGACTGATTATCAGCAACTGGTGAAGTATTTCATTTCAGCTCCGGAGATTCGCAGTATTCTGCCGCGGATTGAGCTCAACGGGCTGGTTTCGAACGGTAATAAATCAACCATATTTATGGGGATCGGCGTGGACTCACAGGAATTTGATATGAAAGGGCCGTTTCTTGATGTCGTTGAGGGCAAAACACTGTCTGATCCCAACTCGCCGCGCTTTAAACCCGGAGAGCCAGAAGTCATGCTGGGGAAAGATCTGGCTAAGAACCTCAAAGTCTCTGTGGGTGACTGGATCACGTTGCTCAGTACCACAACCGATGGCGCATTAAATGCGATTGATTTCAAAGTACACGGTATCTACTCAACCGGCATTCCTGAGCTGGATAAACGGCAGCTCTATCTTCATCTCGGTGCGGCTCAGGATTTACTGGTTACGCATAAAGTCAGCACCCTGTCTGTTTATCTGTTTGATACCGATCAGACCACGGCGGTACAACATCGGATCGACCAGCGCCTGAGCAAGTTGAAATTAGTACAGCCGGTCGTGACGACACCGTGGCAGGCGAGGGCGTTTTTCTATGCGAAAGTGAAAAATCTCTATAACCGGATATTTGCCATTATGGGTGGCGTGATGGCGCTGGTGGTCTTTGTCGCACTGTTTAACACCATGACCATGGCTGTAACTGAAAGAACCCGTGAAATCGGAACACTGGCAGCACTGGGCGCTTATCCGGGAGAAATTATTCGCGGCTTCCTCAAAGAAGCCGGGCTGATGTCGGTGCTTGGATGCCTGATCGGCGGTGCATTTTCCGGGCTGATATCCGCCATCCTGATGGTGGCTGATATTCAGATGCCGCCCGCACCGGGCCGGACTGAAAGTTATCCGCTCTATATCTACTTTTCGCCGGCTCTGTTTGGCACGGTGGCACTCATGATTATTGTGATCTGCCTGATCGCGGCCTGGCTTTCCGCCCGCAAAGGCGTTAATAAACCCATTACGGAGGCTCTGATTCATGTATAAGTTATTGATATTAATGCTGAGCAGTTTGCTTTCCTGTCAGGCACTGGCAGCAACCACAGATCAAATGCTCAGACACGCAGACAATTATCGTCTGCAGGAAGGTTCCGCCAGGGTGATGACGGTGGTCCGTCTGTATAAAAATCAGGTGCTGGATAAAACCCATCTTTACGAAGTGTACGCAAGGCCGGATCGCCAGTCGCTGGTGCTGTTTAAATCCAGAACCGAAGCCGGACAAAAACTCCTGATGCTGGGAGACAACTACTGGCTGCTGATGCCTAAAAGCCGCCGTCCGATCCGGATCACGCCGATGCAAAAACTGCTGGGAGAAGCATCTGTCGGTGATATCTCTTCCCTGCGCTGGCGGGATGATTATCAAGCGACCCTGACCGGTCCGGCAACCCTGACACTCAATGGCCGCTCAGTGAAAGCCAATCAGCTGGCACTGGTGTCAAAAACCAAAGGTGCCAGCTACGCACGGATTACTTTATGGCTGGATCAGGCAAATGATTTTCCGCTCAAAGCCGATCTGTATTTACGTTCCGGGAAGCTGGCCAAACAGGCATTCTTCAGCAGTAAGGGGACGGCGGAAGCCGATGACCAACAGCCACTCATGGTGAAAACCATGACCCTGCTCGACAAGATTCAGCCGGCAAAGAAAACCGTGATCGAATATCAGGACAGAACACCGTATCAGCTGGCGGATAAATATTACAATCCGGCCTATCTGATCCGGCAGGCAAAGGTTGATTTGTGATGAAAACAGCATTGTGTGTGATATCCCTTCTCTGTGCGCTTAGCAGCGGTGCAGTTGCCGGGCCGCAGGCTGACTGGAGCTGGCAGCTAAGCGGTCACTCAGAACAGTTGCGTCCGCAAAGCCTGACGGGGGAAGCACAGCATAGTGAGGTCCGGGCGCTCGATGTCCGCCTGGATGCCTCCCTGCACTGGAACAGCCTGACCGGGCTGGTGGCATTTCGCAGTGACAATGTGTTTTCCAGTGACGACAGTAAAGCAGACCATGACCTGATTGTTCAGGAACTGTTCTGGCAGTCTGATGCGGAAGTGGCCGGGATACCACTGGATTTCAGTCTCGGGAAAATGCGTCTCGACTGGGGTGTCGGCTATGGCTACCGGCCATTAAATATACTGAAGTCCTACCAGCGAAACCCGGTGGGCATTCAGGTTGAAGAAGGTGCTGGCGTGGCGATGGCCTCTTATTTTGACGGGACCGGCGAATGGGCTTTGATTGCCTCAGATGCTTCATGGGCACGGGAAACTGAGGATGAGTATGAAAAAAATACCCGGCAAAAAGGCTTTGGTTTGCGTCGTTACGCATTGCTGGGAGATACTGAGCTTCAGGCGGTGGCCTATTATGATCAGATTCGTCGCGGGCTGCTTGGCGCATCGGCAGTGACAGTACTCAATGAGGCGTGGGAAGTTCATGGCTCACTGTTGGCACAACACCGGTACAAAGCCTATCAGCAACATGGCCTGTACGCGCCGGTGACATTGGAAACCGCCCGTCATGCATACCAGTTATTGGCCGGAATCAACTGGGCAAATACCGCCGGGGTGAATATTATCGGAGAATACTGGTATGACAGCCGCAGCTGGAATCACCATCAGTGGCATCAGGCGTTATCCCGCTCCCGGCACCTGAGGCAGAACCCGGCCACCTCGTTACTGGCGCGATCGTATGCCAGCGGCCTCAATCACGCGAATATCGCTGAACACAATTTGATGTTGCATATGAGTCTGGATTCCGGAGCGTGGAGTCAGTGGCAGTGGAGCCAGCGATATCTGTGGCTTGGTAATTTTGAACCAACTTTTGATGTATTAATTTCTCCGTCTGACGGCGGTGTGATTGCCACGCAGTGGCTGGATTACACACTCTGTGATTCCGGAGAAGCCAGTTTTAAGCTGGAGCTGGCAGGGCGCTTTTATACCGGTAAATCTGGCTCTGTCTATGCCAGCCTGCCGGATAAGCAGGTTATTTTGCTCAATCTGAAGGGGAATTTCTGATGAGTATCCAAACACGCCGCCACTCATTTGACCGCAGTATGCTGATGAGCACCGCTTACTGCCTGTGTGTGGCTTTGATTTTCCAGGTGTTCCGGGTGATGTTTCATCCTGATTATAATTTTCTAAAGACAATCCCCCACGATTTGCTGGTCAGTCTTGGTTATGGGTACGGTGCGGTTTGTAGTGCGCATCTCATGATCAGGCTGAAACCCTCGCTCACATTTAATCAGGTCAATGTACTGGCCCTTGCCTGCGGCGTGTTGGTGGGAAGCCTGAACAAGCTTCTCTGGTCGGATGATTCCAACTTCAACTTTCTCATGGTTGTGCTGCTGGGATTTATTTTCTCATCGATCTGTTTTCTCATTTTTTACATGCATGAGTTAAAACAGAACGCGCAGCATGAGCTTGAAATAGCCAGACGGCAACAGTCGGAACAGGAAAAAGCGCTGATTCTCAGTCAGCTGAAACAGCTGCAAAGCCAGATAGAGCCTCATTTTCTGTTTAACACACTGGCGAACCTGAGTGTGTTGATTGATAAAGATCCGGCGATGGCAAAAATATTGCTGGAAAAGCTGACCGATTTGCTCCGGGCGACACTGAAAAAAAATCGCGGCGATCTGGTGACACTGGAAGATGAGCTCAGCCTGATCGATGCTTATCTTGGTATTCAGCAGGTTCGGCTGGGGGAGCGGCTGAATTATGAGATTCATTGTGAATCCTGCCCGCAATCTCTGCTTTTACCGCCGATGCTGATTCAGCCGCTGGCAGAAAATGCAATCAAACACGGGATCGAACCTCAGTCCCGGCCGGGCAAAATTGAGGTTGATATCGCAACCGCGGAAGAGTCGCTGCGGATTCGGGTGAAAGATAATGGCCGCGGCCTTGAGATGCAGGCTGAGACTGGATTCAAACCAGATACCGGTATCGGGCTGGAAAATATTCGCCAGCGGTTGCAGGCGTTGTATGATGGACAGGCCCGGCTGACGATCCGGGAAAACGAAACCGGCGGCGTGAGTGCAGAAATTACCTTACCTTTAGCCGGTCTGACTCAGGGAGTATGAGCTGAATGAATAATCCGATGTGTGCGGTAATCGCCGATGATGAACCGTTACTCCGTTATCATCTGAACAAGATGCTGGCCGAAGTCTGGCCGGAACTGGAGATCGTCGCCAGCTGCGAGAACGGCGTGCAGGCGCTCGCACAAATCCGGCAACTGCAACCGGATATCGTGTTTCTTGATATCAGAATGCCGGAAATGGATGGGATGGCGCTGGCAAAACAGCTACAAAAGTCCGGATTCGCGCCGGATAAAATGCCGGTCATCGTGTTTATCACGGCTTATGATGAATACGCGGTACAGGCATTTGAAGCCAATGCGATTGATTATCTGCTCAAACCCCTGAATGAAGATCGTCTGGTGCAGTGCGTGAAGAAGGTTCAGCAACATTTTCACAGTGGCAACCCGCCGGAGAATATCCAGACGATTATTGAGCAGCTTCAGCAACTGTCTGCGCCACCCGGCTCAGGATATCTGAAATGGATCCGGGTACAAAAAGGGCAGGAGATTTTTTTGATTGCCACGGCTGATGTCCTTTACTTTAAGGCTGAAGATAAATATGTGTCCTTGTATAAACAGGGAACAGAGCCGGTGGCGGAAGAGTTTCTGTTGCGGATTCCGCTCAAAGAGTTGTTACTTCAGCTTGACCCGGAGCAATTCTGGCAGATTCACCGTTCTACGGTGATTAATGTCGCCGCCATTGAAAAGATAAAGCGCGATCTTTCCGGTAAAATCTCCGTAATTATCGGCGGGCAGAAGCTGCCGGTCAGCCGGGCAATGCAGGGGAAGTTCTTACATAATTTCTGAATAGCAGGGTCTGGTGACCCTGCTGTGCGCCAGCATGTCAGATCCGGTGCTGCAGTCTGACATGTGTATTTTATCTGATGGTGTCTCAGAAATATCCCATGAATTTTTTCAACATATCCTGCCAGCTGTTGTTATCGCTGTCAGCGCCGTTTTGGTAGGCATAAGACTGCCCGTTGCCATTTGCCGCTTGGTTACTGTCAGAATTACTGTTTGAGCTTTGTTGCCCGTAGCTGTAAGAGTAAGAATATGACTGGCCGTTGCCGGATGTGTGGTTATTCGAATCAGCCCCGAATGCTGTGGCGGAAGCCAGACATAAGACCGCAGTAAGTCCGAGAGGCATGATATGAGTCTTTTTCATTTTAACTTTCCTTCAATAATACGACTGTAGGGAGATACCAAACGGTATCAACCTGTATTTATCATTGTTGCTTTGCCGTTGATGCCTCATGACATGTGAATGAATTCCAGCATGGGCCAACGGTGAGGCCATACTACAGTGGCAATTGTCAACACAATGTCATCAGGAAGGTAAAATGATATATTTTTATATTAACTGAGCTGATTTATATCAGCCCGGACAAGGCAGGACATGGGGTTTCAGTGACCCGGCTAAAATAGATTTGATATTTTTTGATATTTCAATCAATAGTGGGATTGCAGGCGGATTGCAGAAAAAGTGTACATCGCTATTGCCTGATATGCGGCGTGTTTTACTTCTCAGTTTTTTCGATATTCGGTGAAGCAGAGAAGCAAAGGGAAAACGGGTTGAATATTCTAAATCCGTAAGCAGAACGTTCCGGATAACGAAGCTGGCGATTATCCTGAAAAACACCGGCGGCACACTGCTTATTAATTATCCGATTTATCTCTGTGGCAGTTAATTTATGACCATTTAACGCTAAAACGTCAATTTTTCTGGTTTTTATCCTTGACCTGACCGTGAAGAATCATTAAATTACCGCCTCGTTAGCCCGCAATGGCTGACCACAATCAGATTTGGTGAGTTGTCCGAGTGGCTGAAGGAGCACGCCTGGAAAGTGTGTATACGGCAACGTATCGAGAGTTCGAATCTCTCACTCACCGCCACATTCAAGGCCGCAGACGTTCGTTTGCGGCCTTTTTCTTTGTTTTAATTATTTAAAATCAATCACTTAACGTTCGTTTTCGTCCGTTAATGTTCGCCTGCTTACTCAGATTTGATGTATGCAAATATGTATGCTTTGATACTGGACGAATATCCAGCATACATTCTGTGGCGGTTAATTCTCAGAAATCAGCATACTTTTAAACGATTCTTGTATGCCTGAATTCTTCTCTTATTGATTGAAATTATGTGCTTTTTTTTAAATGCATACATCAAAAAAGAGGAGCAGGATTAGCGCCCGCAAAGCATATATTTCAGGTGTAATATGGCAAAATTAAGTGCAAAAGAAGTACTGAATGCAAAACCTCGTGATAAAGCTTACCGGCTCGGAGATGGCGGCGGGCTTTATCTTTATATCCGACGCTCCGGAGCAAAATCATGGGAGTGTCGTTACACGAAACCATCAACCGGTAAAACAACATTCACCGGGATTGGTTCTTTTCCCGATGTGTCTTTAGCTGATGCAAGAAAAAGGGCTACTGAAATCAGGCTTCAGGTCGCTGATGGTATTGACCCTCAGCTCTTAAAAGCGGAACAAAAAGCGAAAGTGATTAGCGAACAGAAGAGCACTTTCAAGACCGTCGCAGAGTTATGGATGGAATCAAAAGTCCATCGTTTGAAGCCTAAAACCATAGAAGGCAACTGGCGTAAACTGGAATTGTATGTATTTCCTCAAATCGGTCAAATACCGATTGCCAGGCTGACGGCACCTATGGCAATTGAAGCATTGAAACCCATTGAGAAAAAAGGACAGCTGGAAACAGTCAAGCGCACTGTGCAATTGATGAACGAAGTGATGACTTATGGTGTGAATGCCGGACTGATTCATCACAATCCACTGAGTGGGATCAGAGAGGTTTTCCGGAAGCCACTGGTCAAACATATGCTTGCACTGGAACCGAATGAGCTACCGGAGCTGATTCAGACGGTTGCTGGCGCAAATATGGCCATGACCACCCGATGTTTAATTGAATGGCAGCTTCATACCATGACCCGGCCAAATGAAGCCGCCGGAGCGCGCTGGTGTGAAATTGATACAGAGCGAAATGTCTGGGTGATTCCGGAATCCCGGATGAAAATGAAACGGGCGCATGAAGTTCCTTTGACACCTCAGATGCTGGCAATACTTGATGTGATCAGGCCGGTGAGTGGTCACCGGGATTATCTGTTCCCGTCTATCCGTGACCCGAAAAAGCCCACAGATGCAGAAAGTATCAACAAAGCATTAAGCAGGATTGGTTTTAAGGGCAGAACCACAGCTCATGGACTGCGTGCTCTTGCATCCACCACGTTGAATGAGCAGGGATTTGATGCTGACATCATTGAAGCTGCGTTGGCACATACTGATAAAAATCAGATTCGCAGTGCCTATAACCGGACAACCTATTTAGAGCGCAGAAAAACTTTAATGTGCTGGTGGAGTGAACATATTGAAAAAAATGCGTATGGCTCAATGTCTGTCACTGGATTCATCAATCTGCGGGCGGTGAACAACCGCTAAAAACCGCCAGCGTTCTTTGTTGTTCACTCAGATTTGATTTTTCAAAAAAACAGGGTCACAATCTTCCCATCGTGCGGTTATAGCGCCCGGAGAAGCCATCTGATTTCAGATGGCTTTTTTTGTGGATAGAAAACCCCCAGCTAGGCTGGGGGTTCCGTAAAGCTTACAGCTATAAGTCAGTTATAAAACCCCTTTCAATTTGTTAGAAATATCTTGTGGTCTGGCAACTACAAGAGTTAAACAAAAATTGAAAGGGGGTCCCAATGGGGGACGAAAAAAGCTTAGCGCACACTCGATGGAATTGTAAATATCACATAGTATTCGCCCCGAAATATAGAAGGCAGGTGTTCTATGGTGAAAAACGCAGAGCAGTTGGTGAAATACTGCGAAAATTATGTGAATGGAAAAATGTGAACATTGTTGAGGCAGAATGCTGTGTAGATCATGTCCACATGCTTTTGGAAATACCACCAAAGATGAGCGTTTCAGGATTTATGGGGTATCTAAAAGGAAAAAGTAGCTTGATGTTATATGAGCAATTTGGAGATTTGAAGTTCAAATATCGTAATCGTGAATTTTGGTGTCGAGGTTATTATGTGGATACGGTAGGTAAAAATACCGGCAAGATCCAAAATTACATCCAACACCAGTTAGAACAGGATAAATTGGGAGAGCAGCTGTCGATCCCATATTCAGGTAGCCCGTTTACGGGCCGTAAGTAATAGTAATATGCAAATGTCAGATCACTATGCGCCTGCTAGGGCGCTGCTGGTAGGAGAGCCTTATAGGCGCATATGAAAAACCTCCGGCTATGCCGGAGGATTCTTTTTTATGCGTGAAATTCGTACAAAGCGACCACCAGCCCAGACTTTTCGGAGTTTGGGCTTTTTTGTACCTGAAATCGGGAGACAGCAATGATCAATCAAATAAAAATACTCAGATTAAAAGAAGTGATGGCGATGTGCGGCATTAAGAAAACAGCGATTTATTCCTATATGGAGCAGGGATATTTTCCGAAGTCAGTGCCTTTAGGCGGCCGGGCAGTCGGTTGGGTGGAAAGTGAAGTGATTGACTGGATCAATGCCCGCATACAGGAGCGTGATGAACAGAACGCAGCATAGGCTCCTGCAACAAACGCCAGTCAGTGGCGTTATCACGATTCATTCCCCAACTTAATGCAAATGATAAATGTGTTATGCCCGGAGAACCGGGCAGATGGAATGATGTTGTTTCATTTAAATCCGGAAGAAAATAGCATGACAAACAGAAGAAAGCGCAGAAACCAGGGACGATTTGCAGGTATTCCCTTAAGTGTGATGGAAAGTGATCTGTATGTACAACTGAATAATCTGGCGAAGATTTTACTCTATGAACTTTGCGGCCAGTACAATGGCGGGAATAATGGTTATCTGAGCCTGACCAGAAATCAACTCAAAGAGCGGGGTATCAATTCTCCTGAGGCGACCAAAAAAGCCATTGAAAACCTGATCAGCGCGGGTTTCATTACCCGGACAAGGCAGGGCGGCGCTGCTAAAGGTAAAGCGATATGTTCCTTGTATGCTATCAACTGGCAGCCGATTGATGAGAAACGCGATAAACCGCTTGAAAATTACTTTACCTTCAAAGGGGCATTTGGGCTCTGGTTCAAAGAGCGCTCCAATAAAATACCGATGCTGAAACGCTGACAAAACACAGCAGTTCCAACTGAGAATTTTTTCTTTAACAACGTCCTGACCCGTTTATTTTATCGTTTTGGCTGTACTGATTTGGTACATGAACAGGCGGTTTACAGTACTTATAAAGTACATGGTGCCCATATTCCGGGTACTTATCTGGTACATGGTGTTTTCACGGTAAAATTCATTCATCCGTTATATGGCATGGCTTGAGGTGCGAATTGCCAGAAATTGAGCGGAGAACTTTTCATGTACTTATTTGGTACATCTTTATATGAAGCCATAGATAAGGGATATTTTTTAAATAATAAGGTTTCAATATAACCTGAAGCTCAGGGATTGGATTCGTACAGGTACAGTAATCCTGATTATGGATGGCATCTTTTAAAAAGACCCAGAATGTAAAACGGAACGGAACACGGAAATATTTCTGCTTAATTCACTGATATTACTTGATATACGTATTCAATAACACAATACAGAGTGCGCAAAAAACTGCGCACTTTTAGTCAGAATCAATATTCGTCAATTGACACTTAACTCTGGCAATATTACTCTGTTTGTTCACCGGCAAAATCCGGTGACGGGATTAGGAACCCCGTTTCTTCGCTCGGCGTATAAACGCCAGCTTTATGCTGGTTTTTTTATATGCAGATTTAGCACATCTTAATGCCACGCTATTGTCTATTTTGGGGACAATAACATTCTAATTATGATGGGCTGGACAGGGGCGCTTCGGCGCGCCGTTTCCGAGTGAGCGGTAGTTCCTAACCTTGTTCAGTCCATCACCCGAAGTTTAGGAACCTTTGTGTGATGGTTATTCTAATTAATGATCACTCGGAGGCACTTATGCCCGCAACAATTGCTTACGACCCACCTCTTTCTCAGAAAGCCCGCGAATATCTGATCCAGCTTGAGGATTATCTATGTCAGATGAACCCATGCAATCACGATGTTCGTGAGGTGTTACTTTACCTGAATAAGCTCATTACAATTCATGCTTCGATTGGTGAGGTGACGGTTTCTGAGAATAGAAATAAGACCGTTGTTCAAAACTAAGTTAACTCAGAGTCACTTCGGTTGAAGTGGCTCTTTTTGGCATCCTGCTTATATCCGTATGCTGACCGGAACAGCTACTTTTAACCAGCAGTTTGTACAGGGTTCCACCAGCCAAGCCACGGATTTAGCCGTAAAAAAATACCAATCTCATTTGAGCATCATCAATCAGTAGATGATTGCACTGGGTATCTGAACACGATTCATCATTCCGCCTTAACTGAAACCATCCATAACCACACGATGAAGAATGAATATCTGTATTGTGAAATTGCAGAATTGTTGCTGGAATCCGGAACTTCAGTACATGACTAATCTACAGATGATATCCGCATGGACAAACAGTTACTGAAGCTGGATATGCTTATATCCCGTTTATTCCGTTCCTCCTCAATTGTGGTGAGATGCGAAAAAACATAGTGTACGGTCGGTGATTTACCCAAAATAATTCTTTTTTTTGCTTATTTAGTGAAATTACTGACACGTTCCTGTCCAGTTGTGAGTCACGGTACCAACAACATGCGGTCTATACGAGTTGGTCGGTGACTTATCAGAAAACGTGTAAGATCGAGTATGAGTCAATATAAACTAAATAGCAGTCATCTCTACTGTTTCTTCGTAGACTTCTTGGTAGTCTTCTAGTGGTTGAGATAGAAATCCACGTTCAATCTTACCCCCACCAATGTAAAACAGTTTTGAGTTCTTCGGGAAGTAAGTGTCCATGACCTCCTTGACCCGAACTTTATCAATAGGCTTTACTTCCTGCTCCTTTGGTTCTGCATCTTTGATATGTTCTGAAATCGACACGAACGTCTGGGTGTCGTTAGGCAGGTTTTTACCAACGAATGACAGAATGCTTTCGAGGTTTGTCTCATCGATATCTTCTTTGAGAATGGCATCGAGTAGAAATGGGAGTCGGTGAGCCGAGTCGGCTTTTTCTATCATGGCGTTTAAAGCGAAATGATACGCCATTACGGTTTTATGTAACTCGACACCTTGGCGAGGAAAAGAGTGAATCTTGTACAAATCTAAGTATCTAGGGTCACTTAAAGGATTTAGAGCCAGTTGTTCCATGTAGTTGGTGAATATCGATCTGAATGCTTTTTCTTTCTTTATACGTGCTAACAAGGTTTCTTTTTCAGTGACCATTGAAGATAAAGTCTGTTTCACTATAGCTAGCCTAACCTTAGAGGATTTTATATCGTTCTGCATTTTTTTGTAGAGAGTGATGTTAGCTTTGTTTTCAACCCACTGAGAAAAGGTGACACCATCAACATTCTTTTCTAGCAATACGCCATAGTCATCATAAATTTCTTTAGTGAATTTCATCATTTTCTTCTTTGACGTATTAATACTCGATTTTTTGTCAATAAGCTTTTGTGTGATATGCGATTCAAGCTCAACAGTATCATTGTATTTTTGATAATGACTGTACAGCCCTTCAAGAGAGTAAGATAAAACTTGGGTACAAGCAGGACATCTATCAACATCGTTGTAGTTTTGTCTTTTGATGTTTCTCTTGGTTCTTTTCAGTATCTTATGGTGGTTTTGCAACAAAGAAAGCTCATTGCACAGCTTGATATAAGTATTTCTTTCCTCCTCCAGAGAGCGAGACTTTTGCACGTATTTTTCGATATATTCTTCCGCTTTCTCACCAAAAGTTTCGTCTACTAAGTTAGAGAACTGAAATTCAGTCCTCTTACTGTAGCGTTTTAAATTGTTGATATCACTTGATAGCTGTTCTTTCTCTTTTGTAAGCTTCCTATGTTCTACACGATCAAAACTATTATTTATTCCAAGATAGTAATCTAAGTAATCATCCTTAAATCCTTTGTAATACATAAGGTTAGAGAACGACTCGCGTAAATAAACCCAGCCGACGGACTGAGAAATATAATAAGGCAAGAACATACTTTCAAGCGGAGCAGATTTAAGCTCACCTTTTTGCTCAAGAACTAAGGAAAAACCGGCTAACTCCCTAACATAATCTTTTAGCTCAATGTGCTCTACGCTATGATCAGCATTCACTCCATGAAAAGGGACGACCTTACCGTTCGGTTCTTTTACATAGATTGATTTTGGATCTCTGACAATGCTGTATGCCTGAGAGGAATGGTCAGTTTTTATCGTAAAATCTACTCGAAAGGTTGGTTGATATGAGAGAATTTCATCCAAACTCTCCCTCACATCATTTACACCAAACGTATATAACAAGCTCTGAATTAACGAGCTTTTGCCTGAAGTATTGCGACCACTAATTAGGTTGACACCAGATGAGAATTCTTCGAAAAAACATACCTTGTGTAATTCAGAACTGACGAACAATTTGTTAAATGTTATTATTGTTTTCATTAAAGAACTTCTCCGTGATTCTCGACAAAAGCGCATAATGTAGTAAAAAATATATCTATATCTCTCAGGTTTAAGCTGTACCGGGCTTTAATACCAGAAACGTAAGCTTCGAACATTTCGTCATGGCTGTAATAATCCATTGAGTAGTCATAGCTACTAACAAAGCTCTTTATGATTTGATGCTCATTGTTCATCATGTCTTTCATTCGTTCGAATGTATTTCTGATCTGGTTTTCATAGCTGTTTTGAATACCGATAGGAATGCGGAATTTACGTGCTAGCTCGGTTGAATGGTCTCTCCATAATTGAAAAGTTTTTTGCTCTGTTTCAATTATGTCGAGGGCTTTCTTAATTTCATCGCCTTCGATTCTCTTAGAGCTGTCAAGCAACGTAATAACCTTTCCTTGGTTGTAGGTAGTCTCAACATCCC
Source organism: Vibrio quintilis (assembly GCF_024529975.1). Lineage (GTDB taxonomy): Bacteria > Pseudomonadota > Gammaproteobacteria > Enterobacterales > Vibrionaceae > Vibrio > Vibrio quintilis. The sequence goes on along the minus strand of NZ_AP024897.1, from coordinate 2,475,932 downwards.
TAAACAAGCTTAAAAGTAGTTCAATTGCAGCTGCTGAATCCAATACGTGAGGAAATTTTCTTGTCATTAAACCAACGAGGCAATCTTTTTGACCTTGACTTGTTCTAGGAAATTCAATCCATTGAATGTACAAATTATCCAGTTCTGATTTGTAGTATGGTGTTTTTGAATTAAGACAAAAGTTCTCAACCTTTTTGCTGATTGTATTTTTGATATCAGCAGGTACAGAATCATAGCGGCATCTACAATTCTGTTCATTGAGAAGATGGGTTAACTCTCTTTTCCCGGATTCTTTCTCTGTCTTATTTGGTTTGTACTTAAGTTCAATATCCGAGTTTGATATAAATGTCAGTTCATGAGTGTAACTATGGCATTTCGGTGCAGGGTCGCTTTTGAGGTTGTTTCCAACTTCAAGCATTTTTGCAACCACTTCGGAAAACCTATCATTTATTCTCCAAATATTGCCAGATAGTTTTTTAGCCTGATATGAATGGACTTCTTCTATGTTGCTCCTACAGTCAGTTCTATAGCAGTAGAGGAAGTCGTCATGATGTTCAATGCTTAAGAAGAACTCTCTGCCTTTGAATCTGTCATAATCGCTCAGCAACAAGTACAACGCACAATTCCGTTGAAACTCGAATCCTAGCAAGGCTTCGATTCCAGAGTTAGCTGATTTTTTTCTTGCACTCAAAGTCTCACCTTTATCCGAACCATGATGGTGCTTTATCTGGCATTGCTGTTCGTATGCCACGAATAACTTCAACTGATTCGGCTTCTATGTTCCTGTATAGGTAAATATTTTCACATAATTCAAGTAAAGTTTATATCCTATCAGGCTCATATTGTTGCTTTATGTCAACTATTTCAAGTTCAGTCTTGTAGCGGATGAGTGAATTTGGTAACACTGATCGTGTAGAGCGAGGCTGTATTATCAAAAAATGTTTAGAACAAAGGATAAAGACTGTAATGTGTCAAACGGTTATGCCCGGCTTGTTGTCTTAAAGCCGATCACCGATATATGAGGGAAACATGCCATTAAGTGAATCCGAGGTTAAGAAAATATGGCAGCGGCTACAGGATGAAATTCTGGGCGCTCATCATCAGGTTAATAAGCGTTTGTGTGAGTCGCAGACACCACAGGCCTTTCTAAACTACCTGTCCCGGCATCATCTCAGAACCAACCATTTCGAACCAGTTGTCACGTCCTGTAAACTAGGTCAGTACGGTAAAACGATTGTTGTCGGTCTTTTGTTTGTTGAGAATGGCTTCCTCTATCCGGAGACAGCTTATTATCCAATGTCACTACAGCGATTCGGAACTCGCATCTCGGTTGATGCTGCTGATTCTTATAGCTCGCATTATATGGAGCGACTAATTCAGAGAAAAGAGGTCACCACACTTGAGGCACTGAAAAAGGAAGTAATCTATCAGCGGGACAGATATTCTTCTGCCGGGTTCTCAGAAAATCTTGGTAAATTGAATGTGGATACAGATTTTCTGGTCATTTTTCCTGATGCCATTATTTGTTGTTATGGCGAAGAGAACGATGAAGGCATCGCGAAGGTAGTTCGTAAGACACTCATTACTCAAGACGATTTTATAGGCAATCAGCAGAAGATAATCGATTATATTCTTAAACAGTTTGGCAGAGACGCCTGCATTCTTGCCACTCATGCACTTCCACGGTCTGTCAAAGAAGCTCAAAATGCAGTTGAGGATACTCTCAAGCGAATATCTGTTGTAAATCATGTCGAAAAAATCATAGAGGAACCATTGCGGTGTACTGGATTCAAATCAGATAAAAAGCTGAAAAAACAATTCATCAAATATCTGGAGCACTTCGACCCTATATTCAGATGACTTTTTGCTGTTGGTTATTACACATGCGTATTCCTGCCTGATCTGAACAGTCATTCCGGAAACACTTGAACACCTGTTCTGGAATCATTTGAACACTGATTCCGGATTTATTTGGTACACATTTGTGTCAACCTGCTTTAAAACAGGGAATTCTTCCGGGTCTGTCTGTTGCTGAGCTGCGGGCAGGGGAGGCTGCTTAAAATGAAACAGCTCGATTCTTGCGCCGTGGCCAGAAGACATCAGGGTGATAGACACAGATTGATCTTCATCGAGTATTTTCGACAGAAAAACCAAACTGTGCATAAATTGCTGGCTGATCAGAGAAACCCAGTGAACAGATTCAGACATACATCAATGACTCCTTGTGGTTGAATTGCCCTGATTAAGTATTAAATACTGCACATATCTTAGCATCGCAACGTAAAGGTTTCATCTGCCTGAAAATGGCCGGTAAACAGCATGAATCACCGGCATGACAGGAGTCATCGTGCATATCCTCAAAATAATATAAATGTCATTTTTATCTATATAAAAGTGTGATGTTAATTCATAAAAATCCAATCCGTTGATAAAACTCATTTTCCCGGCTCTGCATCTTTGTGAGAGGCATGTAAAATGCCTGCGGTTTATCAAACAGCGTTTCAATCGTAATCCGGCAGTCAGAATCACCTGGCTGAAGTCAGGGCAGGATAAGACAGTTGAAACAGGATAAGTTCGCTTAACAACGGCAGGCATACACAATAATGAGAAGACTCAATTTTAAGCTGACCATCGATGGGATCAGTGACGATACCCTCGTCGTGCGTGGTTTTCAGGGTAACGAATCCATTTCAGACTCAGTTGACAGCAGTGGCAATCCGTACTTTGGCTACCGCTATCACATCGACTTAGCCAGTCGCAGCAGCAGTAGCCTGCCGGCAAAAAAGGTCATCGACAGCAAAGCGCTGCTGGAAGTGATCCGCAACGGCAAAGTGGTGCAGAAAGTTCACGGTGTGATCCGCACGCTGGATAAGCACGACACCGGCCATCACCACACCTTTTATTCGATCACTTTGGTGCCGTCACTTGAACGGTTAGCCCTGCGCCGCAACAGCCGGATTTTCCAGCAGAAAAATGCTCAGGACATTATCTCCATTATTCTCGGCGAAATCGGGATTTCTGACTTCTGTTTTGACCTTAAACGCACACCTGCCGTGCGTGAATATTGTGTCCAGTACCGCGAAAACGACCTCGCGTTCTTCCACCGCCTCGCGGCTGAAGAAGGCATGATGTACATGTACACCCACGAAGACAGCAAACACATGCTGGTGATCACCGACCACGACAAAGGCTTCCCGAAACTGGGCGGTAAAGCGCCGTACAACTGCCTGTCCGGCGGCGCGAACCCGGATGGTTATATCTCCTCGATGACTGAGCGTAAGCAGTCTGAAGTCAGCTCAATTGAAATGCGTGACTACAGCTTCAAAAAACCGGATTACAACTTCTCACAAAAAGAAGACGGCACGGCGATGGATTATCAGGAAGAGATGTACGAGCATTTCGACTTCCCCGGCCGCTTTAAAGACGATGGCAACGGCAAAGCCTTCACCAAAATCCGTCTGGAATACCTGCGCCGCGCGGCGCACACCGTCAGCGGCCAGAGTGATGAAACCAAAATTCAGGCCGGGCAGCGGTTTGAAGTCAAAGAGCACGACGACGATGCGATGAACCGGTTGTGGCTGGCGGTACAGGTGTCTCACACCGGCAGCCAGCCGCAGGCGCTGGAAGAAGGCAGCAGTGGCGGAGGAACCGACTACAGCAACCAGTTCACTTTAATTCCCGGAGACAGCGTCTGGCGTGCCCATCCGCAGCCCAAACCAAGAGTTGATGGCCCGTGTATTGCGCTGGTGGTTGGTCCGCCGGGAGAAGAGATTTACACCGACGAACACGGCCGGGTCAAACTGCACTTCCCGTGGGACCGTTACGACGGCTCCGATGATAAAAGTAGCTGCTGGATCCGCGTCTCGCAGGGCTGGGCTGGCGCGCAGCAGGGCATGGTCACGGTGCCGCGTATTGGCAATGAAGTCATCGTCTCCTTCCTGCACGGCGATCCGGACCAGCCTATTGTCACCGGCAGAACCTTCCACGCCAGTAACACACCGCCGTACGCACTGCCAGCGAATAAAACCAAAACCGTTTTGCGGACCCAAACCCATCAGGGCAAAGGCTATAACGAGCTGAGTTTTGAAGATCAGTCCGGCAGCGAAAAGATTTCCCTGCATGCGCAGAAAGATATCGAAACCCTGATTGAAAACGACTCAACCACCGATATCAAACACGATCGCCACGAGACGATCGAAAACGACCAGTACGGTAATATCAAAAAAGCTGATCATCTGGTCATCGAAGGCGAGCAGCGCAGCAAAATCACCAAAAACCGCACCGTGAGCGTCGATAAAGAATTCCATCAAAAAGTCGCGGGCAAGATGGCGCTGGACGCTGGCTCAGAAGTGCACCTCAAAGGCGGCAACTCGGTGGTGCTTCAGGCGGGCAGTGAAATTACCGTCAAAGTCGGCGGCACTTTTATCAAACTCGATCCGGGCGGCGTGAGTGTGGTTGGTCCGGCGATTAACCTCAACTCCGGCGGCAGTGCCGGCAGCGGCTCCGGTTACGGCGGCGAAGATGCGGTGATGCCGAAAATCCTTGAAGCTCTTGAGCCACCCGAAGAGCTGGTGCCACCGGAAATCACCGGTATGACCGGCGCTGAGGCGGTGATTGTGGATTATGTGGAGAAGCCCAAGCCACCGGCGAAACCAATGACGCCAACGGTGATCCCCGTGACACCGGCGATGGTGCAACAGGCAGCCACAGACATAAAACAGGGCACACCCGTGACCCAGACCTGCCAGAAACCGGGCGACAGCGACAACTGCCCGCTGGGCGATAAATGTCCGTGTAAGGGGAATGCCTGATGCTGAAACTGAACGCTGAACATCAGGGCCAGCCGGTCGTCTGGTATGCGCTGGTCAGCGACGCCCCCGATCTGCGCCAGCAGGTGTATCAGTGGCTGGACGGACATGACTGTGAGCCGTTGTATCTGTCTACACCGCTGGAACCCCTGATGGAACAAAGCCCGCTGTTGATCACCCTGAAATATGGCGGCGGTGATGCATTAACGGCGCAACTGCCACCGGCATACACGCTGTATTTTTCAGCTCCGGCATCTCTCTCTGCCGGTGACGTGGCCGACCAGCTGCGCTGGCGGATGCTGGTTTATTACTATGGTCAGACCCGCGGACTGCTGCATTACTATCAGCCGCAAATTGCCGGTTACTTTTTCTCCCGCACTGATGATGCCGTCACCAGTGGCTGGCTGGGCGGGCTGTATTCGGTGGTGTATTACCGCCAGACGCTGAGTGAGCCGCCATGCTGGCAGGAAGCCGGGGATTACACCAGCAACCCGCATATGGATATCTGGGTACTGCAACCGTCTCAGGAGCAGGCGCTGGAAACCATGTTTCAGGAGCGGGCAATCGTGCAGTGGGCACAAGACCGGCGCGCCTCAATTGACTGGCCGCTCCAGCACGCAGTCAGCCATTTTTGTCAACATCACCAGATTGAAGACGACACACTGAAGTACCGGTTAAGGGACTTATCGGTCAAAACCGGCCAGCCACCGGCATTGACACATACCAGCGAAGCACAATTCGTGCGCCTGAATGAGGCAGAAAAAGTGAATCAGTTAGAAGCCATTGCATTAAAAGGAGTGTTACTGTGAGAATTGATAATGGTAACGGGCCAGCCTGTGACGGGAAACTATTTTTAATTGAAGTGACCGGCCTGTCTCACGACACCACGCAGGATTTTCTGTTTTACAGCCTGGATAACATGCAGGAGCAGGAATATCTCGGCAAGAAAAAAGAGAATAAACCCTTTCATGTTCACACCCGTGATGAAGCCAGTCTGTGGGATCTGATTCCTTTCGGGGATGACATCAAACGTCTGATGCCGCTGGAAGACAAGAAAGAGACGGATAAAGAATTAAAAGACGCAACGATTTACAGCTGGGACTGGAAGGACGAAAAAGAAAACCGTAATGTCTGGCTGAAGGTCGAAGGGGAAGACGGCCCGATTCGCCTGCCACTGTTCAGTAATGTAACCCATACCAAGCGGCAGGACAAACATCAGAATTATCAGGTGCAGGCATTTTTACCGCTGACGCTGTTGCCGACGTTTGATAAGAACATTGCAGGCAGCCGCCAGAAAGATAAAGAGCGCACGGCTCCGGTCCGAAACGGTTATCTCTATATTGCCTATAACGGCCAAATCTGGCGGGAAGTCGCAGTCACCGCGACTGACGACGGTCTGCCGTGTTTTAAAGATGTTCATTTACTGAATTACCGGGAAGGGTATGGGAAGCCCTTTAAAACCAATACCCGGCGTGAAGCGACCGGCCAGCCCCTGAAAGAGATTTGGTATCCGTCCCGTGCTGACGGGAAACGCACAGAGATCCGGATTGCATTTTCAGAAGTGCCGTGGAGTGGTTCGCGGCTGAATTATCTGGAAGCCAACCCGGATGCACTCAAAGCCCGGATGCAAAAACCAGATTATGAGCCGATGCTGCTTGATGAACTGAAAGAAGTCCGCGCGCGGGAGCCGGAGCTGGAAATGCTGCTGGGAGAGCCGAAAGATTTCAGTCAGGATTTGGCGGGCAGCTGGCTGTCCGGTGAATATGAGCAGATAAAATCGGATATTCAGGCGGCGATGGATGATGGCGCCACCGCGGTCAGTCAGTATAAGAATGAAATCACCAATAAACAGGATAAGCACCGGTATGATTTTATGTTACGGATGACTGCCCGTAATGAATTGATCACCGAAGGACCGGCAGAATCACCAGAGTGGGATCAGATCAGTGGTGTTGGAGATTATCTGGCTGATGGCAAAGCGCGGAAATTACGCGGAATAATATTTGATGACCCGCTGTTTGAACTGCGACACCTGACTTATCTCGTCAGGTCCGGGATTGGTGAAATGAGTGTGCTGCTCAATGATGCCGCCTCTCAGAAATACTTTAAATCGGCTGAACTGGTGCAGCGCTTTATCATCCCGGCCAAGTGGGGAGAGACGAAAAATCAGTACCATAAATATATGGGCAACAGAGGATTTGACAGCAGTCCGGGTGGCGTCTTCCGCCGGACAACCCGGCTGACCGAGCGGATGCTGTTGTTTACCCGGATGAATGAGTTGCAGAAAAAACTTTCCCGTGCACTGGATAAGAAAGCGCTGGCGGTATGGCTGAAAGATATTGCATCCATGGATGACGCCAATGCCGCAGCGGCTTATAAGATTGTCGGCAATGCAGTGAGCGCATTGCGGATGGAACTGAGCGCCGTGGACACACTGGGTATTGGTGAAAAGGGCTACAAACGCAATCATCCGTATTCTTCTCAGCTGGTTCGCCTGCTGGAGAACGATCGCAGCCACCCGTTGCATGAAGTCTTGTTTCCGGAAAATGGCGAAGTGCCGATGGATGAAGCCTATACGGCTGAAGCGGATGAGAACGATGGTTCCGGTTTGTGTACAGCCGCAGGACTGGCCCGCTGGGGGGATGAAAACCTGCTGATTCAGCCAGAGCAGCTGGAAGTATTTGAAATGGGTGAGCTTTACGCTGAAGGTGCCGGAGATAACGGAGAGGGTGAATTTGCCACCCAGCGCCGGATTGCCGGGATGGTCAATGGATTTCTGAAGGATTATTTTGATGCCATCACGGAAATTGCGCTGACCCTGAGTAAAACGAAGACTCAGAGTGTTTCGCTGGAAAGCGTCTATGTTCCCATCATGTCAACTCTGAAAGCCAGTGGGCCGACTGCTTTTGGTCAGCTTGAGCTGACAGAGGCCGGGAAGGTGAAACAGAATTATGTCGTGATTGGTGTTGAAGGCGGCGGCCTGAAAAACGGCCTGACAGAAGCCGATCGCAAGCTGTTACACAATGTTGATACCAATAAGAGCAAGTCTGTACGCCTGTTTGATTCTGAAGGCAAACTGGTACTGACCTCAAACCGCAAAGCAGCGCTGAAAGCCATGCAGAAGCAGACCTCCGGGGGTGCTGATATGCTGGGTAAAAAGGGTGCCTTTACCCTGATAGTCGCCCCGGCTGACACCGCAGTGGTGAAAGCTTACAATAAACCCGCCACCAAACGCACGCTGGCGGATTATGCTAAAAGTAAGGCGATTGCAGATGCTTATGAGAAGCTGAATATTCCTCGTTTAATGGTCGGAATTGAAGTGTTAAACATGATGGCCAATAAACAGTATTTTGAAAACCTCTTGAATGGAAAAGATATTGTTCATAGTGCAGCTAATGTATTGAGTGCACTATTGGATTTTTCTGTCGCGCTGGCGCATAGTGCCAATATGGCGTTGGGTGCTGAATCTCACTTTGCCAAAGCAATTGCAAAAAAAACATTTATTAAAATTTCCGCCTCTAAACTGGCGGGGAGAGCCTTCTCTGCGATTGGTTTAAAATTGACATTCACTAAGTTAGTTGTAGTCAGTTTTGTTGCTGATGTTCTGACCGGATCGATCGGCATTTATGAAGCTTTCCAGCTTAAGCATAACAATGATATGGATGCAGCCGCGGCCATGATGACCTTTGGGGTGGGAGCGACTTTTGCTGCCCTTGGTAATCTGGCGGCAGAAGGCAGCTTTTTATCTGCGGCTTGCCCATGGGCCTTTGTGATTGCGATTGTTGGTGGAGTGCTTTATATCTTCCTCAAAGATACCCCGCTGGAGACCTGGTTGGCCAATGGCCCGTTTGCCTCATATTCACCGGGTGATGATTACCGGTATTTAGACGATCCGGATGCGGCCTTTGAGCGTCTGCTGGGGCTGTTGGTCCGCTTTGATATCAGTATGTATGCTTTGGGCAAAGACACTCAAATGGCTCCGGAAATTCAGGAGGAATGGCAACAGGCCGGTGTGACCCATGTGCTGTGGGCGCGCTCGAACTTATCACAACTGTTCAACCGGCAGAAAGAGACCGACCGTCTGTATGTTCGTCAGGGAGTCATGGAACATAAAAGCCGCTTGCATGATACTGCCAGCCGCACGGAGTTTGTCAGAACACACACGATGCAAAATATCGATAGTTTCAATGATACGCCGCTGAAAACCGTGCAATCAGATGATGGTACGCTGTATGGTTACCGGCACAGCAAAACGATTCCGTCAGACCGGAAAGAGACCAAAGTACTTGGTATACCGGGAATGAAACTGGAGTTGTATCACTATGAGCCGGGGTTTGTTGCCCGTGCACAGTTTGTGATCAATGATATATCCTTTCCTCTACCCCCACTGGATGAAGCAGAACCACAGGGTGACCCGGCCGGGGAACCAGGTTTCAGTGATGATGGGGATCAGAGTTGGATCCACAGTCAGTTGCCTAAGATTAAAGAGGAGTAAAAATATGGCTTACCAACCGGGTGCCTATAACAGCGGAGATTTTACCCAACAGCCTCAGCCCGGTAAAAGGGGTTGGTATGAGAGTCTTTACCGGCGGGGGAAGGCTTTTTCCTACACGCAGACGGACAATAACAGTATTGCTACTTCAGTGATCGAAGATGATAAACCGTCGATACATAGTGACAGTGCTGCAGTAGGAATGGATGTATACTGGAACCACCGGCGATTAGAACCCTATACTTTTGTGAAATGGCTGGGGTTCTATTTCTTTATGGCTGCTGTAGCGAAATTAATGCTTCAATTTATTCTTCCTTTAGTTGTTTTAATTGCACTTATCCCTTTATTCGGTAAAGCAGGGCTAGACGGGACTATTCTTATTTTATCTACCTTTGGATTGTATATAGCTCTTCCTTCGTTAATTATTTACAGTCCTATGTGCCTTTTTAATGGGCCATCATGGTTGACTGATGGAGTCATGGCAAAATATTTCAATAAAGATAACATTTCTTTTTTTGCCCGAAAACGTTTTACTCTGAGCCGTGAAACCGGGATGGTCACTTTATATGGTAAAGGAAACCGGGTGATATTCAGTCATCCATTTATTGAGTTCGACTGTATTCTGATGAGTAATCCCAACCATCAGGGATTGCTGAGTCATCACCTGAAACTGGTGCACCGTTATCATGATTACAATGAGGGTGCCATCGGGTTGGGTTCGATGTGTGGGATGCACCTGTCGCAGGAAGAGTACCTGCGGGTGTGGAATATGATTCAGCAATATATGGATGTTAGCCAGCCTTTACCCGATATTCCGATACTAGAGCCTTTTCGTGAGCAGGATGAAACCACTGTCGCCCATGATAAAAAAACCGGCCGTAATCCGACCTACTGGCGGGAGATGACGGATGACGACTACGCGAAGAAGCTGGATGAAATTATTGTCTGGCAGCGGGAAGAACATATTCCGGCCACGGGGCCTGAGCTGAATATTTTTGAGTCGGCTTAACGGATGTTTTGATTTACTCCCCTCATCGCATCCTGATGTTTGCCACAAGCCAGAGCGGAGAAAATTCAGGAAGAATTTTCAGATTCGTTGAGCAGGGATGCGAATCGAATCGTGTAGCGATTTTCATGTGATGGACCGAAGATACATCAGGATCAATGCGATATGGGGCTGCCTTTTTCTCGTGAGTCTTTTTGGCAGCGCAAAAAGAGTCACTGATGCGCGAACGGAGATGTGACTGAAATTGAAAGACCTTTTAGCGCATCATAAAGCTACGCCAGAGTTTGTGGGAGCAAATTCAGGAGGGAATAGCATCGGGCGACCAGAGCTGGATCCACTGCCTGCTGCCCAAAATAAAAGAAGAATAGGAGTAACCCCCATGGCTTATCAATCCGGCGCATATAACAGTCGAGATTTCTCCCCACAGTCCAGACCTGGTAAAAGCAGCTGGTATGAAAGCCTTTACCGGCGGGGAAAGATGTTTACCCATACACGGTCAGACCCTAACAGTATTGCGACTTCCGTGATCAGAGGATACAAATCATCGGTACATGATAACAGTGCTGAAGTGGGTATGGATTTGTACTGGAATCATAAAAGATTAGAGCCCTACACTTTTACTGGATGGTTGGGGCTTTATTTATTTATGGCGGGGTTAGCGAAGACTGTTATGTATTTTATTACACCTATAGGTGTTGCTCTTTGCTTACTCCCTTTATTTGGTTCACATGGACTAGAGGGAGCAATTTATGCAGTTTCACACTTTTTACTGTATGTCACTCTTCCAGCTCTTGTTGTTTATACCCCGATGTGTCTCTTTAACGGCCCTAAATGGCTGGTGAACGGTATTGTAGATAAGTTTTTTAGAATTGAGCACCTTTCTCTTTTTGCCCGAAAACGTTTTACCCTGAGCCGTGAAACCGGGATGGTCACTTTATATGGTAAAGGTAACCGGGTCATTTTCAGTCATCCATTTCTGGAATTTGACTGTATTCTGATGAGTAATCCCAACCATCAGGGATTGCTGAGTCATCACCTGAAGTTGGTGCACCGTTATCATGATTACAATGAAGGCGCGATAGATATTGGTTCGATGTGTGGGGTGCATTTGTCGCAGGAAGAGTATGCCCGGGTGTGGAATATGATTCAGCAATATATGGATGTTAGCCAGCCTTTACCCGATATTCCGATACTAGAGCCTTTTCGTGAGCAGGATGAAACCACTGTCGCCCATGATAAAAAAACCGGACGCAACCCGACTTACTGGCGGGAGATGACGGATGACGACTACGCGAAGAAGCTGGATGAAATTATTGTCTGGCAGCGGGAAGAACATATTCCTGCCACGGGGCCTGAGCTGAATATTTTCGAGCCTGCTTAAGGCGTTATTTTGAGTCTCTTCACTGTGGTTTCATTGAGCAATGATTGTAGTGGTCTAATGATCCAGAGAAATTCAGGATGAATTTCAGGGATTGGGCGCAGGGATGCGCTTCCAATCCCGATCCGGCCAGCTCGTGGTAAAAAGGCGTTTTTGCCCGTTTTCCGCCGTGAAAAAGGGCTGGGACGCATGCACCATAAGCCGCTTGGATCGTTGGATGTATGAGCGTACCAAACCTGCTTCAATGCCTGAACCTTCTTCTCAATAAAGGAAAACCAGATGGCTTACCAACCCGGTGCCTATAACAGTCGAGATTTCTCCCCACAGCCTCAGCCTGGTAAAAGTGGCTGGTATGAAAGTCTTTACCGGCGGGGAAAAATTTTTTCCTACACGAGGGCAGACGACAGCAGTATAGCGACCTCTGTGATCCGAGGGTATAAATCATCGATACATGATAACAGTGCTGAAGTAGGTATTGATTTGTATTGGAACAATAAAAGATTAGAGCCCTATATTTTTACAAAGTGGCTGGGGTTTTATTTCTTTATGGCCGGGTCAGCGAAATTTATGCTTCAATTTATTCTTCCTTTAGTTGTTTTAATAGCACTTATCCCGTTATTCGGGAAAGCAGGTCTGGACGGGACTATTCTTATTTTATCTACCTTTGGATTGTATATAGCTCTTCCATCGTTAATTATTTACAGCCCAATGTGCCTGTTTAACGGACCGAAATGGCTAGTCAAGGGTGTTGGGGATAAGTTTTTTAGAATTGAGCACCTTTTTCTTTTTGCCCGTAAACGTTTTACCCTGAGCCGTGAAACCGGGATGGTAACGTTATATGGCAAAGGGAACCGGGTGATATTCAGTCATCCATTTATTGAGTTTGACTGTATTCTGATGAGTAATCCCAACCATCAGGGATCGCTGAGTCATCACCTGAAACTGGTGCACCGTTATCATGATTACAATGAGGGTGCCATCGGGTTGGGTTCGATGTGTGGGATGCATCTGTCTCAGGAAGAGTACCTGCGAGTGTGGAATATGATTCAGCAATATATGGATGTTAGCCAGCCTTTACCCGATATTCCGATACTAGAGCCTTTTCGTGAGCAGGATGAAACCACTGTCGCCCATGATAAAAAAACCGGCCGTAATCCGACCTACTGGCGGGAAATGACAGATGACGACTACGCGAAGAAGCTGGATGAAATTATTGTCTGGCAGCGGGAAGAACATATTCCTGCCACGGGGCCTGAGCTGAATATTTTCGAGCCTGCCTAACGGATGTTTTGATTTACTCCCCTCATCGCATCCTGATGTCTGCCACAAGCCAGAGCGGAGAAAATTCAGGAAGAATTTTCAGATTCGTTGAGCAGGGATGCGAATCGAATCGTGTAGCGATTCTCATGTGATGGACCGAAGATACATCAGGATCAATGCGATATGGGGCTGCCTTTTTCTCGTGAGTCTTTTTGGCAGCGCAAAAAGAGTCACTGATGCGTGGGCACAGGTGTCGCAGAAATCAAAGAACGTTTCAGCGCATCATAAAGCTGCGCCAGAGTCTGTGGGATTGATTTTGATCGCCCGGGTAAATAATGAATTCACCAATAAAATAGTAATATATCGTGATAACCTACAATAGCTATCAGCCAACGGCCTATAACAGCCGCACCTTTACGCCACAACCTCAGGCTCAGCCCAGAGGGATTGCGCGAAAGCTGATGAAACTCAACTGCCGGATCCTGCCATTTACCCGGCCAACCGAGACCATCTCCACTCAGTTAGACAGTGACATTAGCCCGGAGAAGTGGAAGGAGGTTTGTGAAATCTCACCGGATAAAAAAAATTACTGGAATGAACAAACCCTTTCCAACTCGAAGTTTAGTGCAGGTATAAATCTGCTTCTTATTGCTGCCAGCTTTGGTAAGGGGTTGATCACCATGTTTTTCCCTTTTTCACTTGTAGTAACATTAGTTTTAGAATTATCTTATGGGGTAATCGACTCATGGGGCCACATTTTTAGCCTGTCATGGTTTCCGTTTGGAACCGCAGCCTATTATTTCCCTCCCAGTATATTCTTCTGGGGCATGGCTGAATTAATCAACAAAGGCTACTGGAATCCCCGGTTTATGCACGCCTGTAAGATATTTTCCATGAACCGGCGAACCGGGATGGTGACGTTGTATCATGGGCGGGACAAGGTGCGTTACAGTCATCCGTTTATAGAGTTTGACTGTCTGCTGGCTTCTAACCCCGGCCCGCAGGGACAGATGTTATATAGTTTGTATCTGGTGCATCGCTATCACGGTTATCAGCATGCCGTGCCACTCAATGGTCTGATAGGCTCCAAACAAATGGTGGCTGAATATTACCGGGTATGGAATATGATTCAGCGGTTTATGGATGTGAGTCAGCCACTGCCGGATACACTGGTGCTGGAAGAATCGCGTCCGTTGGATCCGGTCACCGCAGCGTATGATCAACAAACCGGCCGGGATCCGGAGTACTGGCGAAAAATGACGGAAGAGGCGTTTCGCCGGACCATTCACAGTATCCGCAGCCAACAAAACAGCACACCAGAGAAAGAAAAAGTACTGAATATTTTTGAGTCTGCTTAACGTCTTGATCTTACGACTGTCCGAAGGGACGTTCCCCGTCCCTTCATCCATCATCAACTTTTCTCTGAGATTTAGTCAGAATCTGTTTTATATCCGGCTCAATGACTGTCGGAAATTTGAATTCTTGATATCAATAAATGATGAGATTAAAATTAACCTCAAATGAGCTGTTTATAATGTGAGGCTTATAACCGCGAAAACGACCAAAAGACGCAACGATTTACAGCTGGGACTGGAAGGACGAAAAAGAAAACCGTAATGTCTGGCTGAAGGTCGAAGGGGAAGACGGCCCGATTCGCCTGCCACTGTTCAGTAATGTAACCCATACCAAGCGGCAGGACAAACATCAGAATTATCAGGTGCAGGCATTTTTACCGCTGACGCTGTTGCCGACGTTTGATAAGAACATTGCAGGCAGCCGCCAGAAAGATAAAGAGCGCACGGCTCCGGTCCGAAACGGTTATCTCTATATTGCCTATAACGGCCAAATCTGGCGGGAAGTCGCAGTCACCGCGACTGACGACGGTCTGCCGTGTTTTAAAGATGTTCATTTACTGAATTACCGGGAAGGGTATGGGAAGCCCTTTAAAACCAATACCCGGCGTGAAGCGACCGGCCAGCCCCTGAAAGAGATTTGGTATCCGTCCCGTGCTGACGGGAAACGCACAGAGATCCGGATTGCATTTTCAGAAGTGCCGTGGAGTGGTTCGCGGCTGAATTATCTGGAAGCCAACCCGGATGCACTCAAAGCACGAATGCAAAAACCAGATTATGAGCCGATGCTGCTTGATGAACTGAAAGAAGTCCGGGCGCGGGAGCCGGAGCTGGAAATGCTGCTGGGAGAGCCGAAAGATTTCAGTCAGGATTTGGCGGGCAGCTGGCTGTCCGGTGAATATGAGCAGATAAAATCGGATATTCAGGCGGCGATGGATGATGGTGCCACCGCGGTCAGTCAGTATAAGAATGAAATCGCCAATAAACAGGATAAGCACCGGTATGATTTTATGTTACGGATGACTGCCCGTAATGAATTGATCACCGAAGGACCGGCAGAATCACCAGAGTGGGATCAGATCAGTGGTGTTGGAGATTATCTGGCTGATGGCAAAGCGCGGAAATTACGCGGAATAATATTTGATGACCCGCTGTTTGAACTGCGACACCTGACTTATCTCGTCAGGTCCGGGATTGGTGAAATGAGTGTGCTGCTCAATGATGCCGCCTCTCAGAAATACTTTAAATCGGCTGAACTGGTGCAGCGCTTTATCATCCCGGCCAAGTGGGGAGAGACGAAAAATCAGTACCATAAATATATGGGCAACAGAGGATTTGACAGCAGTCCGGGTGGCGTCTTCCGCCGGACAACCCGGCTGACTGAGCGGATGCTGTTGTTTACCCGGATGAATGAGTTGCAGAAAAAACTTTCCCGTGCACTGGATAAGAAAGCGCTGGCGGTATGGCTGAAAGATATTGCATCCATGGATGACGCCAATGCCGCAGCGGCTTATAAGATTGTCGGCAATGCAGTGAGCGCATTGCGGATGGAACTGAGCGCCGTGGATACACTGGGCATTGGTGAAAAGGGCTACAAACGCAAACATCCGTATTCTTCTCAGCTGGTTCGCCTGCTGGAGAACGATCGCAGCCACCCGTTGCATGAAGTCTTGTTTCCGGAAAATGGCGAAGTGCCGATGGATGAAGCCTATACGGCTGAAGCGGATGAGAACGATGGTTCCGGTTTGTGTACAGCCGCAGGACTGGCCCGCTGGGGGGATGAAAACCTGCTGATTCAGCCAGAGCAGCTGGAAGTATTTGAAATGGGTGAGCTTTACGCTGAAGGTGCCGGAGATAACGGAGAGGGTGAATTTGCCACCGAGCGCCGGATTGCCGGGATGGTCAATGGATTTCTGAAGGATTATTTTGATGCCATCACGGAAATTGCACTGACCCTGAGTAAAACGAAGACTCAGAGTGTGTCGCTGGAAAGCGTCTATGTCCCCATCATGTCAACTCTGAAAGCCAGTGGGCCGACCGCTTTTGGTCAGCTTGAGCTGACAGAGGCCGGGAAGGTGAAACAGAATTATGTCGTGATTGGTGTTGAAGGCGGCGGCCTGAAAAACGGTCTGACAGAAGCCGATCGCAAGCTGTTACACAATGTTGATACCAATAAGAGCAAGTCTGTACGCCTGTTTGATTCTGAAGGCAAACTGGTACTGACCTCAAACCGCAAAGCAGCGCTGAAAGCCATGCAGAAGCAGACCTCCGGGGGTGCTGATATGCTGGGTAAAAAAGGTGCCTTTACCCTGATAGTCGCCCCGGCTGACACCGCAGTGGTGAACGCTTACAATAAACCCGCCACCAAACGCACGCTGGCGGATTATGCTAAAAGTAAGGCGATTGCAGATGCTTATGAGAAGCTGAATATTCCCCGCCTGATGGTCGGGATTGAAGTGTTGAATCTGATGGCGAATAAACAGTATTTTGAAAATATTATTGAATTAAAAGATATTCCGCATTCAGCGGCGAATGTATTCAGTGCTGTTTTGGATTTTTCTGTAGCGTTGGCGCATAGTGCCAATATGGCGTTAGGTGCTGAATCCCGCTTTGCCAAAGCAATTGCAAAAAAGACATTTATTAAAATTCCCGCCTCTAAACTGGTGGGGAGAGCCTTTTCTGCGATTGGTTTAAAATTGACATTCACTAAGTTAGTTGTAGCCAGTTTTGTTGCTGATGTTCTGACCGGATCGATCGGCATTTATGAAGCTTTCCAGCTTAAGCATAACAATGATATGGATGCAGCAGCGGCCATGATGACCTTTGGGGTGGGAGCGACTTTTGCTGCCCTTGGTAATCTGGCGGCAGAAGGCAGCTTTCTATCTGCGGCTTGCCCATGGGCCTTTGTGATTGCGATTGTTGGTGGGGTGCTTTATATCTTCCTCAAAGATACCCCGCTGGAAACCTGGCTGGCCAATGGTCCGTTTGCCTCATATTCACCGGGTGATGATTACCGGTATTTAGACGATCCGGATGCGGCCTTTGAGCGCCTGCTGGGGCTGTTGATCCGCTTTGATATCAGTATGTATGCTTTGGGCAAAGACACTCAAATGGCTCCGGAAATTCAGGAGGAATGGCAACAGGCCGGTGTGACCCATGTGCTGTGGGCGCGCTCGAACTTATCGCAACTGTTCAACCGGCAGAGAGAGACCGACCGTCTGTATATTCGTCAGGGAGTCATGGAACATAAAAGCCGCTTGCATGATACTGCGAGCCGTACAGAATTTATCAGAACACACACGATGCAAAATATCGATAACTTTAATGATACGCCGCTGAAAACCGTGCAATCAGAAGATGGTGCGCTGTATGGTTACCGGCACAGCAAAACGATTCCACCAGACCGGAAAGAGACCAAAGTACTTGGTATACCAGGAATGAAACGGGAGTTGTATCACTATGAGCCGGGGTTTGTTGCCCGGGCGCAGTTTGTGATCAATGATATATCCTTTCCTCTGCCCCCACTGGATGAAGCAGAACCTCAGGATGACCCGTCCGGGGAGCCGGATTTTAGTAATGATGAGGATCAGAGCTGGATCCACTGTCAGTTGCCTAAGATTAAAGAGGAATAAAATATGGCTTACCAACCTAGTGCCTATAACAGCCTAGATTTTACTCCACAGCCTCAGCCCGGTAAAAGGGGCTGGTATGAGAGTCTTTACCGGCGGGGGAAGGCTTTTTCCTACACGCAGACGGACAATAACAGTATTGCGACTTCAGTGATCGAAGATGATAAACCGTCGATACATAGTGACAGTGCTGAAGTAGGAATGGATGTATACTGGAACCACCGGCGATTAGAACCCTATACTTTTGCGAAATGGCTGGGGTTCTATTTCTTTATGGCAGCTTTAGCGAAATTCGCACTTTGGTTTGCTACTCCTTTATTGTTTTTAATATCACTACTTCCCTTGCTTGGTAAACATGGATGGGAAGGGGTTATTTATATATTTTCCAATGCTTTACTATATGTAACATTACCTGCTCTGGTAATTTATAGCCCGATGTTCCTGTTTAATGGACCATCATGGTTGACTGATGGAGTCATGGCAAAATATTTCAATAAAGATAACATCTCTTTTTTTGCCCGAAAACGTTTTACCCTGAGCCGTGAAACCGGGATGGTCACTTTATATGGTAAAGGGAACCGGGTGATTTTCAGCCATCCGTTTCTGGAATTTGACTGTATTCTGATGAGTAATCCCAACCATCAGGGATTGCTGAGTCATCACCTGAAGCTGGTGCACCGTTATCATGATTACAATGAGGGTGCCATCGGGTTGGGTTCGATGTGTGGGATGCATCTGTCTCAGGAAGAGTACCTGCGGGTGTGGAATATGATTCAGCAATATATGGATGTTAGCCAGCCTTTACCCGATATTCCGATACTGGAGCCTTTTCGTGAGCAGGATGAAACCACTGTCGCCCATGATAAAAAAACCGGCCGTAATCCGACCTACTGGCGGGAAATGACGGATGACGACTACGCGAAGAAGCTGGATGAAATTATTGTCTGGCAGCGGGAAGAGCATATTCCGGCCACGGGGCCTGAGCTGAATATTTTTGAGTCGGCTTAACGGATGTGTTTTCCAATCCCCTCATCGTATCATAAAGCTGCGCCAGAGTCTGTGGGATCGATTTTAATCGCCCGGGTAAATAATGAATTCACCAATAAAACAGTAATATATCGTGACAACCGACAATAGCTATCAGCCAACGGCCTACAACAGCCGCACTTTTACGCCACAACCCCAGGCGCAGCCCAGAGGGATTGCGCAAAAGCTGATGAAACTCAACTGCCGGGTCTTGCCATTTACCCGGCCAACCGAGACCATCTCCACTCAGTTAGACAGTGACATTGGCCCGGAGAAGTGGAAGGAGGTTTGTGAAAGCTCACCGGATAAAAAAAATTACTGGAATGAACAAACCCTTTCCAACTCAAAGTTTAGCACAGGTATTAATATGCTCCTTATTGCATCTAGCTTTGGTAAGGGAATAGTTGTTATGTTTGTTCCTCTGTGTGCAATAATCGAATTAGTGCTTTATTTTATAAAGCCATTTGACATTCATTCATGGAATGACTTTTATCATGTATTTATTTTGACTTTTTTTATTATGAAATACGCTTTCCCACCCAGTATTCTATTCTGGGGCATGGCTGAATTAATCAACAAAGGCTACTGGAATCCCCGGTTTATGCACGCCTGTAAGATATTTTCCATGAACCGGCGAACCGGGATGGTGACGTTGTATCATGGGCGGGACAAGGTGCGTTACAGTCATCCGTTTATAGAGTTTGACTGTCTGCTGGCTTCTAACCCCGGCCCGCAGGGACAGATGTTATATAGTTTGTATCTGGTGCATCGCTATCACGGTTATCAGCATGCCGTGCCACTCAATGGTCTGATAGGCTCCAAACAAATGGTGGCTGAATATTACCGGGTATGGAATATGATTCAGCGGTTTATGGATGTGAGTCAGCCACTGCCGGATACACTGGTGCTGGAAGAATCGCGTCCGTTGGATCCGGTCACCGCAGCGTATGATCAACAAACCGGCCGGGATCCGGAGTACTGGCGAAAAATGACGGAAGAGGCGTTTCGCCGGACCATTCACAGTATCCGCAGCCAACAAAACAGCACACCAGAGAAAGAAAAAGTACTGAATATTTTTGAGTCTGCTTAACGTCTTGATCTTACGACTGTCCGAAGGGACGTTCCCCGTCCCTTCATCCATCATCAACTTTTCTCTGAGATTTAGTCAGAATCTGTTTTATATCCGGCTCAATGACTGTCGGAAATTTGAATTCTTGATATCAATAAATGATGAGATTAAAATTAACCTCAAATGAGCTGTTTATAATGTGAGGCTTATAACCGCGAAAACGACCAAAAGACGCAACGATTTACAGCTGGGACTGGAAGGACGAAAAAGAAAACCGTAATGTCTGGCTGAAGGTCGAAGGGGAAGACGGCCCGATTCGCCTGCCACTGTTCAGTAATGTAACCCATACCAAGCGGCAGGACAAACATCAGAATTATCAGGTGCAGGCATTTTTACCGCTGACGCTGTTGCCGACGTTTGATAAGAACATTGCAGGCAGCCGCCAGAAAGATAAAGAGCGCACGGCTCCGGTCCGCAACGGTTATCTCTATATTGCCTAATATAATTTTTCGAATAAGACTCACATCGTCTTTAGTGAAGAAGTTACCGGAAGTATTGAAACGGCTCTGTCAAAGGTCAAAATTAATGCAAAAATGGTGAGTCGAATCAGCAAGATTAATATCGCAGCTGCTACCGGAGGAGTGATTACGGCTGGACTGATGGCCTGGGATGCTTACCGTTTGTGGGGGAATCGGGATTACGATGCAGCGATAGGGACCAGTATCATGGCAGCAGGCACCTTGCTGGGAACTATAGGTGCAACCTTTTTTGAAACCTCTGCGACCTTTCTCGGGCTGGGCCCTGTCGGCTGGTTTACCCTGCTGGTGGTCGGGGCCGGGTTCGCAATCACGTATTACTGTACCGATCAGCCGATGGAAGTCTGGCTGAAAAATGGCCCGTTTGGCAAGGCGCCGGCTGAAGACGGGGTTTACGCCTATTTATCAGACTCCCCGGAAGATGCTTATATTCAACTGCTCAATCTGTTTGTAAATCTGAAAGTCGAGTGTTATGCCATTGATAGCTCCCCGCTCCGGGCAGATAAAAAACAGCTGCTGAAAGCGCGTCATTATTCGCATTATATCTATGTGCATTCTAACATTGCCCAGCTACTGAATATGAGTAAGCAGGATTTACAGATTCATACCCGTTTTCGTGAAGTGGTGGAGCAAACCATCACATCGGGAAGTGTAGCGCAGAGCCAGTCTGATCGGGGGAGATATACCAGCCGGGGTCAGGAAGCTGCTCCGTATTATGTCAAACCTGTCAAACTTAAACCGATTATTCCGGCAGAAGAGCTGGTTGTGGCCGAAGGCAGGCTGTACTTTTTCCGGGCCACCCTGCCTTTGTCTAAACCGGTTCCGGCCGGGGCGGACACGATACGCTATCGAAATAATATTCAGGCATTAATTCAGATCCGGGGCGGGGAAATGATTTTCCCCCAGCCGCCACTGGATCAGGTAGAAAAAGCCGAAGAGAACCTGAAAGCAGGTAAAATCAGCCTGGATCAGGCCAGTTTTGAAGCCGGGCAACCAACAGGATTTTTCGAAAGTCTGTTTGACGCTCCAAAAACTCATCCGGAAAATTACTACTGGGCAGATTCCAGAGATCAAAATTAACAGGACAAAGTCATGACAACCGACAACGTATATCAACCAACGGCTTACAACAGTAAGCATATTCCGCCACAGCGGCCGCGCCCGGAAAAAACACTGGCGCAAAAGCTATTTTCCTCGGGGCAGAGTGAACTCCGCTGGTGTCAACCAACCCCAACGGTTTGTACCCGGGTTGAAACCGATTGCTCTCCATCAGAAATGCGTGAAGAAGCAAAAGAAAAACCTGAGGCTGAATCCTTCTGGAATCAAGAATATCTGGATATGTATAAAGGCAATATCTGGATGCATTTTTTTTTGGTTTTTGCAGCAGCAGCTAAATTTACAGTATTATTCCTTACTCCATTTTTTATTTTTATCTTGTTCATTGGTGCTTTGATCACTTGGGGAGAGTTTGGGTGGGCCGATGGAGTAGAAATGTTTATGGGTTATGTTAAATATGCTGTAATTCCATGTGGTTTATTTTGGGGATTCTTCGAACTCTGTAACCGGACTGCCTGGATTCCGTGGCCACTGAGTGCTCTGTTTCGTATCCGGAAAATTTTCACCCTGAACCGGCGTACCGGGATGGTGACGCTCTATACCCGCAGTGGCCGGGTGCGTTACAGCTATCCGTTTATTGAATTTGACTGTGTTTTATCCACGGCTCCCGGACCACAGGGGCAAATCAAACATGCGTTATTATTAGCACACCGCTATAGTGGTTCAATGCACGGGGTGCCGTTGAGTTCACTGATCGGCGGGGATGAAATGGTGGATGAATACCGCCGGTTATGGCAGATGATTCAGTGTTATATGGATGTCAGCCAGCCCCTGCCGGACTGTTTGTTGCTGGAAGAGTCACGGGAAAAAGATCCGGTGACGGTTGAATATGATAAGAAAATCAAACGGGATCCACGCTACTGGCGGGATATGTCGGATGGCGACTATGACAGAGTGATTGTTTCAATCCGGCAACAACAGCGGGAAAATCCACAATGGGGTGAGGCGCTGAATATTTTTGAGCCAGCTTAACGGATGTTTTTATTTACTCCTCATCACATCATAAAGCTACGCCAGAGTCTGTGGGATTGATTTTGATCGCCCGGGTAAATAATGAATTCACCAATAAAACAGTAATATATCGTGACAACCGACAACGTTTATCAACCAACGGCTTACAACAGTAAGCATATTCCGCCACAGCGGCCGGGCCCGGAAAAAACACTGGCGCAAAAGCTTTTTTCCTCGGGGCAGAGTGAACTCCGTTGGTGTCAATCAACCCCAACGGTTTGTACCAGGGTTGAAACCGATCGTTCTCCATCAGAAATGCGTGAAGAGGCAGAAGAAAACCCTGAGGCTGAATCCTTCTGGAATCAAAAGCATCTGAATATGTATAAAGGCAATATCTGGATGCATTTTTTTTTGGTTTTTGCAGCAGCAGCGAAAGTGACAGTATTATATTTAAACCCATGTTTTATGCTTCTTTTATTGTTTACTTATCTGGTGACATCAGGGGATACTCCACATAATGTGATCTTGCTATTTTTTGATTATCTTTTATATGTCATTGCACCTTGTTGTGCCTTCTGGGGATTCTTTGAACTCTGTAACCACACTGCCTGGGTGCCGTGGCCACTGAGTGCTCTGTTTCGTATCCGGAAAATTTTCACCCTGAACCGGCGTACCGGGATGGTGACGCTCTATACCCGCAGTGGCCGGGTGCGTTACAGCTATCCGTTTATTGAATTTGACTGTGTTTTATCCACGGCTCCCGGACCACAGGGGCAAATCAAACACGCCTTGCTCCTGGCACACCGCTATAGTGGTTCAATGCACGGGGTGCCGTTGAGTTCACTGATCGGCGGGGATGAAATGGTAGATGAATACCGCCGGTTATGGCAGATGATTCAGTGTTATATGGATGTCAGCCAGCCCCTGCCGGACTGTTTGTTGCTGGAAGAGTCACGGGAAAAAGATCCGGTGACGGTTGAATATGATAAGAAAATCAAACGGGATCCACGCTACTGGCGGGATATGTCGGATGGCGACTATGGCAGAGTGATTGTTTCAATCCGGCAACAACAGCGGGAAAACCCACAATGGGGTGAGGCGCTGAATATTTTTGAGCCGGTCTAACGGATGTTTTGATTCACTCCCCTTATCGCATCATAAAGCTGCGCCAGAGTCTGTGGGATTGATTTTGATCGCCCGGGTCAGTATTGAATTTGAAACTTGCTCCGGAAATCGTCTGGTTTGTTTTTGTGTGATTTAAATCACAAAATCAAATCAACCTCATCCATGTATGCCAATCCGTATGCTTTTCAATCAGGTGATTCACCTTCTCATTCAAAATCATCAGGTTATTGCATCAGTCCGGTGACCTCACTCCCTGGCTATCCGGGAAACAAATGTGTCCGTTATGGATAAGCGCCCGCTGCTGTGTTTTTTAAAATGGCTGAACATTCTCCTGAAAAACACCGCGAGGCAGCGATTATGATTTCAGACCCGGCTCAAAAATACAGATCCGCCAATATTGTTTCCAACCCGGACCGTGAATGGCCGGAAAAGCGACTGACAGCCGCACCGCGCTGGTGCTCAACCGATTTAAGGGATGGCAATCAGGCGCTTGCTCACCCTATGGATCACGAGCGAAAGCTGATGTATTTCAATCACCTGATTCAGTGTGGTTTTAAAGAGATCGAAGTTGCCTTTCCGGCCGCATCTGCAACGGAGTTTGAATTTGTCCGTCAGCTGATTGAGCAGCAACGGATACCTGATGATGTCTGGATTCAGGTGATGACGCAGGCGCGCCCGGATTTAATCCGCAGGACAATGGCGTCACTGCGCGGGGCAAATCAGGCCATCATACATGTTTACAATGCCACTGCGCCGACCTTCAGAGACGTTGTGTTCCGGCACTCAAAGGAGCAAACCATCCGGCTGGCATGCAATGCCGCAGGGCTGATTAAACAGTTGTGTGACGCGCAGCCTGAAACCACATGGTGTCTGGAATATTCTCCGGAAACCTTTTGTTTCACAGAAGCGGATTTTGCACTGGAAATTTGTGAAGCCGTGAAAGACTTATGGGAACCTGCCGCATCCCGGCCGTTAATCCTGAATTTGCCAACGACGGTGGAAGTGAATACGCCGAATGTTTTTGCCGATCAGATAGAACTGTTTATGCGCAATTTCAGCGATCTGAGCCATGTCACGATCAGTATTCACCCGCATAATGACCGGGGAACAGGGGTTGCGACGGCAGAACTTGGGGTGCTGGGTGGCGCGCAGCGGGTGGAAGGGTGCCTGTTTGGTAACGGAGAGAGAACCGGTAATGTCGATTTACTGACCTTAGCCATGAACCTCTATAGTCAGGGAGTGACGCCAAACCTGAAGTTTGATGATATGAAAAAAACTGTTGAAGTTGCAGAGTACTGCAATCGCCTCCCGGTACATCCGAGGCATCCATACGCCGGTGAACTGGTTTTTACCGCATTCTCGGGGTCTCATCAGGATGCGATTAAAAAAGGATTTGCCCATCGCAGAAAAACAGATGAAACCATGTGGGATGTGCCTTATCTGCCGGTTGACCCGGAGGATTTGGGGTGTTCCTACGAAGCAGTCATCCGGGTGAACAGTCAGTCCGGTAAAAGTGGCCCCGCCTGGCTGATAGAGCAGAATCACGGACTCAGGCTGCCAAAGGCTTTGCAGATTGATTTCAGTGAAAAAGTCAAAGCCTTTACACATCATTCGGGTTGTGAAATGAGTTTAAAAGCTATCTGGCAGCTGTTTCGGGAATCCTATGGTGTTGTTGATAAGCCGGGACTTCATCTGATGGCGTACCAGAGTCAGTCTCAGGCGGAAGGGCAATATATCTTCGCGAAATTAATGCATCAGGGATGTGAAGTGAACGCGCAGGGAAAAGGGACGGGTGTGATGAGTGCGCTGGTTGATGGTCTCAGGCAGGCATTTGGTCTGGACATCAATATTAAAGACTATTCAGAGCATACGCTTGGTGCCAGCACCCGGAGCCGTGCGGTGACCTATGTCGAGATTCAGTCCGGCGCACAGGGTAGTTTTCATGGCGTTGCGATTGATACCGATTCGCTTAAAGCACTGTTGCAGGCAACGCTGAACGCAGTCAATGGTTTGCTGGTTCATCAGGAAGCATGCTGCTGGCCCGCTTCTGATGCGGGTTAAGCCGGGCTGGCAACAAAAGATTTGGGAGACATGCCAACCCGCTGTTTGAACATCAGGCTAAAGGAACTGTGGCTGTCGTACCCGACGGCGATAGCGGCATCCGTGACAGAATATCCGCTGGCCATCAGTTCCATACTGCGTAACAGCCGGAACCGCCGCAGCCATTCTCCGAAACTCATGCCGGTTTCAGCATGGAACTTACGTGAAATGGTGCGGGCAGACACATTTAAGGATGCCGCGACATCAGCAAGTTCCCACGGCCGTTCCGGATGCGCGGCTATCCGCTCACAAAACTGTTTGAGTGCTTGTGAAGCTGGCATGGCAACGTTGAAACCCGTCAGGTGAATCAAACGCAGCTCATCAAGAATGAGCTCATGGATACGCTCTTCCCGTGAACCGGCGTCAATCTCACCGGCAAATTCAGACGCGGTATTGATCAGTTCCCGCAGCAGCGGGCTGACCTGAAAGATACCGGGCTCATGGATGACATCAGCCCGTGCCAGCGGATCGATAAAAAGCGCCCGGACATCAACGCCACCGACAGCGACCAGACGATGAGGAACACCAGCGGGGATGAGCAGCCCGCGGGAAGGCGGAATGACCCGGCAGGTGCCTTGCATATAGACGCGAATCACCCCGTTCAGGATGTGTAACAGCTGGATCACCTGATGCTGATGTTCCGGCTCGGTAATGCCGTGCTGATAGGTATGCCTGATGGCGTGAACCGGGTTTTTTAGCTGTTCAGTCTGATAAAACATAAATCCATCAAGTTATTGGCATCAGGTTGTTTGGGTATATCAAAGCAGATAATGACAAATGAAATCATTGCAGTCAAAACCAGTCATTCTGAGAATATAAACGAGACGCCGTCATACATGCCGCCGGATCGCCAGCCGGATCTGTTTCTCTGTCTCAATAATAATGAACAGCGACACGCCAATGCCGATAATCAGAACATCATCCCAGAATGGAATGGAAGCCGTCGCAAAGACGGTTTGCAAAGGCGGCAGATAGGTGATGGCAAACTGGGCGATGGTCACGGCGATGACCACTGCCCAGACGACTTTGGTGCCTTTGACGGCATCCCATGTCAACGATGTTCCATGAATATTGCGGATAAAGAACAGCTGGAAAATTTCCATCACCACCAGAGTGTTCAGTGCCATGGTCCGGGCGAGTTCGATCGTATAACCCTGATTGACCGCATAGTGATAAATACCAAACACACCACATGAAAACAGGGTGGAAACCAGCACAATATGCCAGACCAGATGGCCGGAGAGCAGCGGTTCATTGCGCGGGCGGGGCGGGCGGCGCATCGTGGTTGCTTCTGTTGGCTCAAAGGCCAGGGCAATCCCCAGCGTGACGGCGGTGATCAGGTTGACCCACAGAATCTGTACCGGTGTGATGGGCAGTGTCATCCCCAGCAGCAGGGCGAGAATAATCGTCATCGCTTCACCGGCATTGGTCGGCAGTGTCCAGCTGATCACCTTCTTCAGATTGTCATAAACGGTCCGGCCCTCGCGTACCGCAGCGGCAATGGAAGCAAAATTATCATCAGCCAGAACCAGTTCTGCGGCTTCTTTAGCGGCTTCCGATCCTTTACGCCCCATCGCGATACCGGCATCAGAACGTTTTAATGCCGGGGCATCATTCACGCCGTCACCGGTCATTGCGACGGTCATGCCGTGTGATTGCAATGCCATCACCAGTCGCAGTTTATGTTCCGGGCTGGTGCGGGCAAAAATATCACAGTTCAGTACCGCCTGATGTAAGGCGGCATCTTCCATGTTGTCGAGGTCAGCACCGGTCAGCACTTTGTCCGGATTTTGCAGGCCGATCCGCTGTCCAATCGCCGCGGCTGTTTTTGCGTGGTCGCCGGTGATCATTTTCACCCGGATACCGGCACTGTGACATTCTGCTACGGCGACGATGGCTTCCGGACGCGGCGGATCTATCATGCCCACCATTCCGATCAGTGTGAGCGAATCTTCAACATCGCTGCGTTCGAGCACCGTATGTTCCGGCGACACTGATCTCACCGCAAAAGCCAGCACCCGCTGACCCAGAGCTGCCACCGATTCAGCTTTGGCATTCCAGTATGCGTAGTCAAGCGCTTCCGTATGGCCGTCTGCACTGCGCTGATTGTCGCTCATCGCCAGAATCCGCTCGGGCGCCCCTTTGACGAATATAAATGCATGATGTTCGTGGTCATGGTTCAGGGTCGCCATAAAGCGATATTGGGAATCAAAGGGAATCGAGTCGGTGCGGGTCCAGCCTGACTGCGCTTTGCGGACATCCATATCCATTTTCCCGGCAAAAGCGAGCAGGGCACCTTCCATCGGATCGCCTTCCACATGCCAGATACCGTCCTGCTCGCGTAAGCGGGCATCGTTACAAAGTGTTGCAGCACGGGCCAGTTCTTCCAGCACATGATGTTCAGAAGGGCAGATCGGCGAGTTTTCCAGCATGAGAGCCCCTTCCGGTTTGTAACCTTCGCCCTCAATTGTAAACAGATGCCAGTGATCCAGCACCGAAGCGACCATCATTTCATTGCGGGTCAGGGTGCCGGTTTTATCCGTGCATATCACCGAGACTGATCCGAGTGTTTCAATCGCCGGTAAGCGCCGGACGATGGCATTTCGCCGTGCCATCGCCTGCACCCCGATCGCCAGGGTAATGGTCAAAACCGCGGGCAAACCTTCCGGGATGGCTGCAACGGAGAGCCCGACCACAGCCAGAAACATTTCAGTAAACTGGTAGTGAATGACAAAATAACCGAATGCGAGTAACAGCGCCGCGAGCAGCAGGATTAACACCGTCAGCCATTTGGCAAACACGCCCATTTGCGCGACCAGTGGTGTCGTCAGGGTTTCGACCTCAGACAGCAGCCCGCTGATACGCCCGATTTCGGTCTGACTTCCTGTTGTGACCACCACGCCCTGACCCTGACCCGCAGTGACCAGCGTTCCGGAAAAAACCATGCAGGTGCGATCACCCAGCGGAGCATCTGCGGCGACCGCAGCGATGTGTTTCACAACCGGTACCGATTCCCCGGTCAGAATGGCTTCCTGAACTGACAAGCCATGCGTGGTAAACAGGCGTAAATCCGCCGGGACTTTATCGCCTGCTTCTAACAGTACAACGTCACCGGGAACCAGTTGTTCTCCTTTGATACTGAGACGCTCACCGTCCCGAATCACGTTGGCTTGCGGAGCCAGCATATGCCGGATCGCATCCATGGCTTTTTCTGCCTTGCCCTCCTGAAGATAGCCGATAATTGCGTTGACAAGGACCACGGCCAGAATCACGCCGGTATCCATCCAGTGATTCAGTATCGCTGTAATTGTGGCCGAGCCAAGCAACACATAAATCAGGATATTATGAAACTGTTGCAGAAAGCGTATCAGCGCGCTGCGCCGGGCAGCTTCCGGCAGGCGGTTCGGCCCGTATTGTTTCAGTCGTTTCTCAGCCTCATGCTGACTCAGCCCGCCAGTCCGGGCCTGCTGTAGCTTGAGAGCGCCGTCTGTGGAGAGATGATGCCATTGGGTCTGGACCTCTTTTTCTTTCATTTTGGCTGTCCGCATACTGACCTGCCTTAGTATGCTTTCACCGGGGAAACAAATCCCTGTGGCTTCAGTCCCATCAGCGAACAGTTGAGTTTCTGAACAATATTTTCTGCCGTATTTCCAATCATAAATCCGGGAAGACCGGTGCGGGCAACCGTTCCCATCACCAGAATGTCTATGTTCTGATTCTGAGCAAAATCAGGAATCAGTTCGGTTGCTTTACCACGCAGATGATGAATCTGATGCAGGCCGCTGATACCTGAGGACTGAATCAGTGCATCCAGCGCAGCGCGATGTTCAGCTTGCGTTCTGACAATGGTCTGGTCGATCTCAGCATCTGAGGTTTTAATCCACATATTGCCACGTAAATATGCTTCAAATTCGTAATCCCAACATGAGAGAATGTGTAATTCTCCACTGCAGCTGTCCGCCAGGGAACGGGATAGTGCCAGCATCCGTTTGGATAAACTCTCTGCTGCTGCCTCCTGCGCTTTGGGATCAATTGCGACGGCGACCCGGATATGCTGGCGGGAATGTTGAATCGGGCGGCAAAGCCAGACGGGAACCGGGCATTTACGCAGTAAATTCATATCAATGGTTTTTAATCCACACCGGTTATCCTGTGATTCGGCTTCTTTGATCACTAAATCGTGTCCATGTTGGAGAACATGCTGAATAATATTGATCGCAGGGGTTGTGTCACTAACCAGAGCCATTGAAACTTCGACGGCGCCTTCTTCCAGCTTGAGTGCATCACGCGTTCGCTGAACACGCGCCTCTGCCACGGCCAATATGGATTCCTGATAGTCTTTCTGATAGCCGGGAAATTCTGCAGGAAAGTCAGGGCAGACAATCAATACTTTGAGCGGAGCGTCATTATTACGGGCCAGACTCAGGGCCTGCTTCAGCCCCTCGGTTTCATCTGTTGTTCCATGGCTGACGTAAAGTAAATTATGATAATGCCGCATATCAATACTCCTTTTTTATTGTGATGGAACTTCAGAAATCTGTTCAGGCATGTTGCTGCCATAAGCGGTTGCTGTACTGGTTTTTTCTTCCTGCGTCTCAGAGCGGGTATTCATAGCAACCTTATAGGTAAGTGTAGAAGAAACGGGCTTAAAGTGAGGGGAATAAGACGAGATAATCTGTAAGACGACGGGATGATTTGGCACTTTGAGCTAATATACCCAAGCAGCCTGCATCTTCAGGTTGTTTGGGTCTATTGAAATAATTTGCACTATTCATCGATTGAGTCGCGATGTGCCTGTCATACGAACCAGGATCCCGTTTACATTGACGTTTCTGGCTGATGTTTCTGCAAAAGCGGGTTCACTGAATGAGCAACCCGCTTTGGTCAGGCCCGCAGTTTTGCGGGCGGATGAAAGAGCGTTTATTGGTTATCGTACTGCGCTTCCAGCTGATTGGCTTTTTGATAAAGTGGG
This sequence comes from Vibrio quintilis, assembly GCF_024529975.1. Taxonomy (GTDB): domain Bacteria; phylum Pseudomonadota; class Gammaproteobacteria; order Enterobacterales; family Vibrionaceae; genus Vibrio; species Vibrio quintilis. The sequence continues at coordinate 2,445,112 of NZ_AP024897.1, read as the reverse complement.
AGTGACGATAAATGCTGATGATAACGTTGCAGGTTCGGATAACCGGAAAGGACACCTAAACGTTCCAGCAGCTCCGGAATAAATGACATCATGATATCTGCCCCGGTGAGCTTTCCGGCGACAAAGTAAGTTTTGTCAGCGAGCACCTGATCCAGATAGCCCATCACTTTTTTCAGTTCAGTGTCTGCATAACCGGCAAGAAACTGCGTTTCAGTGCCATCCATGGCCAGAAAGATTTTCAGTAAGGTTGGTACCATGGCTGAACTTTCCGCAAAATGTATCCATTGCTGATATTCAGCAAATGCCTGTGTTCCCCTTGGTGGAGCAAGGGTATCCGGTGCAAATCTGTCGATCAGTGATTCGGTAATTGCGCCCGATTCAGCCAGCACAAAACCGTCTTCCTCAATCACCGGCGATTTACCTAACGGGTGAATGGCTTTCAATGCCGCAGGAGCTAAATTGGTGGCCGTATCACGCTGATAAGCCCGGATTGTGTAGTCCACACCAAGCTCTTCGAGCAGCCAGATAATTCTTTTTGAACGGGATTGATTGAGATGATGCAGTGTAATCATCAGGAGTTCCTTTTAAAGTGTCATGAATCATATCAATTTCAGTTGAACTATACCCAGGTAACCTGAACCCTGCATCTTCAGTTTGTTGGGTTATCCCGGTCAGTGACCGGGTGGTTTCTGCCATTGTTTTTGGCCTGATAAAGTGTTATTTGAGCGGCGTTTTATGGTGACAGTAATAAATCATCTGGTTTCATATTTTATGTAAAACAAATATATGTCATGAATGTTTGGCATAAGAATGAGGTTTATCTGGTGAAAGGTATCCGTTCTAATGAAATTCATTTTGGAGAAAGATGGAAGAACCTGATGAAAATAAAAACAATCTGTATCGCCTTACTGTTATCCGTTTGCCCACTGAGTACGATGGCAGCTCAAACCGCAAAAGCGGTTGTTCTGGCTGGCGTCAAAGCCGTATTTATTGACCGGGATGCCGACGAAATTGATCGCTGGTTTTCCCCGGATTATATCCAGCATAATCCGAACTTTCCGAATGGTTCGGGTGTGTTAAAGGGATTCACGAAAAAGATGCCGGATAATTTTAAATATCAGATTGGTCATGTGATTGCTGATGAAGAGACCGGTATGGTAGCGCTTCATTTCCGGGCGCAGGGAACCGGACCAAAACCGATGGTCGGAGTGGATATGTTCCGGGTGAAGAACGGTAAAATTGTTGAACATTGGGATGTCCTGCAGGAGGAAGTAACGGAAACCGTCAGCGGCAATCCTATGTGGTCTGCGACTGAGTAAAAACCGGGGATTAATGCTTGAGAAACGATACATGACCGGTGCCGGTATCCTGGTAAATGACCGAACGGTTTCTGCCGCTGCTTTTCGCCTGATAAAGCATTTGATCGGCTTGTTTGATTGAACTGTCGATATCTGGCTGTGAGGGGGAAATTGTGGTACCGCCAATTGAAACGGTTTGATGATATGCCTGACCACACAGAATGCTGAAGTCCTTTGATTCCAGCGCGGTTCTTAATTTTTCAGCGACGGTTTTGGCATGTCTTTCCGGTGTGTTGGGTAACAGGATTAAAAACTCTTCGCCACCATACCGGCTGACAACATCATTTTTTCTTACTTCAGACTTGAAAACAGCTGCCGCGGTTTGCAGAAATAAATCGCCGGTATCATGTCCGAAACGATCATTGACGGATTTAAAGTGGTCCAGATCCAGAATCAGAATGGAAATATCCCCGCCATATCTGGACTGAAAGTTCAGGGCTTTCTGTATTTCATGGTCCAACCCTCGCCGGTTATATAATCCGGTTAACGGATCGGTGATCAGCAGACGTTGCATCTCTTTTTCTGCCAGTTTCTTTTTTTGTTCCGACCTGCCCAAAATGATGGTGCTGATATAAATCAGGACGGATATAAAGATTGTTGCCAGAGTGACAAATATTTCGTACGCCGAGAAAAAATCCATATTGTCTGTCAGATTGGGCAGGGAAATGCCGACAATGATGCAAAATGAGAGAGAAAGAAGGAATTGCGTTCTGGCAACCAGTCCAACCAGATTTGGCGTCATGAACAGTTTAATTGCGCCTTTATTGGCTGACAGCCCCAGCCCGGAAAGCGCAACCATAAAACAGATTGCGACGGTTGAAACCGACATCTTAAAATACAGCTGCTCTAAATCAAAAAAGTGACCCAGTCCGGCAGTAAAAGGAATGGCCAGTCCGGTCAGCATGAGAAACTGGAACGTATAATATTTTCGAAACAGACGGAATATAATCGCCACAACATAGATCATAAACGTCAGAATCATATTATTGCCAACGGTATCAAACCGGCCCCTGTCTATTTGACTCAACAGATAACGGGCGATAGAACTCACATCGTCGTGAAAGAAAAAATTAAAACCAAAATCAAAAAAACTGATTAATCCTGCCAGCAGGGCAACGGATAACAGCAGGATGGGTTTGTGGAATTTCACCTGATACAGAAGATGAGTCATACACAGGATTAAAGCGATGATAATCGCGATTGGATTGGTGGCAGCTAACGCAGGGTGGATGTGTGAAAAGACGGAGCTTCCGGTTATATCTGCAATCAGCAAAGTGACGCCGAATACGATGGTGGCGGTATTCAGGTACTTACCGCCTGCCATCACGTACAATGTCAGATAATACTTTCTTTCAGCGATCTTCTTCCCGTTCGCCATCTAAACTTCATCCTGTTATCTGATGCTTCTTATAAGATTAATCAAACCCGGTCAGGCGATAAGTCTTATTCGCCTGATAATCAACCGTTTTGCGACGCTGGTCTGTTTTTCTGTGACGATAACCGATGGTTTTGTGAGTTGGCAGAGACTGAAAAAATGTGCCGGATCAGATTAAAGAGGCCTGATATTGCTCAATCACATCGACCGGGGCACCGATGATTGCGGTTTCAATCAGATCACCGATTGCTTCTTTCTCTTTTCCGTCAGCCTTGTCTGCCAGTGCCTCCAGCTGATTCAGTGTTTCCAGGGTAACGGGGGATTCTAACAGCGCCTGTGCTTGTTCCAGTAAAGTCATGACGAGATCCTTTTGTATTATTCGTTTAAGTTTATAACCAAAAAACCGAAGGTACAGTTTTTAAGGCTGATATGGTCTTTAAACTGAAACGGCTGATCTCATTCAAAGCTGTGGTTTAATCGCATATTCCGGTTCATTTTTGCTATCTGTTGCTCAAATTTTGCACCGGGCGGCGATCAAGCGCGTATGCTGTCTGTATTCAGATATCAGTGAACGTTGCATCCGGTCATGTTTGACTGAACCGGGACATCTCTTTGTCCTGGCAGGCTGGTAAGGCCTGAGCCTGTCTGGTTTTTTGTAATAACAGCAGCATCTCTTCATATTGGCCGTCTTTTTCCGGCAGCCTCATTGCCCGGTTGGTGATTAACTTTAATCTGGCTCTGAGCTGTTTTCTTGCCCGCAGGGCCGGGGTGTGCTGAAACACATAAGTGACGGCGTCACAATTGTGGCGTTGGGTTTTCAGACTGGCACCATACCAAATCAGTTTTTTCATCAGCGGCATATCCAGTTTTTGGGCGGCGTATATCAACGGGGTCTCACCCGCATTTGTCTCGGTATTGATATATTTTTCCGGTTGAGGCAGTTCCGGCAAATACTTCATCCTGTGATACTCAAGCAGCAGAAATACCGCATCTTTACCCTGATCATCTTTTTGCTGTATGACGGCGGGGTTGTGTGCAAGGCGTGCTTTTAAGGTCCGGATATCTCCGTTAATCGCGGCCCGGTGGATGGGTTTTCTGTGCAAACGGTATTGCTCAAAAATGAGTTCACCGGAAGCATTCCCCGTTGCTGAAAGTATTTTTTTGATCAAAGTGTCCAGAGAGTACATGTGCTGATCCTGCAGGTGAAGACGGGTGATGAAGTCTTCACGTAATGCCGGTGTTGTTCCTCTCAGGGGTAAAAGTTGTTGCCGGAGCCATACGGAAACGGCTTCTCCGGATATCTGCTGATTTAAATCTGCCCCGTCATTTAAAACGCTTTTCAGCACATTTTCAGGTCGTTTGGGTATACAGGACAGTGCGGCACTCAGCGTGCGGTGCCAGCCGGTGACCAGCAATTGATGCTGTTTCATCCAGTTTAAGATTTGCTCTGCATTGAAGTACGTTGCCAGCATCGACAGATAAGATAAATCAGCTGTTTGCGGGTTGAAACCGGCCAGAAAGCGTTTGAGATCATCACGAATGATTGCCGGGCCGGGCGGTGGCAGTTCTGAGTGTTCAGCAAACAGACGGCGGACGAATGCTTCATTATCGATTAACTGTATGGCGGGCGTACCGTCTGTCAGTCTGAATATATCGCCGCCTCTGTGGTACAGCAGCTCAATCAGATCATCATGATGGTTCCTGACCGCAATTTGCATCGGGGTGTAATTGAGAATTATGTAATCTTCGAAAATATTGTCGACTCTTTTGCCTTCAAGCATCATCCTGCGGGCTTCCGGGGTCAGTGACTGAGGAAAATGGATATAGTCGTAGGTATAAATCGTATCTTTGACAAGGGCTGAAACAGTTTTCGGATGATGGGGCAGGGTTCTGAGTATCCGGTCATTTGCGTTCAAAGCTGAGTGATAACTCAGAGATTTCTTTTCCTGTACCTGACGGGTCTCAAGCCGCGTGACTGTTTTTTCTCCGGTAATAATCGTGGCCATCTGCGGTACTTTTTGATCGGACATGATTTGAACCGGCTGACGGATATCCACGCCCAGCTCTGTCAGTGCTCTGACCTGCTGTACATCTCCCTGCAACAGGGCGTGTTTCCATTGTGCCTGAAGCGCTTTCTGATAACGTTTTGGAAAAGCCCTGAACAGGCAGGTTGCAGACAGGAAAGTTCCGGTGTCCAGTACCTGATGAATTAAGTCGTCAGGAAACTGAATCTGGTGACGGTGCTGTTGTATATACCGGCAGACTTCATCACGGGAGCTGTTTTCAATCAGATGAAATACGCTTTGATCAAAGGCATTTACTTCAGGAGGTGCCGGGCGGTGTGGGGTATCGTCAAACACGATCATGCCAATCCAGGTGGTGATGCCAAGGACGATAAAGCCCGCCAGATAATTAATATATTTCACGTGTTTTCTCTGTATCTTGATGTTTGCTGAGAAAGAAGCTCTGTGCTGTCCGGACGACAGGGTACATGATTCTCCGGGTATCTCCTATCCTGCATTTAGCCGGGCCGGGAGCTGTTGTTGCAGAAACGACAGAAAAACGGTCACTTTTCCGGGGCGGCGAAGGCGCTCCGAAGAAAGCAGGGCAACGATATCAGCATCCGCCAGCTGATAACACGGCAGGATTTCGGTGAGGGTGCCGGCTTCCAGTTCAGTCCGGACATCCCATTGTGAACGCTGAATAATCCCTTGTCCGGCCAGACTCCAGTCTTTTGTCACCTGTCCGACGTTGCTTGACAGCACCGGTGTAATCCGGACGCTGGTGACATGGGCGGATTCACGGTGAGTAAAGCGCCACATGGTGGCATCTTCATCATTTTCCCGCAGGGCAATACAGCGGTGGTGCGCCAGATCGCCGGGATGATTTAAATCAGGGGCGGATGCAATATAGGACGGTGCAGCCAGTAACAGCCGTCTGTTTTTGGCTAATACCACTCTTTTCAGCGATGAGTCCTGCAGATGCCCGATATAAAGCATGATGTCGGGGCTGTGGTGTGCAGACCACTTTGGTGCATCGGACAAATTCAGTTCCACATTGACCGCAGGGTAGAGGCGCTGAAATTCCGCAATCAGCGGGCCGATATGATAAATGCCAAGCCCCAGCGGCGAGACGATTTTAAGATCGCCGGCAATCGCCTGCTTTGCATCAGACACATCCTGATGCAGGTCTTCCAGCTCCGTCAGGATATGCTGTCCTTTGCGGGCAAACAGCTCACCTTCCGCGGTGAGTGAAATTGAGCGGGCATTTCTTTCGACCAGCGTCACACCCAGCTTTCGTTCAATCTGCTGCAAACGCTGGGACACACCTGGCGGAGTGACATTCATTTTTCTGGCGGCTGCGGCCAGCGATTTACTGGCGGCGATAGTGATGAAAAATTCGATATCTTTTGAAGTCAGCATTAAGTTTAATCTTAATGATTAAATAAGAATGCGTTAATTTAACTACATACTCTCACATGTTACAACGGTAAACAGTCCCGGAGAGCAGGAAAGAACCGGGTCGCAGGATGTCACTGATTGAATTCGTTGTCACAGGAGAGACTATGGAATACGTATCGCTGTTGAATTCCGGAGATGGGATTTATTTGTTTTTGTTTGTGATTTCGGTGATTGCCGGGATCGTTGATGCAATCGCCGGGGGCGGCGGTCTTATTACCGTGCCGGCATTACTGCTGGCCGGTTTACCGCCGATGGCGGTTCTCGGCACTAACCGGTTGCAGGCGGTTGTCGGGGAACTGACGACATCCGTGATTTTTTTGTCCGGTCAGTCGTTGCCGCGCAAAGGACTGATGACGGGGATTATTTGTGCATCTGCCGGAGCACTGGCCGGGTCTTTTGCTGTGAGTCTGATTGATAAGGAATCCATGGAAATTTTGTTGCCGGTACTGATGTGTGCCATCACACTTTATTCCGTGTTGTCAAAACAGCTGAAATCGGTGACGGCAGCACAGCCGAAGATCTCTTCCTCCCGGTTTATGGTGTGGTGTGGCTTATTGATTGGCTTTTATAACGGTTTTTTTGGCCCCGGTACCGGCTCGCTGTGGATGATTGCTTTTGTCATTCTGTTGGGTTACACCATCCGGCAGGCAAGCATGATGACCAAGCCGCTGAATCTGGCCGGAAACCTTGTGTCGCTGATCCTGTTTATTATTCTGGGTCATGTTGATTATACGCTGGGTATTGTGATGGGAGTCGGTCAAATCGCTGGTTCACTGGCCGGAAGCCGGTTTGTGATTTCCCATGGTCACCGTATCGTGCGGCCGGTGTTTATTTCAGTGACCATGCTGATGACAGCAAAGCTTATTTATGAACATCTCTGGGCGGTTTCTCTGGTTTAGCGGGTGTTGATTTGCGCAATTTAAATGTGGTTATCCCGCTCAGTGCCAGCGCAATACACAGGATTGAACCGGTAAACTTACCGGGATCAATTGACCGGGTACAATTGACCGGGTACGAAAAGACAGACTAATACCAGGCATAGTCAGCCTGATAGGGCGATGACGAAATCAGGATATCGCTGGTTACGCCGGATTTTGCGGAGAAGTTCCAGCGTAGCTGGATGCCTGCGCTGGCCTCTCTGTAGTCTTCACCATGTGCGATTTTGAACAGCCCGGCCAGCGTCCAGTGAGGGGTTAAGCGTAACTGTCCTTCCAGTTCGCCGCTGATGTTTAAACCGCGGTCAGAGCTTTGTGGGACACGAAATGAAGGGGTTGAATAGGGCAGACGGCGAAGATTGCCCGGCTGGCTGGCTCTGTAACTGAGAGACAGACCGGCTTTGACCTGCCAGCGACGGTTCTCTGTTGTCAGAACACTCAGCCTGCTGCCTGCGCTGATAAAATTCTCCGGACTGAAATAACCGCCATTACCTGTGGTGTAAGTATTCTGATTGTTGTCATAGCTGAGCCAGTTGAGAAAAGGGCTGACCCGCAGATAATCCAGCGTCTGTTCATGTCCGGTAAGATCATGTGTCAGGCTGAGTGTCAGGTTCAGCTTCCGGTTTGCTTTCACCCGCTCACCTTCAAGCCAGGCGAGGTCAAGCTCAGAACCGGCAGACCATGCCGGATGAAGCGGGACGGAGATCTGACCTTTCACGCCATTGGCATGGACCGCGCCCCACCGCTGGGATGCCTGATTAAACATGCCGGATTCACTCAGTAAGCTATCTGTAACCGGCTCCCGGTAAAGGGTTGCAGCAACGGTCATTTCCGGTGAAAACCGGACCACAGAAAGCTTCCCGCTGAGCTGTGACTGAAAGTTGTCTGCGGGTTTGTGGTAGCTCAGTCCGGCCAGCAGATTCCAGTGTTGGCCCTGATGTTTGAGATAAGCGCTGAATCCTGTTTTCCTGACCTGATGTTGTGCTGTAAATGGCTGATTTAATGGTTGCAGACCATACCATTCCCCGGTGTCCGGAGTCTCACTTTCCGTTTTTCGGTAATCAATACGCACCCCCGCAAGGTATTGATACCAGTTGGCAGAAAAACCGGTGTAATAGCTTTGAGAGCGGGTACTGGCTATTGCATCATCACTTTTAGTCTTTCGCCAGCTCAGCCCGGATTCCAGTGTCAGATTCTGATGCGTTTCAGGCTGGTACTGCAGCCTGTCAAACCGGTCAAACTGTTTGCGTAGCCATGCTGATTCCAGCTGTGTGGCTTTGATTTCATCTTCAATCAGCGGATATTGTGCCGCTAACTGTTGTAGTTCAGGGGAATCGCTTCCCAGAAGTTTAGTCAGGATTTCTGCATAATCGACATTATCCGGCTCCTGCGCGATCAGGCGGATAAAAGCCCTCACACTTTGATCTCTGTGTCCGAGGTGATAATGCGCCCAGGCGACGAGTCCGGACTGGTCATCATTTAATGGCTGAATAGCGCTGATTTTTGCGGCGGCCTGCAGGCTGGCCTGATACTGCTTCTGGTCAAACAGCTCAGCCTGCTTTTGCGCATAGCTGTCAGCGCAAAAACCGGGGAGCTGTTCAATGGACAAATGAGCACAGGCCAGCTCTCCGGCTTCCTGTTCCCGCTCCAGTTGTTTCAGGGTGACGACCTGTGCAAAATAATTGTGTGAAAATTCAAACCACTTCAGGGCTCTGGCATATTGTTCCTGCTCATAATATTCCCAGGCCCGGTTATCGGTAAACTCACTGACAGGTTGCTGCGGATATTGTTTTGCCAGTGCATACAGGCGCTGTGGTTCGTCATCCTGTATTGCTGTTGAGACCAGCCCGGCGACAGCAATACGGATGCCTTCTCCCGCATTGTCCTGGTCCTGTATCTCATCGTCGGTTTTCTCCGGAGCGGATATTTTTTTCTGTTCAATGACACTGAAATGTTTGATGGCGGATGCGTAAGCTTTCCTTTGAATGAAAATCCAGCCCATCAGGCTGTGATATTTGATTTTTCCGGTACTGAACGCATATTCCGAAGCCAGCCTGACCAGATCTGATGATAGTGTGGGCCATGTTTCTTCATCCGTCTGGCTGACCCGGGTAAATGCCAGTTCCTGCCTGGTTTTTTTTCTGAACAGTTCGGCCAGTGCCTCTTTCAGTGCCGGTTCAGGCTGCCAGCGGGGATGGTGCAATTTCAGTTGTTCAGATTCCTGCCTGGCCCATGCTTTTTTGTTCTCACGGATGTAATACCAGAGTGCTGTGGTATCCGGCTTTGTGTCTGGTATGTCGTCAACCCTATCCTGCTCCCGGAGATGGCGCACATCGACATGCTGTGTTTCATACCGGACTGACACATTTTCTGCCCGGTTTGTTCCGGAAATAAAGACCAGCACCCCCAGGGGCAACCATGCTATGAATTTCATCTTAATTGCGTCACCATGCCTGTTTGATTTTTTGATATCTGCGTTTGATTAATGCATAAATGATCAGGCTGGTCAGGAGAACCACAAGCAATGCGCCGGCTAACCAGTACCACGGATTATTGGACACCCAGGCTTCCAGCTCCGCCCATTTTCGGGCCTGACCTATATTGAACCGGCCGGAAACCTGCATCACTAATAACGGCTTTTTGGCATCCTGCCATACGAAAAAATCACCGGACAGTTGACTCCATAACGGACTTTTGACCAGTTGGCTGACCCGTTGAGTCAATGTTTTACTGCTGTCAGCCGCGATGATAAACAGCGTGCCGTTTTTTACGGTTGCCGGATTTTTCATTGCAATGAATGTTGCCAGCGAGCCCAGAGAACTTTCCTGCAGGGTAAAATCTGTTGCAGCTGTTTTTCTGTCCGGATTCTCTGAACCCTTCACAACCCGGTTATACAGTTCGTTTTGCAGCCTGTAAGGCCACTTTTTCACTTTCGCCACAGAGGCTGAGACATGGCTGAATAAAGATTCATTTAAGTCGGCTGGTTTTGCCAGTACGATGGCATTTGTCGTCAGTTGTTCAGGAACACCAAAGGCAATTGCGACATCCGGAATAAAGGTTCCGGCAGCCTGAGCCAGTTTGCCGGTCAGCGTCAGTGCGGCAGACATCATATCGGGCCGGGTGAGGTAGAGGAGACTGGGGCCCTGATCGGTGAAGCGGGCGAGCGGGTAGCCGGTTCCGGCCAGAAGCCTCAGGTCCGGCTGGATGGACAGGTGGTCTGCCTGCGGAATACTGAGGGTCGATGTGTTGCTTAAATGGAAGCGTAAAAATGAATGACTGGTATGGGCACATTTTCCCTGAGCCGGTTGGTTTTCCTGTGAGATATGGAATGCAATTTTATTGATACCACCCCGGAAGTAGCGGGCCGGAACAGACAGCAGATAATCCCGGAATGCGTTGCCGTTGACATTGTCGATTGCAAAGCCGTGAATAATGTCATCGTTCACCAGAATATTCAGTACGGAGCCGGTGCCGTGCCCTGCGCCATAACTAAAATCTAATGCCATTTTGAATGTTGCACTTTCAGGAACGAAAAAATCGGCAGGCAGGCGGACATCAATATTTTTAACAAACAAGCCGCTGCCGTTAAATGTGGCAGATTCCGCGCCTGTTTGCTTAAACGAGTAAGTTTTTCCGGGCTGTAGCGTGATCTTTTGTGCCGGAGGCTGAAGGGAATCAGACTGTGCCAGAATATTGATTTGAGCATCAGGGTTCAGGGCATCATCCATATAAGCCAGCGTTGTGGCTAACTCCGATCAGTTAAGTAAATGATCAGTTGAACGATCCTGTGGTTGGTTGAAAATACCCTCAAGCATTTATGTTTGAGGGTATTTTTATGTTGGCTCACTGGCTTATTGATGTTGATGACTTTGCTTCTCCGGAATCTCTTGCACTCTTTCAAAAAGAGCTTCCACTAGAGTGGATAAATCAAGCACTTGATGAAACAAATAAAGCGAGCATGAGGCGGCGAAAGCTACCTGCTGAGCTCGTAGTCTGGCTCGTTGTTGGAATTGGTTTGTACCGTGACCGGCCTATTACTGATGTACTTGATAAATTAGATCTGAAGCTTTCTAATTCTCTGGGAGAGTCCATTGCTCCAAGCGCTATACCCCAAGCAAGAAAGCGATTAACAGCCAAACCTCTCGAAGCCCTATTCTCTTTAACAGCCGAGCATTGGACAGGTGCGGAAGACAATAAAGATACATGGTATGGGCTGAGACTTTTCTCGGTCGATGGCACCCAGTTTAGAACGCATGATACCAGTCCTCTGGCCGAACATTTTCATTACGTTAAACACAGCAAAACTCGCCATACCGAATACCCTATTGTCAGATTATGTGCACTTTGCTCCCTACGCAGCCGTCTACTCTATAATGTTGCTTTTGGCCCAAGTTCTACAGGCGAAGTGAACTATGCAAAGCAGCTCATTCCCTCAGTTCCTGCCAACTCCCTTACTATTTTTGACCGATGCTACCTAAGTGCAGAGCTGATGATTAACTGGTCACGACAACACGGTTCAAGCCATTGGATGACCCCGATAAAATCTAATACTCAGTATGAAGTTATCGAACAGCTGGATGAGGAGGGTCGAGATTTAATAGTGGAGATGAGCGTCTCTCAACATGCATTAAGGCAAGACCCGAGCCTACCTGAAAAATGGCAAGCAAGGCTCGTTCTTTACCCGGAGCAAGAGCAACCCAACCATATCAAAGGGCTCCTTACCTCTCTAACCGACAGCCAGTATAGTCTCCAATCTCTGCTTGATGTCTATTTTGAGCGGTGGGAAGTTGAGAACAGCTACGGCGAAATAAAGCACGATATGCTTGAGGATGAAGTGTTACTGCGAAGCCAGTCAGTTGAGGGAGTGGAACAAGAAATATGGGGAATACTTATCGCCTACAACCTTGTTCGTTTGGAGATAAGCCGTATTGCTAAAGAGGCAGGGGTATCACCTTTGCGGATCAGTTTTATGATGGCGCTTCGAGATATCCAGGACGAGCTCATGTGGTGTGCAATAGCTTCACCAGGCTCGATCCCCAAAAAACTGAGGGCGATGCGTGAACGTGTAAAACGCTACATCTTGCCTGAGCGAAAAAAACGGCCCAAATCAAGGACCGTTCGTATAAGTAAGACCCGCTATCCAGTTCGCTCCAAGCACCTTAAGTGATAGGAGTTAAGCGTTGTGGCGGCTTTCAGTACCTCTGCGGCGGTAAGGCCGGACACAATCAGCCGGTATTGAGGGGCGATGAGGATATCTTTTCCTTTCAGAACCGGCGGCGTTTTCTGAATACGCAGAAACGGGCCTTTAATGTCCCGGGTGACTGTATCCGGCAGGTAAGGCGCTAATGTCTCACGGGTGCCGGTCAGGATATGTAATTCATCACTTTGCTTTTTACCGGTATACCAGCTGCTGTGCAGGTAAGCTGCGTTTTGTTCCGGCGTGCCGGAATTTCCGGCCGGCAGTGCTGGTTCAGGCAGTGCCTGATAATCAAAAGTAAGACTCCTGTACTCCCGGCGTAATGCCAGTGCCTGAGCAATTGCCGGCAAAACATGTGTCCGGATAAGACCAGGGGCCTTATCCTGTGTGAAAGTAAAGACTTTTACCTGTTGCTGACTACCGATTCCCGGATGAAAAAAAGCCGACAGTTTTTGCAGGTTCAGCTGTCCGATCTTAACTTTTGTGTCCAGTGTCAGCATGGAATCATACAGGTTGATCTCACTCCACAAATCCGGAGACTGACTGGCCTGACAAATTTCAGCATGATGACTGACTGCAAAAGTCAGTGCATTGTACTGGCTGCGCCACAGTGAAACGGGGAGTTTGATATCAGCGGACAGATCCGGCTTCTCAGGGTCGAAAGCAATCTGGGCAATGGTGGCGTTGTTCAGCCTGACACTCAGGATGGAGCGTCGTTTCTGTAAAGCGATAGAAGATGTGAGTTTGAGACGGAGTGTTGCCGATGTCACTTCAACCAGCGGTGACAGCGGAATGGTCAGGGTTTCTCCGGCGCTTTCCCCGGCAAGCCGCATAATCGCGTCGCCGGTATGAAATTCACTGAGCCGGAATGTGTTTAAATTTCCGGCTGCTGTCCTCAAGGGGAGCAGACTCACCAAAAGCATAAAAACCAATCTGATATCCGGCGCCGGTAATCTTATTTTTTTTCGTGTCATGATGATCTCTGTTGTAATCTAATCCAAATATGTTTAAAGACCGGTTTAAAGCTTGTGGTCAGTACCTGTTTCATGCCGTAATAGTAAGAGATCGGCCGGGTCCGTCGCCGCTGAAAACTTTCCCAGCGGGCACTGTCACCCAGCGCGAATGCAACCACTTTATTTTTGTCTTCACTATTCTGCGTGATGAACTGTAGCCGGATTTCCCCGGATTGTTCACTCTGACCCCGTACCCGGCAGAGAATCCTGATTTGCTGATTCAGGGCATTGGCAAAGACGGATAAGGTAACGGTTTCGGGGAGCGGCTGCGCCTGATTCAGCCTGAGTCTGACGCCGTCCACACTTAAGTCGATCAGACAGCCTGAAGCGGTTTGTCCGTCCTGAAATTCAATCTCCACATCATCGTACGCCGGCAGCCGCGGATAATTGCGCAATTGTTTCTTTTCAATCAGGACTTCAAGCAAGCCTAAAAACAGCAGCAGGTTGAAGCTGTTCCAGATAATCACGAAAATGGTCAGTTCCCGCGAGAGCGGTGCATGGTAATACTGATAAATCCCGGCAATATTACTGATGATCGTCAGTGCCAGCAGGAAATAAAAAATACCGGACAGGGAAGAAATATGATCGTGGCTGAGGTTTTCACCTTTCGGTGTCACCAGAAATGAAGGATGATGCGGATTGCGGAAAACGGTCAGTAAGGCCCGGAAAACGAATGTACATTGCAGAATTTCGTACATTTCAGAAATAAACGGCCACCGGTTCCGGCCAAACAGAACCGTGGATATCCGGGTTGTCACGATGACATGGGGAATTGTATAAGCCAGAACATCAATAAAAGATGCGTGAATCAGTTCCAGACCGAACACCAGATACCCCATCGGTGACAGTAAAAATACCAGCCGGGAAAAGGGGAACAGCCAGAACACAATCGAACTCATATAGCCACATTTCTGATGCCAGCTTAATCCGGGTCTGAAGAAGGGTTTCTTGATGATCATAATCTGAGCCATGCCCTGCGCCCAGCGAATGCGCTGTTGAATAAAAGACGAAAAGGTTTCCGGTGCAAGGCCACTGACCAGGGGCTGTTCGACATAAACTGATTCATAGCCGCGGGAATGCAGTTCCAGAGCTGTTTCCGCATCTTCGGTAATCGAATCACCGACAATGCCTCCGACGATATCGATACTTTTTCGTCTTAACAGGGCGGCAGAGCCACAGAAAAATGAGGCAGACCAGAAATCCAGCCCTCGCTGAACAATGCCGTAGAACATATCGTTTTCTGAAGGCATCCTGGTAAAAGCATCTAAGTAATTACGTTCAACCGGATCCGGGTTCGCCATAAAGTGTGGCGACTGCACCAGAAAAATATTGTCGTTGTTAATCATCCATGGCACCGTCCGGGATAGAAAATCGGTGGTGGGGACATGATCTGCATCCAGAATGACGACGATGTCGCCGTTGCAAGCGGGCAGCGCACTGTTGATATTGCCGGCTTTTGCATGCAGGTTTTCAGCGCGGGTATGGTATTGAACACCAAGTCCGAGGCAAAGTTTCTGCAGAGTGGCTCTTCGCTCTCTGGCTTCCCGGGCACGTTCGGTGTCGGCCTGATTGATTTTCTGGTCTGTGCCGCCGTCATCAAGCAGGTGGACATGCATTTTGCCGGCCGGATAATTCATCATCAGCGCTGCACGTAACGTAATATCGAGTAATTCTTCCGGTTCGTTGTAGCTTGGGACCATGACATCTATGACCGGAATCTGTTCGTCGTCGTAGTTGTCCAGGGATAGTACCGGCCTGCGCAGGGGAAAAATGTTGACAAAGCAGCCGAAAAAGTGGACCACCGCAGAATATATTTCAGCAGCAAAAAGGATCCACATCGGGGCCAGTGACAGTAAATCATCGGTTTGTAACGTATACAATCCGCGCCAGGTGAGATAACGGACAGAGAGCAAAGAACCGGCGACAATCGCAGTAATCCGGCAGATTTCGCGGAGCTTACTATGTTGTAACGCTGTGGATGACATGACATAGACAAAAGCAATCACGCTCAGGGATATGTAGAGCTGTGATTCAGGACCGGCGGGTACGGCCGCCAGAACAGCGAGCAGTGCAAAGCAAATCATTATACCGGCTTTGAGTGCCTTATCAGAGAACCGGCCAGACTGAACTTGCCGGTTCTCTGGATGTTTTTGTCCGGATTTATCCATGCCTGCTCCGGTAAATGATGATTTGTGAGTTTCGGATGTTCCTGAGCAGAATGGCATTATCCTGAAATTCAACCCGGATATGATTCTGATAGAACCTGCGGGACAAGTCGTTACGATGTGAACGGCTTAAACGAACTAATGGCTTGAAAAACGTTGCCATAAAAGCGGAAATCAATGTTGTGAGCAGTGCCAGAGTAAAAGGAACGGCTGTGATGATCTGAGCGGAAAACAGCCCAAAGCCCAGAAATGTGATACTGAGAAGACAAATACCCAGGCTGAGGGCGAAGATGAGCTGAAATCTTTTCATGATGTATTCAGCACGGAGGAACAGATCTAACCGTTTGTGCCAGATGGTTTCGTTTTCACCTGAAAACAAGGCAGACCTTTCCGGCGGACTGATCTTCGTGTTCATTCTTTCTCCTTTATCAAATCAGGTGATAAAAACAGCTTACAAATGTTGAATGAAAAAACGCATTCACGGGAAAAGATGAAGGACAGCATTATGAATAAGCTTAGCCGATAAATGGCTATTCAACACACTGAATACAAAGACAAGTTCACAAAGATGCCCAGGCAACCTGAATTCTGTATCTTCAGGTTGCCTGGGTATATATCTGTGTCCGGGGAATTTGTGTTTTAAGCTTTGGGTTTTCGAGTGCTTTGGTGAAGATTTCCGGTAAATAGTCAAAAATATGATGCCTTTTACGAAAAACCTGTGGGTCTTTGCGAAGAAATCAGCTCATTCAGAGTCATCGCCCGCGGAGATGGACCTGACCCATTGAAACAACACACGCTCCGGGTTTATAGTAAACCGCGATAATCAGACGGTGGTATATTGACCGAAGTGTCTGATCTGACGACATGGACAGGGAGACTCAGCAACAATGACATCCGGAAACAAACTTGAGGCGTTACTTGGTACACATCTTTTAGGCGTGATGGGGACTTACCCGGCGCAGGGCATGGATGTTTATATCTGCGGCGTGCAAATCCTGTCAGATACCCGGCTGAAGCTGACTTTTCCCAAAGGGCATCAACTGAATCCGGAGCAACTTGTTACCCTGCATCTGGATAACCGCACCGGCGTTTCCGAATATGATGCTGAATTAAAGGTTTACCGGCTGTCTTTCAAAGGTGTGGTTACCGCTGTTTCAGAGTATGAAGCGACCATTGACGCGGTTGAATATCAGGTGTTCTACGGTCTTTCTGCGGTGAAAGAATACAGAGCCGGGGGTTACAATTTTCCGGCGGATACCCGGCCACCGCAGCCCTTACCCGTGACACCGTTAGAGTCTCTGCCGGAAATTGATGCTGAAGAACATGACAATAAGATTGGCGTACTGCTGACCTATGCTGAGAACCAGCCACATACGACAGTCATGGCTTTTTTGTCGACCAAAGAAGACGATATATTTTTCATTACTTTTCCCAGCACATTTAAATCTAAGCTGCTGAGACGTAAAAACCGCTGTTACTTCGCGATTGACAGCCGGGCCACATTTACCTTCGAACAGGCGATTGAGTGGAATTACAGCATCATTGAAGGTGAGGTGTTTCAGGTGCCGGAATCCCATCCGGTATTTGCGCAGATACAAGAGCTTTTTATTACCAAAAACCCCTGGGAAATGGGCTTCTTCAGCCATCCTGAAGTTGAAATGTATCATCTGAAAGCCGCCCATGTTGTTTGCCCGAAAAAAGCGGATTTCAATCCTGTGGCTGATTGATAACCTGTCCGGTCATCTCCGGTCATCCTTCCCCTGAAGACGTATTCTCTACAGGTCAACCTGCTCCGGCACAATACCGGACCGGGTTCCTGATATTTTTATGCAGACACCTGTCCATTATTGATGAAAATATTATCAGTAATTATACGCATTTTTGAAAAAAACAATCAAATAAAAACCAAATGTGACCAATATTAAACTTTAAAATGAAAGTTTTTTGCCAAATGTCCGGACAGGAGTATGGTAAAAACTGTCACCTGACCATAACAACAGATTGAAAGCAACAACAGATTGAACAATAAAAAAGAGTCAGTGTGATGACGTGAAAATAACTCCTACATTGATGCTGACAAGGCGGTAATGATGATGAAAGTAGTAGCTATAACCTCCTGTGCCGCGGGTATCTCGCACACATTTATGGCAGAAGAAGCCCTGATAGAGGCGGGTAAACGGCATGGTTATGATATCCGGGTGGAAACACAGGGTAACATTGGCACGCAAACGCCGTTGACTGAATCCGAGATTGCAGCAGCCGATCTGGTGATTATTGCCAGTGATGTGACGATTCCCTTAGCACGTTTTATGGGTAAGCGGGTGTATCAGGTTTCCACCAATGATGCGATTGCTGATGCGGCGCGGGTGATTGAAGACGCCAAAACTAAAGCAGAAATTGTGGCTGATGCGATCCAAAGTGCCAAAGGGACATCCGTCGGCGGCGGTGTGACTATTGGCACTTCCAGCCATAACGCATTTTTCCGCCATACCATGAGTGGTGTGGGCTACATGATTCCGATGGCAACCTGTGGTTTGTTGCTGGCATTAGCCAATATCTTTGCATTTAACAGTGATGCGCAGGGGCATCTGGTCAACTGGGGATTCGATGAAACCACAGCGCTGGGTTATTTTATGTCACACCTGTTCACGGTCGGTAAAGTCGGTTTCACGCTCATGATTCCGCTGTTTGCCGGATTTGTGGCGAACTCGATTGCTGACCGTCCGGCCATTGCTCCGGCGATGATCGGCGCATACATCGCCAATGACCCGACATTTCTCGGCACCAAGACTGGCGGGAGCTTTCTGGCCGCACTGCTGATTGCCTTTATTGTCGGTTACTTTGTGTTGTACCTGAAACGGGTGCCATGGCCGAAAATTCTGCGCCCGGCCGTGCCGATTATGATTATTCCGGTGATTTCTACCTTTTTTATCTTCATTTTTGTCCTTTATGGCATCGGAAAACCTATCTCTCTGGCAATGGATACCATGTATCACTGGCTGAATGTACTGATCACAGAACATAAAGGTTCCTCCTTCCTGATCGGGGCAGTGATTGGCGGCATGATCGGCTTTGATTTTGGCGGTCCGATCAATAAAACCGCTTATGTATTCAGTACCGCTGTGTTTGTCGATACGCTCGGACAATATGGTGTGGAAGGTGCGAATCTGCTGCCGTTTACTGCGGTACAGGCTGCGATCTCTATTGCGCCACTGGGAGTGTTTGTTGCGTCGCGCTTATTTAAGAAAAAATTTAATACCGAAGAAAAGAATACTGCCAATGCAGCGTGTGCGATGGGGCTGGTCGGCGTCTCAGAAGGGGCGATTCCGTTTGCGGCTGCGCATCCGTTACAGGTGATTGTCGCCAGTGTGTGTGGCTCGGCGCTGGCTGGCGGACTGGTCGGACTGTGGGGAATTAAAAACTTTGGTGGTCTGGGCTCACCGCTGGGTACGGTTATCGGCTATATCGAACAACCGATTCCGGTGGTGTCCTGGTTACTCTGTACCGGCGCAGGTATTTTGCTGACCGCGGTGATTATCGGTATCTGGCGTCCGGAAGCACCTGCGGCAGAATAAAAGTCCCTGCGGCAGAGCAACAGAATCAATGAGGAAAATATATGTTTAGCAAATGGTTTAAAAAGTCGTCCGGGGAAGATCGCCCTTCATTTCAGGCTGATCACGTGATCACTGACCCGGATTCAACCACCCGCGATCAGGCGTTGAAGTTTATTGCGCAGCAGATGCACCAGGCCGGATATGTGGGTTCCGCAGACGCATTTTTCTCTGCGCTGGCAGAACGGGAAACAAAAGATACCACCGGCTTTAAAGATCAGATCGCAACCCCACACGCCAAGAGCAGGCAGGTGAAACATGCCGGGATCTGGGTGGTTCATTTTGCCAATGAAATTCCGTGGGAAACGATGGATGAACGTCCGGTAAAAACCGCTGTGGCATTTGCCATCCCGCTCAAAGGCGGAGAGGAAGCGATGGCACCGCTGATTGCGATTTCCCGCGCCAATATGAAACAGGCATTTCGTGATGTGCTCAATCATGGTGACAAAGAAACCATTACTGCGGCGATCGAAGATGTGACCGGAGGCCGGGCATGAGTGAAAAAACAGTGCATGTCATTCCCCATACCCACTGGGATTTTGAATGGTATTTCACTCATCCTGAATCTTCGGTACAGCTGGTCTATCACATGGATGATCTGTTTCAGGCGCTCGAATCAGGGCAGCTGAATCAATACATTCTTGACGGGCAGATGAGTATTGTTGAGGACTATCTCGAACTGGTGCCGGAAAACCGGGCCCGGCTGGAGCGACTGGTGCAGAACGGTCATCTGAAAACCGGTCCCTGGTATACACAGTGTGATCAGCTGATCGTCAGCGGTGAGTCGATTGTCCGAAACCTGTTACTGGGGATTCAGGCGGCGAAATCGCTGGGGAAATGCTGGATGATGGGATATGCGCCTGATGCCTTTGGTCAGAGTATCGATATGCCGAAAATCTATGCCGGATTCGGCATTCAGCACAGTGTGTTCTGGCGGGGATTATCCCGCGATGCCTGCCCGTGGCGCGAATTCAACTGGCGCAGTGAAGATGGCAGTGAAATCAGCTGTTATCAGATTCGCAATGGTTACTATCTGGCAGAGCCGCAAATTGCCGGGATGGATCCGGATGAAATTGTGGCGATGGTATCCCCGGACAGCCGCAGCAGTCACGTGCCGTTTCCTTTTGGCGCCGATCAGATCAAAGTCGATGCGGATCTGAAGTCTCACATTGAACATTATAATCAGCACACCCATGCCGGACATCACTTCATTGAAAGCAGCTATGAAGCTTTGTTTGAGGGCATTCAGGCGCAGGTGCGCGAGCCGTTTGTGGTGGAAGGTGAGATGATTGATGCCCAGTTCTCCAAAATTCACCGTTCCATCTATTCGACCCGTTATGATCATAAGCAGCTCAATGATCAGGCAGAGATCCGGCTGACGCATGTGCTTGAGCCACTGATGGTGCTGGCCGATCATCTGGGAATTGATTATAAACCGTCGCTGGTCAACAGTATCTGGAAGCAACTGTTGCGTTGTCACGCACATGACAGTGCCGGTGGCTGTAACAGTGACCGGACCAACCAACAGATTCTGCAACGCCTGGTACAAGCTGACCAGATGTCTGCGGCAGGCGTGGATTTTCTGGTGCGTAAACTCTCAGAGTCGGTTGGCAGTGAACCGGAGGCAGAGCAGTTGGTGTTCTTTAACACCCTGCCTTATGCCCGCAGTGAGCGGATGACCGCCGGTATTGATACGGCGTTGCCGTATTTCACATTGCGTGATGAAAGCGGGAAATGTGTTGACTACAGTATTTTGAGTTCGGAGCGTTGTTACCGGGGGTCGATCCGTCGCAGTGAAAGTGAACATGATCCGGCCCTTTATTATTATCAGCATCAGATTGAGCTGAAGGTGGCCCTTCCGGCGCTGGGTTTGCGTTGTCTACAGCTCACAGAGGAGAAGCAACCGGTACAGGATGTTGCCTTGCTTGATCATGCTCAGCAGCAAATCAGCAACAGCCGGTGCACGATTACCTGTGCTGATGGCTGCCTGACACTGGATGATCATCAGAGCGGCACACACTGGCCGGATTTCCTTTCTGTCCGGGATATGGGTGATGATGGCGATAATTACGATTATTCTCCTCCGGTGCAGGACTGGATGCTCCGGCTGGATTTCAGCCAGGCGGACGTTCAAGTCCGGTGTACACCACTCAGCCAGCGCATGATTATTGAAGGTATCTGGCAACTGCCGGCAGATCTGGCTGAACGACAGCAACACAAAACGTCCGCAGCACTGACGTACCGGTTTGAACTGACGCTGGCAGATGATCAGCCGCTGGATATCAGGCTGGATATCGATAACCAGGCGTGTGATCACCGGATGCAACTGGTGTTTACCACCGATGTGATTACCACCGGCAGTATCGCGGATACCCCATTCGGCACCGTCAGCCGCCCTCATCAGCATCCGAGAATCGATGACTGGCGGGAGAAAGGCTGGAAGGAAGAACCATCCTGTATTTATCCGCTGCTGCATCATGTTTCCCTGAGCAATGCGGAAAAAACGCTGACATTACTGAGTTGCGGCATCAAAGAATATGAGGTGATTCAGCCACAGCGTCACGCAGGAAATGAAGGATCCGGAGAAAGCGGTGAACTGGCACTGACACTGTTCCGCTCGGTCGGCTGGCTGGGTAAGCCTGACCTGCAACGCCGCCCCGGCATCGCTTCCGGCCAGCAGTTCAAATACATTCCTTCGCCGGACAGCCAACTGCTGCAGCCTCTGTCGTTCCGCGCCGGACTGATATTGAATGAGCAGTTCAATCCGGCGGACATCATGCGGCAGTGGCAACGGTTCGCGGTGCCTGCGCTGAGTTATCAACAGCAGGAGCTGAACCGCTTTACCAATACGATGAAATATTTCGGAGTGAATCCGCTGGATAATCTGTTGCCGGCATCGCTGGGTCTGCTTGATATTGATGCACCGGCGCTGGTTTGCAGTGCGGTGAAACGGGCAGAACCGGATGCCGGCGGCGATGGTGTTGTGATCCGGCTGTTTAACCCGTCTTCTCATCCGATCGGGCATGGGGGGGAAATTCATTTGCCGCCAGCAGTGACGCAGGTGTTTGAAGTCAGCCTCAGCGAGGCCGTGATCGGGGAGTCAGCGATTGAGGCCGGTCGTGTTCAACTGGGCAGATTTGCACCGAAGCAGGTGAAAACCTTCAAATTTTTGCCGGTCAGTTGAGATTCACTGAATCAGACAGGTTATGATATGCCCAAGAAACCTGCATCTTCAGGTTGCTTGGGTATAGTCATTGCTCTCTTCACTGGCGGAGGGAGCGAACAAACAACAGTTCTGTCGGTGGCAAAAAGCTCGGAAAAGGTTCAGAAGAAGAGAATGAATAACGACTTGCAAATGATGATTGCTTACGCGCGGGTCAAGTTTACCCGCAAAGAGCACCAGATCGCGGATTATCTGCTGGCAAATCCGGTGCCGGATAAGATCGAGCAACTGGCAAAACAGATTGATGTGTCCGCTTCTTCACTGACCCGGTTTACCAAAAAGCTGGGATTCTCCTCTTTCAAGGAATTTTACTACCGTTATCAGCAGCAACTGAATGAAAAAACACCGGTGACAGCGGACGATCAGCATAGCGCGCTGCACCATGAATACGTCAATATTCTTCACCAGGTGTATGAATTGCTGGATGGAGAAACGGCAGAAAAACTGAGTCAGGAGATTCACTCCCGTCCGGGATTTCATGTCTA
This sequence comes from Vibrio quintilis, assembly GCF_024529975.1. Classification (GTDB taxonomy): domain Bacteria; phylum Pseudomonadota; class Gammaproteobacteria; order Enterobacterales; family Vibrionaceae; genus Vibrio; species Vibrio quintilis. The sequence goes on along the minus strand of NZ_AP024897.1, from coordinate 2,422,289 downwards.
TGGTGCCGGATTCAGTACACTGGCCGCGCAGGATCTGAAGCTGCGGTTCCGGCGTCTGGGTAAATTTGTTGATATTATCGCTGACGTCGATTCGATGGATATGTACGGCCCGTTATTGCAGTCCGGCGATCTGCTGCTGGTGATTTCACTCAACGGGCGGAACGAGCGGCTGGTAAAATATCTGCATACGCTGAAAGAACGGGGAGTGATACTGGTTTGTATGACGTCCAATAAAAAATCGCGTATGGCGGTACTGGCAGATTATGTTTTGCTGACATCATCACTTCAGGGAGAAGAGTCAACGGGTATGATTTCAGCGCAGTTGCCTTTACTGATGGCAATTGACTTTCTTTATTGTCACTACATCACCCGGTATCGCGATTCGATCGAGACCTGGATGGAAACTGAGAAGAATTATCTGCTCCCGAAATAACCAGAATAAGCAGGGGATTTATGTTAATAGGATTTGATATCGGCGGAACGAAAATCGAAGTATGTGTTCTTGACCACGATGGCCGTACGCAGTTTAAACAGAGAACACCAACACCAAAGAGTTATGATCAATTTGTTGAAACCGTCGTTGGTTTAATCACACAGGCTGAAGCGCAGGTTGGCGAATCATGTCAGGTTGGTATCGGGCTTCCCGGCGCGGTCAGTCCGGCGACCGGGCTGATTAAAAATGCCAATTGTACGTTTTTAAACGGACATGATTTACAGGCAGACTTAGCCGGCGCGAGCGGAAAAATTATTCATATTGCCAACGATGCCAACTGTTTTGCGTTGTCTGAAGCGGTCGATGGTGCAGGAAAGGACGGGGCAGTCGTGTTTGGTGCGATTTTAGGCACGGGCTGTGGCGGCGGTCTGATTCTGAATAAGCAGGTCTGGGGCGGGCGGAATGCGATTGGCGGCGAGTGGGGCCATAATCCGCTGCCCGGATACTCAGCCGCGAAAGATGGTCCGGTGCGGCCTTGTTATTGCGGCCGGGATAACTGTGTCGAGCAGTTCATCTCCGGCACCGGTCTGGAGAAGAGTTACACCATTAAAACTGACCAGAAACTTGCAGCGCCGGAGGTCATTGCACTGATGCGGGAGGGTGATGCATTGGCGACTGAGTGTTATCAGCAGATGATTGATCAGATGGGCAGAAGTTTTGCGGCGTTGATGAATATCCTCGATCCGGATGTGATTGTACTGGGTGGCGGGTTATCGAATGTCGATGAGTTATACCGCGATTTGCCTCAGGCGACCCTGCCGTATCTGTTTACGGATGTTGCGGATTTATGTTTTAAGAAGGCGGAATTCGGGGACAGCAGCGGGATCCGCGGAGCGGCGTGGCTGGGGCGCTGACAGCTCCTTTGCGGTGGTTTGGCGCTCGCGCCCCAGATACTTTTCAATGGATGAAAAGTATCCAAAAATCCTGTTTTATCCGGCTGTTGTGGTTGAATCCGGAACGGCTTTTACGCACATCTTGTGCTGAAAAGCCTTAAAAACCCATCCTGGGTTTTTATCCGGAGCATATTGGATAGCTTAAGCTTTGGCTGGTGGATGATTTTATATTTTAGTTTCCCCCTTATCGCTTTCTGATGCGTTCTTCAAATCAGAGGGCGTTGAAATTCATGGATGAATTTCAAGGTTCGCAGAGCAGGATGCGAATCGAACCGTACCCCGGTTCACAGGTGATTCACTCAATCAGCATCAGAATCAAAGCGATTCCGGGGGCTGTTTTTTACCGTTAGTCTTTTTGGCAGAGCAAAAAGAGTAACTGGGGCGTGTACACCAAATGCTGCTTGAACCCATAAAACGCACCAGCGCACCAAATAATCCACAAAAGTCAGATACTTCTGATATCAGGTAAAATCAGAAGAAAAGCAGCCGCCAGGCTACCCCCGGCGAATCAGCCCCAGTAAACACGCCAGCGCTTCATCCAGATCTTCGTATCGCATGGCTTTGCCGAGCACCCGCATGCCTTGGATGTGATTTAACAGCAGCTTTGCCAGATTGTCTGTATCTGTGTCCGGGGAAATTTGCGCTTTACGCTTGGCGTTTTCGAGCGCTTTGGTGAAGATTTCCAGCAGATAGTCAAAAATATAATGCCCCTTACGCAAGACCTGCGGGTCTTCTCCGGCGTGTTCAATCAGCGCATTCTGAACAAAGCAGCCGCACTTTTTTTCCCGCTGACGCCGGGCAAAGCTTTCCAGAAATTCTGTCAATGTGTCTAAATCAGCTTCATCACCGGCAAGCAGGTTTGTCGCAGGAATCGAAACATGATTCATGTAAGCTTCAAGGGCCTCATAATACAGCTGCTGCTTGTCACCATAAGTGTTGTAAAGACTGAATCGATTGATGTTCAGGGTTTCAACCAGATCTGAAATAGCAGTGTTGGCATATCCTTTTTTCCAGAATAATTCCATTGCCGCTAATAATTTTTCCTGCCTGTCAAAATTTGCTTTTCTTGCCATGTCTGTGAGTTCTTCTGCCTGTTGGTTGCAGCCTGATTTACCGGAGGGGTTTGGCCGGGTTTTCGATCAAAATTGCAAATAGTTTACCAGATTATTCTTGACTGATCGTTCAGATATTGGGTTAAATATGAATTCAGAACGATCAGTTAGAAATCATCAAAAGGAAAAAAGAATGAAAATTTATGAAATGAGTGTGTTGCCGAACTGCCAGCGTGTCAGTCTTTTTCTCAAAGAAATTGGTGTTGAGGTGGCGCGGGTTGAAATCAATGTACGACAGGGAGACAACCTGAACTCAGACTATCAGCGCAAGAGTGTCAACGGTAAAGTGCCGATGCTTGAACTGGACGACGGCACCACCATCAGTGAAAGCCTTGCCATTTGTAGTTATTTTGATGAAAGCGTGAAGAATGATAAAGCGTTGTTTGGTACCGGAGCCAAAGAAAAAGCACAGGTTGAGATGTGGCAGCGGATCGTGGAATTTCAGGGGCTGCAAATGGTGTCGTTTGCATTTCGTCATATCAAAGCTATCTATCAGGATCGGGAAAACTGTGTGGCGGCATGGGGAGAAGAAGCCAAACAACGGGCGGTCAGTTTCTTAAGTCAGTTAAACGACCGGCTGGCGGAAAGTGAGTATATAGCCGGTGACCGGTTTACTGTTGCAGATATTACCGCTTTTGTGTTTTTCGGCATGGCTCATAATGCCATGGAAATTCCGGTTGAACATCATCCTTATCTGTTGCGCTGGCAACAAATGATTGCAGCCCGGCCTGCATTCCAGAAGTAATTTTGTCATCGTTGTCGTGCTTTGTTACTGCTGTCGTACTTTGTTACCACTGCCTACAATATGCCAGCAATGATGGCTGGCATATCACGGTGGGATAGATATCCTGTCTGCGGAACTTCAGTCCTGAAACCGGGTTATTGTAACGGTTGAGGAGGCAGCGCTTTATCCGCCATTGCCTGTGTATATTGCCAGGCTTGTGGTTTATCAAAAGTGGGGGTCTGAATTAAAAAGGTCAGAGACAGAGCCGGGAAAGTTCGCTCAAATACCCGGGTGTAATAGTTTGAATCTTTGATGGCCCAACGGTAGGTTTTCGCTTCATCACTTTTATTAATCACTGCCAGTGTGACATTTTTTGAAGCTGAGTCTTCACCGGCATAAACAGAGATGCCTTGCGCATCGACATTATTTTCAACCTGTAACACCTGATCGCCGAAATGTTGAGAAAACAGCTGTAAAACGTAATAAACGGGTTTGGGTGACAAATCATCGACATTTAAAAATGAGATATCCCATTCTTCACTGAGACTCCAGAAGGAGAGGTTCCATAGTTTTTCTTCCAAAGAGACACCTAAAATATCCGCTGCCCACAATGCCGCAAGAAATGTCCCCGGACTGCCGGCTAAATGAACGTTGTCTGGATCGCCATCCCAGGTCACATTCGTTTCGGTAATGGCCAGGGGGATATCCTGTAGCCCATGCTCATCAAGATAATCCCTCATTTTGCGCAGGGTATACCGATAGGCGTCTTCATCATTGAGTACATTGAATTTGGTGGTCAACAAGGGATGAAATGGGTAGCGGTGCATGGTAAATACGTCGAATTTACCTTTGCAGTTTTCAACAAATGGTTTCAGCCACGGGTTGACCGTATTGTTATAGGCAAAGTCTGGTCCGAGAATAACGGTATCCGGATCATAAGCTTTGACGGCATCACTGATTTTGGCGAATAAATTGCAGGTATCTTCAGGAGTATAGCTGCTGTCTTTATATCCACCGGCGACATAATAGTCGGGCTCATTACCAATAGAGAAGTATTTAACGTGGAAGTTCTTTTCGCCATTCATGTATTTGACGATTTCCATCGCGCTTTTGACTGAGGCTTCATTGCCATTCCAGTCTTTGAGCGTTGGTAACTGGAAGAGAGGTTCGGCACCAATCGCATCAGCATAAGCGATCGATTCATCAATTTTGGTTTTTGTGAATGGTTCCGGTTCACTGTTATCGTTGTTGATACCGCCCATTCTCAGTGTGTCCAGATTCAGTTCGGCAACTATCGGCTCAGTGTTATAAATATGCCCTCCCCACTGATCGACCCAGCTCCAGTAGCCCTGCCCGTAAAAATGCGTACTGACAGGTTGTGGGTTGTCCCGCAGAATCGTAAATGCCGGATCTTCAGACGTTGTTTGGGTTTGTGCAGCAACGCAGCAACTGAATGTACAGAGGGCGAGTGATTTTATCATAAATTTATTCATCGATATTTTCCCTAATTATATAAACTCAGTTTCATTATTATCAGAAATGAAAACAGACCAAAGTGATATACGACGGAAATTTATAAAATCTTCAGCGGTATGGTCGCTGAATTTGGTCATCAGACCCGGTTATGAATGTGTTGGAGACGGATATGTAACTCAGAAATCGTATTGCTGCATCATCTGGCGGATGTGTTCAATGCGTTCCTGCGGGTGCGGATGTGTTAAAAGAAAAGAAGGCAGGTTGTTATCTTTGCTCAGGATTTGCTGAAAAAATTCATCGGCCCCGCTCAGCGTGCCATGTACCTGATAGAGTGTTTTCAGCGCCAGATCATCGGCTGCCATTTCCTGTTCCCGGCTATAACTGAGCAGTAACAGCTGGCTGCCTGAACCGGTCAGAGCGGAGACCTGAGTGTTGCCCGTGATCATCGACATCAGCAGATGAATGCCGAGTGTACCCGCCATTGTACGGATGGGATCGCGGTGAACGATATGCGCCGCTTCATGCGCCAGTACCATATCCAGTCCTGTTTCTGACCGGAGATCACTGAGCAGTGCGGTGGTGATAAAAATCTGAGGCCCAAGTGTGGCGAAAGCATTGGGTTCATCACTTTCAACGATATTGAGGGTGACTTTCACATCCGGATCAAAATCCACCTCCGGACGGATGTACATCGCGGCGAGTAAGTGGTCCAGGCGCTTTTGCAGTTTCTGGCGGGATGCCTGATAATCTGCTGCGGTTGATATCTCCGGTGCAATCCGCGCTTCCCAGCTCACGGGGATCCACTGTGCACTGCGGGTCAGCACGGCCCAGATCAGAACGCCGGCCAGCAGAAGCAGGGCACATAACCCCAGCCCGAGAAAAATCAGCTCCCGCAGCGGATGTGCTGCGGGATTATTAATGCCTTCCGGAATGCGCGGATTTTGCCGTGGGAATGTCATTTAATTAACGCTGTGCCGTACGCAATCACTTCAATGCTGCCGATGTGATTGCCACGGCCTTTCGAGATCGATGAAGTTTCCATTTTCAAATTATAGACGGCAAATGCATTTTGAGTTCTGGCCTGTTGTTGTACCCGGATGATCGCTTCACGGCGGGCCCGGTCCAGCAGGCTTTCATAACTGTTTAACCGGCCGCCGAAGATCATGCGCAGCCCGGCGAGAATCCGCTTAAAGTAGTCAACGGAAATCACCACACTGCCACAGACGAGCATGGTTTCTTTCACGCCCTCATCAGGAATCTGACGCCCCGGTGTGACCACCAGATCGCGAAATTCGTCTTCACGCTGCAAAATGCGTTGATAATGGCGTTTTTCCAGATAGCGTCCGGCAAAATAGCCAAGATTAATCAGGACGATAAATGTAATCAGGGATAAGAGTGCGTCCATGGCGTTTACTCCACAACCACAGCCGTTCCGTAAATAAAGATTTCGGAAGCACCCTGAGCGACAGAAGAAGTAGAAAAGCGCACGTTAATGATAGCGTTCGCACCAATGGATTCAGCCTGTGCTTTCATCCGCTGCATCGCTTCCTCGCGCGATTCTTCCAGCAGCTCCGTATATCCTTTAAGCTCGCCGCCCGTAATGTTTTTCAGGCCGGCCATCATATCACGGCCAATATTTTTGGCCCGGACTGTACTGCCCTGAACAAGACCCAGGTGTTGGGTAATTGTTTTTCCGGGAACCACTTCCAGATTGCTGATCAACATATGTTTGCCTCTTTAGGTAAAATATAAAATTAATTGATATGCTGCATTAGTTCGTGCTGTTTCGCAATCAGAAAAAACCTTGTCTGACAAAACAGTTGTGGCCGGTTACCGGTTGTACTTCGTTTACTCAGGGTTTGCCGGACGACTGACAATATTCTGCCGGATAACTTAAGCTGAGCTTATACCCAAACAACCTGAAGATGCAGGTTGCTTGGGTATATAACTTATTTTGAAAAATTATAGATACTTTCGGTAATCAGCCTGATCATCTTTGTCTGTGGGTAAGCCGGTATCCTTTCTGAGATGGACTGAAAAGCATTCCGGCAGGGTTGACGGCTTTGCTGATTTTGAGCGTGTACTCCATAAAAATTGTCTCTTTTTCAGCGAAAATTGCAGGGTAATATCCCAGTGAAGTGCCATTTTTATCATCATTTTTATTCCATCTTCGTGACTTTATGCCGCAAGTATGCGTATTATCAGCAGCAAAGACGAACGATGAATGGTTATATAAAAAATAAGTACAGCTTATGGACCAGCGACTAAGATGGCTGTCCGGACTCAGATATTTTGAAGTGTCCGCACGGTTGGGCAGTTACACGAAAGCAGCACGGGAATTATGTGTCAGTCAGGCGGCTGTCAGTCAGAAAATCCGCCAGCTGGAAGAAGCACTGGGCTGTAAACTATTTATCCGTCATAAACGGGAGATGCTGCTGACACATAAAGGTGAGGTGTTATTCGGTGAGGTCCGCAATGGCTTCGGGCAGATTATCTCCGGGCTGAATGCCATTCAGGCTGAGCCGCTGGACGGTCCGCTGGAGGTTTATACCACACCGTCGTTTGCCTCCCGCTGGCTGATGCCAAAGTTGTGGAAATTTACCATGCGTTATCCGAAAACCCAGGTCCGGGTTTATTCCGGTTGTGATATTCCGGATGAAGATTATAACCGCGTCGATGTTGCCATCTGGCAGAACCTGATCCCGAAGCTGAATGGTCAGCGTTTACAGAAAGAATTATTGTTTGAAGAAGGGCTGATCCCGCTGTGTTCGCCGGAACTGGCAGAGTCAATCCGGTTCTCCTCACCGGAGCAACTGCTGAAATGCTGGCTGATTGAAGGGATTGATGCGCAGAATACTTCGTGGAAAAACTGGTTTCAGATCGCAGGTGTGACGTTGCCGGAAGATAATCTGATGTGGATGGAAGTCGCAACTTTTGATATGGCGTTAAATGCGGTTGCGGCCGGGCATGGTGCCTGCCTTGCGCCACTCAGTTTTGCGGAAGATTTTATTGCACGGGGCGTGTTGGTCAGGCCATTTGATATCACACTGTCGCCGGGGCTGAGTTTTGATATCTGGCATGATCCGGAATCACCCCGTTTAGCCCGGATTCAGCGATTTAAGGACTGGCTGAGAGAAGAAACTGAGGCCTGACGACTTTACCGGCTTAGACTAAAATAAGATCATGAAAGTGAATCAGTCAGACAGCGTCCGGAAACAGACAGACCGGGTGTACCGGAGGCGGCATTTCTTCCGGATGACGATGATTAAGAGAATGAGGGGGCCGTGAGTCAGAGATGAAATATAGTCAGTACTTGAGGAAAGACATTCTGCCAGGCATGCCGGTATTCCTGTTACTGGTGTTCCCGTTACTGGTATTGTCGCTGCCCGGATACGCCGCTGTCGATCTGGTGAAAGTCGATAAGTCAGAACGCATGATGTATCTGATAAAGGGCAATCAGGTGGTGAAGCAGTTTCGTATTGCACTGGGTGCGAATCCGAAAGGTCATAAACGGCAGCGGGGAGATGAAAAAACGCCGGAAGGCACCTACACGCTGGACTACAAAAAAGAAGATTCCTCTTTTTACCGGGCGATGCATATCAGCTATCCGAATGCACAGGACATTGCGAATGCCAGAAGAGCCGGGGTGTCTCCCGGCGGGCTCATCATGGTGCACGGACAGAAAAACGGGTTTGGCCGTCTGGGCCATGTGGCCCAGCGCTTTAACTGGACCGATGGATGCATCGCTTTGACCAACCGGGAAATGGATGAGTTTATGGCGTTGGTCAAAGTCGGCACAACCATCCGGATTGAATGGTAACTCAGGGCATATTTGTGCTTTGCCTGTACCGGATTAAATGACGAACATCACCCGGATAGCCAGCAGAATCAGCACAATGCCGGACAGGCGATCCACAATGACGGCTTTGGCGCGGATCCGTTCCACTACATGCGCACTCGAAAGCATCAGGGTAATCAGGCTGTACCATAACCCATCCACAGCCGCAGGCGTGGCGACAATGATCATCTGACTCACCGTGCTGTGACCCAGCGCGACAAACTGACTGAACAGGGCAATAAAAAACAGGGCTATTTTCGGGTTCAGTAATGAAATCAGCGCGCCTTCCCGGGCCGATTGCAGCACTGAAGTCTGCTGTCCTGACTCCAGTTTTTCAGCCAGTCCGTTTTTCGAACGCAGGGCTGTCAGTCCCAGATAAGCCAGATAAACAGCACCCGCATAACTAATGCCTTTGAACAGCACCGGATGTTGCTGAAGAATCAAAGCCAGGCCGGACAGTGTGATAAAAGCATACACAGCAATGCCGGAAGCGTGCGCCCAGGCCGCAGCTAATCCATTGGCGCGGCTGCCTGCCAGAGCATGTTTAGCGACGATGGCAAGGCTCGGTCCGGGAGACATAGCGCCCAAAAGACAGATGGTGAAAAACGGCAGCCAGTGGGTAAAAGTCATCCGGGACTCCTTAATCGCAATATGAATCAACAGCAGAAGTGACGTTCTGGCTGAAAGTACAGTGCCGGCAGACTTCTGTCAGGCTCTGACAGATGGTATGGCCCAGTGTCAGCAACTGAGCATCCGGTTGAATGAGATCCGGTACCTGAATGACTTTCATTCCGGCCGCGACCGCAGCCCGCACCCCATTGGCGGAATCTTCCAGCGCCAGACAATCTGCCGGAGAAATACCGAGCGCGGCGGCGGCTTTCAGATAGATTTCCGGATCGGGCTTGCTGCGTGTGACCTGATCGCCTCCGATAACAACCGGGAAATAATCAGCCAGCCCGGCATGGCGGAGTTTCAGTAATGCCCGTTCCCGCTGGGTCGATGTTGCGACAGCGACCGGGATCTGATGCTGTTTGAGGTATTCCAGCAGTTCGGCAACGCCGGGTTTCAGTGGTATTGCCTCCCGGTTGATTAATGCCTGATATGCGGTTTCACGCGCCTGACTGAATGCAGGATAGTCGACCGTGTCTCCCATGGCCTGCTGTAAAATTTCATGGGTCCGGGCAAGGTTGGTTCCGATACAGGTCAGATAGACATCCGTAAAATCATCCAGGCCAAATTTCCGGCAGGTGGTCTGAAAGTTTTCCAGCGCCAGCCGCTCGCTATCAAGCAGCAGGCCATCCATATCGAAGATCACAGCGTGGACTGACATTGATAATTCCTCATTCAGATCATTTCATTGAAATAAAAAAGCGCTCAAACATGAGGCACTTATGATAACGGGTGGCGTGCTGACTGGCGAGTGGTTTGTTTCGGTTGATTGGCTGGTTTCAGGTCATGTGCAGAGATTGAGCTGCCATTAGCGTTCGGCAATCACCATATTCTGAATATCCAGCGCAATCTCTTTCCAGTCCTGTATTTCTTCTCTGAAGTGAGCGGTTTGGGCCGGTGTCATCTGATGAATGATTTGCAGCAGATAAGTGTGGCTGGTCTGTTCATTGTGCTCAATCAGTGCACGGAAACGGGGTGGATAATAGCTCTCTGTGTTTTGTAATAAGTCATCAAGCCGGGTGTGAAATGCCACCGGTTTTCTTCTCAGGGTCATCAACAGTTGTGCTTCGGTTTCAACCCGGTTCTGCCATGACCGCCATTCATATAAATCCATGTTGTTATGATTTATCCAGACCCGGATGATTTGAATCTGAGCTGGTGTCAGGTCGCCCAGCCATGTTTCCAGACGCTCACGGACACGGGTTTCAGCATTTGTCTGTAATGTATCGGGTGTACCGCGCAGGTATTTTTCATTCAGCGTGTGATGACGCTGGTGTAAAGCGGTGATGAATTGTTGCACCTGCGTTTCGGTGAAGGTTTCTGACAGCCGGGTCATTGCCGGGCTGCCCTGTTTCATGAGTGTCCGGGTAAACACCAGTATCTGTTGCCGGAGCGCGGTGAATTGGGCGGGGGAGAGCGCTGTCGGATCGAGCGCAAGCAGCTGATCGAGAAAGCGGATATATTGTGTCATCGCATGATCAATCATCCATCGCTGTAATTTGTAGACTTCTTCGTCCAGCATGTCTTCCTGCACATCCGTCAGGGAAACATAGTCATCGACATAATCACGTACGACCCAGTCGACATGGCGGAACAAAAACTGACCGGAACATCCCGCTAACAGAAGGCACAGCAACACCGAAGTGACACAATACCACCAGTATTTTCCCTGCATAACCGTCTCCGTTTGATTCAAAGTTAAAATATCACAGGTGGTTTAACCCAACTATAACCAAGGATGCTGCGTATTCCTATTTTGTTTTTTTACCGGTTGCCAGCCAGTCGTGAATCCGTTACTTTCTGAGCACGAAGTCAGTCAGGGGAAGAATCACATGACAGCAATGACAATCCGCCGTTATCAGCCAGATGATGCGACCGTTTTATGGCAGCTGTTTTACCACACGGTACGCCATGTCAATATCCGGGATTACTCACAGGCTCAGACTGAAGCGTGGGCGCCGGATGGGTTCGATATCGCGATCTGGCAGCAAAAAATGGATAACAACCAACCGTTTGTGGCAGAAATAAACGGAACGATTGTCGGCTATACTGATTTGCAGCCCGATGGATTGGTTGATCACTTCTTCTGTCATCATCAATACCAGGGGCAGGGTGTGGGGAAAGCCCTGATGCAGCATGTGTTTGCTGCCGGAGCACAGGCCGATATGACCCGGCTTTACTCCGAAGTCAGCCTGACGGCCAGACCGTTTTATGAACATATGGGTTTTTCAGTCGTCCGCGAACAGGAATTTGAGATTCGGGGACAAACCATGACAAATTTTGTCATGGAAAAAATTTTGTGATGGTAAAACAACTTCAGGGCGCAATGCCACGGCAAACCACCTCAGCCAGTACCGGTAGCAGAAAAAACAGGTAGCCCCAGATATAAAAGGGTCTGGCGGTTGTCCGGGAGGGGTGTCTGATCAGCTTCAGTTCAAGCCAGAGAATGGTCAGTGAACAGATGCCGAGTACCAGCAGAAAAGCATCTCCCACCGCCTGCTGCCGGAACAGCAGAACCCCGGTACCTGCACAGGCCAGATACAGAACCAGCGAACCCACCGCCAGTATTCTCTGATTGAACCGGTTAAGGGGTTTGAGCTGATCGGGCGGAGTTTGCCTGGTATCGAGCAGAGAATGAGACAGGTCATGGGCAAAACTACCCAACCAGAAAAACAATGCCATCAGCATGTGTTCCGGCTGGATGCCACCGCTGATTAACACACCGGCATAGCAGGGGAAAATACCCAACATCGCATTCAGCAGTGCTGTATGAATCAGTATTGGCAACCGGGGTTTCAGGAAAAAAAATAAGCCGCAAATCAGCAGGACAGCAGATAAAAAAATCAGCATAGCGACAAGGTTTACAGCAATCAAAACACTGATGAGAATTAACAGACCTGAAGCCAGCCAGCGAAACCGCTGCAGGATTTTGACGCTGAATTGATCGCGGCACAGCAGGCGCTCCGGGTGTGCGATCCGATCAATGTCCACATCGCAGAGATCATCTGACAGGCGGATGAGAAACAGCATCAGAGCTGCAATCAGTATGGCGATCAGTGCGATGGCCGGGTGTGGCAGTTCTTTCATCACTGACGTCAGCAGCAGGGCTGCAATCAGCAGGGTCAATCCGGCGGGACTGCGCTCCCGGCTATACAGGCCAATGATTTTTAACTGTTTATTCAACAGATTGTTCTCCGTGTTATGCCGTTCTGTCTCCCCCTGTTACAGGGGGAGATGAGGAACAAATTCAGGCGGTCAGCCTTTCTGCCTCTGTGGCGACTTCTTTTGGTGTGTCATTCAGATGAATTTCACCGGTTTTTCCGTTCAGACTGATCGGGTTGCCGTCCTGAATATAACGGGTTGCGTTCTTGACGCCAACGACCGTCGGAATGCCCAGCTCACGTCCGATAATCGCGGTATGAGAAAGCAGGCTGCCCCGTTCAGAAATCAGGCCTGATGACATCGTCATTAAAAACACCCAGCCCGGATCTGTGGTTTCTGAGACCATGATTTTCCCTTTGATATCAGAACCCTGAGACGGATCGGTGATAATCCGGGCCGGCGCACTGACCAAATCACCGGCACAGCCAACGCCTTTCAGAATATCCGGATTGTCCTGCAAATTCAGCCGGATGTCAGGGATTGTATTCGCATAAACACTGCCGCGGGTGAAAATTTTGTTATCCTGCGTCTTACGCTCCCAGTTTTTTACCTCTTTTTTGCGCAGTTCCACCAGTGGTCTGAAATCAGAGGTGATGCCGCATCCCTGACGAAAATCATCCAGTTCCGACAGGGTCAGATAAAAAATATCTTCTGCCTGCGTCAGTATGTTTTCATTCACCAGACGATGACCGATATGATGCAGTAAGGTTCTGAAAAATGAGAAATGCAGCCCCCGATCGAGGCGGGTTGCTTCGCGGTTGGCGATTGCCTGACGCGTTTTTTTCAATAACCACTTCAGCCAGCGTTTTTTCCTGCTCTTTCTGAGCGCCGCTTCCAGTTGCAGTCCGGCATCTGATGCCGGTGCGGTGTCGGTGGCTTCCTGCGCCGCTGATTCCAGCAAAATATGCAGTAAATGGAATGGATTCTCATGGAAGGTGCTGGCTTCCATAATCAGTTCTTTGGGCGAGCGGTAGCCGTAGAGATCAATATGATTTTTCAGTGCAGCAGCAAAGGCGGTGTATCCTTCCTGAGTCAGGGCGTGAGACAGTGCCTGTGGCTGGTTCAGATGCGGGATTTGTTTCAGCCGCTGTAAACAGGCCCGCAATTGTTCGTCACGGCGAACCTGTGCAATCATCGTATTCAGGGAATCAACCGGCTTGGTGCTTTCAACAGACTGATTACCGAGTAACTGATTAATCAGGTTATCAGCATCGGCAATCCCGGCTTTGGCAAATTGCTCGCGGGTCAGCGCCATAAAAGACATCGCATAAAAATCGTTGAGCAGCGGAAAAGCCATCGATTCGGTAAACCGGATCACCAGGTCATGTAAGGCGGCGATGAGTTCATCAGAACCGGCATTGTCGGTATCAATGGCTTCATAATCCCGGCGGATATCGTCAGTAATCTTAAAATACTCCCTGATCATCCGTTGGTGGCGCAGAGCATAGTAACCAAGTTTTATTGGAAACATCACCGCTGACTTCAGTCGTTCTGAACGACGCATAGGCACATCATTCAAACTGTCTGTAAAAGAGCCATCGGTGCCGACCATCTGCTCAAAGAAATCAATAAACCTTTGTTTAAAATAAGGAATCGTCAGAAAAATCCGATACCAGTTACTGATGTTGTAGTAAGTGCGGCCATGAATATAGCCAACCAGATGCTGCAACACTTCTTCCCGGTCTTCTATCACGCTGGCTGGGATGCCGAACATCTGCATCGTGCCTTTCATGCAGTGATAATAATCATTACGGACGATTGAAAAAGTCATCGGCAGAATGATGCCCGGATAGCTTTCGGCAATATTACAGTTGTCAAATACCCGCTCGTAGCCAACCGGAATGGTGGTAATCGGGCGGGACTGTAAGATAAACAGCTGGCCGTTCCGGTCGAAAGACCATTCGATATCCTGATAGGTGGTATAGAGGGCTGCAATCCGCTCTGACGCCTGCAGGAGTGCCTCCCGCTGCTGTTCAGAAAGTACGGCTTGTTGCTGCAAACCGGGTTTGACCGCAGTTTCCTGTGTACCGCCTTTCGGATGGCTGCGCAACTGGCGCTGTTTCTCTTCGATATGCAGCTGCCATTCCCGGGTTGGTTTATCAAACAGATATAAATCGGTTTCAACCTTGTCGCCGACAATGCCTTCTCCCAGTCCGTAACCGGCTGCAATCGCCAGTTTTTCCAGTCCGTTCTGCGGATCTGCCTGAAACATAACGCCGGAACTGACTGCGTGGATCATCCGTTGAATGACCACCGCGACCGCATTGTCTTCATGGCGGATATCGGTGCGCTGGTGCACATAAGTCAGCACACCGGGTTCAAATGCACTGGCCCAGCAGGTTTTGATTTTATCCTGAATATCCGGAAAACTGACATTCAGCCAGGTGCCCAATTGACCGGCAAAAGAGTTACGGGCGCCATCTTCACTGATTGCAGAAGAGCGGACAGAAAACTGTTCTGTGAGGTCAAAGCGTTTCATATTTTCAGACAGCGCTTCACACAGCTCAGCCGGTAGCTCACAGGAAAGAATCAGTGCCTGAATCGCTTTGGATGTTGCGGTCAGCGAATCGAGCGAGTCAAACTGACATTGATCCAGATATTGCCTGATCTGCGGGCGGATGGCCGCCGTTGACTGGCGGTATGCTTCTGCGGAGACACAGATAAAGTCAGGAACCGTCAGACCGGCAGCCTGAAGGCGGAACAGATTGCCTGCTTTACCGCCAAGCTGTGTTTGCAGCTCAGCCGCATAATTTTGAGTATGAATAATAAAGTCTTGTTTTATCATAATTTGAATCTGTCAGAAGGTATTCAGGGCAGCGATTTGTGTGCCGTATTTCACCAGTGTTTCCGTATCACTGGCGGAGTTTGTCAGGATATCTGCATCGACTGCCGGGCCATCCGGGCCCCACAGCAGCACGACGGTTGAACCGCCGAAATGAAAACAGCCTTTTTCCTGACCACGGGAAAACCGCCCGCCGCTGAATGTTTGTTCGATAGTGCCTATGGTCATTGCGCCAATCTCAGCCATGACGATCACGCCGAACCGGGGAGATTCCAGTGTGGTGATCATACGTTTATTCAGGAAACTGCGGGCACCGCCACGCAACGCAATCGGATGGACCGATTCCAGCGGACCTGAAACTGTTTTCTGGCTGAGCAGCGTGCCATCGCACGGAAAGTGAAAGCGATGATAATCTTTGGGTGCCAGCCGGATCACCAGCGCAGTACCGCCATTGAGGTTTGCTGCGGTTTCCGGGGATTGCAGCAGTTCTTCAATGCTGACCTGTTGCCCCTTCAGTTGCATGATGGCACCGGGCATGATCGGGTAACTCAGAACCCGGCCATCCGCCGGTGAAAGCAGTGCCTGCGGATCCGGATTCAACGGCCGGGCCTGTGGCGTCAGCCGCCGGCAGAAAAACTCATCCAGAGAGCGATACTGCCCGATGGGTTTTTCCGCTTCATCAACCGCGACACCGAAAGTGTCAGCAAATCCGGTGATATGCCTGCGGCTGAGCCACAGGCGCTTTTTCACCGCATTAAGTTGACTGAACCAGGGTTTGCGGAACAGATGTCGACGCAGCAAGCCCCCCGGTTTGCTGTGATACAGAAACATCAGTGCCTGTTCACCATAAACCCGTTCTGTTTCTTGCAGGCCGGTTTCCCGGTTAATGTACTGTATCGCAGGAACCGCATCCTGCTGAAATGGTGTTTTGTGTTCTTCTGCGACTGGCATAGATCATCGTCTCTCATTAAAAAGGTTGTTTTCTCAGCCCCACGCTGTACAGGGTGAGGTTGACAACCAGATGGACCAGTGGCCCGAGCAATATAATCCAGAGGAAAACAATCACCGGCACATCAAGCATCAGGGCGTACACGATGGCACAGCCAATGGCTGAATCTGTTTGATCGATCAAGGTGAACCAGAAAGCATTTTTCGCTGCCTGCTGGCCCGGAGGAATCCTCAGCCGGCGTTTTACCCACGAGTTCGGCAGCTCCGGAATGACATAGCCAATGCCGAGCAGAATGCCCAGCAGCACCGGATCGGTTGACGTCAGATCAACCAGCATCACCGGCTGAAACCAGCTGTGAAGCAGGGTGATCAACACCGTACCGGGAATCGTCGCCAGCGGCATAATCAGAATGCCACGCCAGGTTTTGTTCTGACCGAAGGCTTGCTCATTGAGCGGAATTGCCCAGGCAGCAAACCAGTTTCTTTTGACCACCATCATGTGAAACGAACCGGAAATGATCAGCGGCAGCATTAAAATCAGTGCCGATAAAATAATCTCAGACCACATGGAAACCTCCGGTCAGGCCCTGCCAGAGCCAGAATACCGTTGCAGCAAGCGCCAGCACCGGCATCATCAGATACACAATGCCACCCGGCTTTTTCATTGTGAACGGTGTAATGAACAGAATGCCGGTCAGCAACATTAAACCATTGGCGTAGTGGGTGGCGGCGGTTTGCGACAGCGTCACCACCGGGAACAGACCGACACCAAATATCAGCGCTGCAAAGGTGACGGGCAGCCCAAGATAGGATTTGGTTGTACTGTTTTCCTTCACCACCGATTCCTGAAGTACGTTAAAATATGCCAGTCGCTGAGCCGCCGCACACACGTAGAACACTGCGATAATCAGGCTCCAGATATTGTGGTGCATGGTGGTGAGAATGATCGCGGGTGTGATGCCGAAGCTGATCACGTCGACAATCGAATCGATCTGAACCCCGAAGCGGGATTCAGTTTCGGTTCTTGTCGTGCGACGGGCAACCATACCGTCAAACAGGTCAAAAATGCCTGCCCAGATTAACGCAGTGAGTGCAAACTCATGGTTGCCGTTAATCGCCAGCGTACAGGCGAATACGGAAGCAATCAGACCCAGCATCGTCACGCAGGCGGGGGCGTTATAAATTCCGATAATATTCATAAAATAAGGTTCCTATACGGTGGCTTCTTTTGTGGCACTGGCTGTAACCGGTGCCTGATCAGCAGACAAACCATGCCCTGAAGAGTCAGCCAGATCTTCAGGATGCAGCTGTGCTTCCCGGACCGGCGGAATAACATGCCCGCGGCTGCCGTCAATCGTGATGATGTCGCCATCCTGAATGATGCGGGTTGCATGTTTGACCGCCAGCACTGCCGGAATGCCGTATTCCCGGCAAATCACAGCAGCGTGAGACAAAATTCCGCCGGTTTCCGTCACGACGCCTTTCAGCATCGAGAATTTCGGTGTCCAGCCGGGATCGGTACAGCGGGTGACCAGAATGTCATCCGGTTGCAGCCGGTCTGCATCATGAATATCTGAGATGACCCGTGCGACGCCGGTAATCATACCGGGGCTGCCGGAAACGCCGGTCACGGTCTGGCCGTCAGCGGGCTGAACTTCTGACTGTGGGGTACTCAGCTGACTGCCACCGAACATGCCGTAGCGTTCTCCGACTTCATCTGCGATCTGGTAGTGCGCAAAGCTCAGGTAATAAGCCCGGTTTTTACGTACCAGATGGCGGGCTTCATCAGGTGGAATATCACCGCGGACCACCGCCACCAAATCAGGCATATCAAGGAAGAATGCATCATCTTTCTGCGCCAGAATGCCGTTTTTTAACAGCCGCGCTTCCACTGCGAGCGTGATTTTCCGGACATAGAGATAATAGCGAATCGACAAATCACGCAACTCTTCCCGCCACCAGAGGAACTCCCGCACCTGTTCGAGCCTTTGACTCATTTTGCGCCGTTTCAGCAGTGGCGTGGCGTGCAGCAATTCTCTTTTCACGGTGTTCATTCTGATTTGTTGCTCGTTATTTCGAACGCGCGGATCTTTTTCACTGCCCTGACGCAGTACATCCTGTAACTGTTCAATTACCATCTCCGGCACTTCTGCATATCTTGGCACCAGCATATCCAGCTCCCGCTGGGAATGATGGCCGTATTCCCGCAGATAAACCCGTAATGAATTGAGATGATAATGGGTTTCTCCGTGCTGCAGATCGGTCGCAATCTGTTCACTGCTGCTGTTCAGCCAGTAATAGCTGCAATCCTGATCGGCATGGATGAGATCCCGCATTTTCCACAGTCTCTCCATCGGCGCCATGTGAGACACACCGGACAGACCACTGATCAGCAGCGGAAACTGACTCATGTCAAAGCGGGTTTTCTCAACCTCATCTTTAAACAGGCCGTTGAGGTTGGTGTTGTCATAGATCAGGTCGAAGTAGGTCGACTCATTGACAAAGAACTCTTTGCAGATAAAGGACTGATAAAACTGAAACAGTTCGTCATCCGGCAGGGTTGAAAAGTTCATCGCTGCCAGCTCCTGAAGCCGCCGGTGCTGACCCAGAGAAAATGACGGCGTGGTTTTTAACTTCCGTTTCACGTTGGCCCGGATGATGAGCAGCGCCCGGATACCGGTCAGTAAGGTTTTCAGATTGGTTTTGCTGACAATGCCATCACCCTGATAACGGGGAGAAATCCCCAGTCCCTGATCAAACACACGTTCGTTAAATCCCGGAATCTTGGCCAGACATTTTTTGACTTCACTCAGATTCCAGTACGGACGGCCGAAGAAGCTCTTTTGCCAGACACTGCCGCGGGCTGGTGAGAGTTTCAGACGTTCGAGGTAGGCACCCATTGTGCCGTCAAGGGCATACTTATACAGCGAAGCCATATAAGGCGTGCAGACGGTGGAAGAGACACCGCCGTCCCGGTAGTCGGCCGAGGTCCATTCTCCGTTGATCGAGGTATAGCCGAACTGGGTGATGGGGCGGCTTTGCAGTATATAAAACTGATTACCGGTACAGGCCCACTCAATATCAACCGGGAAGCCACTTTGCATCTGAATCTGCAGACCCAGGTCAGCGAGCTCACGGACTTCCGTCGTGGTTAAAACTGCATGACTGGCAATAGCGGCCGGAAGCGGCTCCATTCTTACAAAGGGCGCCTCGTTGATCCGGACACACTGATGTTCTTTTTCTGCAATGGTCCGGTCAGACTCCTGTTCCTGATACCAGTCATAGCGATACTGGTCCGGTGTGACGGCACCGGAAACCAGCGCTTCCCCCAGACCAAAGGTGGCTTCGATCAGCATTTCTGTATCTGCGCCATGCACCGGATCAACTGTAAACATCACACCACTTTTTTCTGCCGGGATTAATTGCTGAATCACCACGGCCATGCCCAGTGGCACGGCGGTATGTTGCCGGGTCATATAAGTTTGAACCCGTTCATTGAACAGAGAGCACCAGCAGGTTTTTACAGCCTGAAGAATATCTTCGGTTTTCTGGACGTTGAGCACGGATTCAAACAATCCGGCAAACGAGGTTTCGGCACCATCTTCAACCGTTCCGCTGCTTCGGACGGCAAATCTTTCTTCCGGATATCGTCCGGTAAAGGTAGTCAGGTCCGCCGCGATACCTTTCGGGATGCGACAGGCCATAATCAGGTCACGGATCCGGGCTTCGCTGGCAGGCAGTGGCTGGTCTGGGTGCATCAGCCACTGAACCAGTGAATCAAGCTGGTTATAGCGTAGTGTTTCGGTAAATGCGCAGGCGGTGATACAGCAAAAAGCCGGGACCGGCATCTTCATTTTGTTAGACAATTCCCACAGGGAAGCGCCTTTACCGCCAAGGATCCGGCGTAGCAGTCCGGCGTAGTTTTCGGTTTCTCCGGGGATTTCACTGGTTTGGCCGACGACCATCGTAAAATCAGTAATTGCATGAGACATAGCTGGTTTCCTCGTTTAGCCGGTGTATGCCACTTGTGCAGCGGTGTGTTTTGGTGTCGTGGATGTCTGAGACTTATCTGCCGCCGGGCCATGAATATCCCGTTCACTCAGGTGGGTGCAGAATCCGTGTTTTAATGCCAGCTGAAACACTTCTCTGGCTTCTTCAATCGAAGAAATACCACCGATGCTGTAATTTTTTCTGGCCTGAGACATGGTCAGAATGACGGTTTCTGCCAGACAGGCGAGGGTGACACCAGTATCCAGTTCAGCGATATTCGGGCCGCCAAAGCGTAAATTCGCCGGCAGACGGACCAGTCCGCCGTCGTAGGCAGTAATATCATCCCGGTTTTGCTTCACTTCCTGCAGCAGGTCGGAAGGGCGTGCCACATCACAAACTATGGCTCCGGGTGAAAGTACATCCGGGCGGATAAAGGATTCGCCGTTGCTGGTGGCAGTAACGATGACATCACAGACTGGCAGGGCATGTTCAATATCGTTACTGAGCAACAGCGGGAAGCCTTCGGTTCGCCCATAGGTCTCAAGATATTGTTGTTTGACTGCCCGGAACATTGCCCGGTAGGTTTCCGCCGGGTAGTCTTCATCCGGCAGCTGGTTCACATGCGCCTGAATCACAGCTTCGGCACCGGCATCTGTCAGTGTTTTCCACAATGGTGTCATGGATTCACTCAGCACACCGGAGAAGAGTTTGTACAGGAATTCACCGGCCACAACTTCCTGTTTGTCCACATTGTCTTTATTGCGCGGGTTGCCAATCAGGTACAGTTGCCGGAACTCCGCACCGATATCGAGTAAACACAACCGGCCGACGGAGCCGGATACACCGACGATACCCAGGGTTTTCAGTGACATCTTTTCTGATCGGGCCCGACAGATTGTGCGGATACTGTCAGTGCTGGTTAACGCGGTAAAGGCATTACCGGTTGTAACGGGTGTGCCGCAGTCTGCCACGGTTGTTCCGCTGCGGGTAATCACAGAAGTAAATGCGCCCAGACCAATCATATCGGCACCGTTTTCCTGTGCGATCCCCACATAGGAGTGGATGAGTTGCTCTTTTTTCTCTTTCGGCAAACGCATCATGTCTTTGGGTGTGAGCAGGCTGCTGATCAGCCAGCCGTCAACATAGCCACCATTCTTTGAGGGGATACATGGCATGTAATAGGCCGGGGAGGCTCCGCCGTAGAAAGCTTTTGCTTTTCCCAGCCAGTACTGAATTTTTTCAATTTCATCTGCTGTGTAGGCCTGCTGACCACCGGGCATACAGTCAATGGTATGCATGTCGGTAACCGGATGAACAAAGAAACAGAAAGTTCCCAGTTTTTCTCCCTGAGGTACAATTGGCGGATTTTTATACGGACGGTCCGGAACCCCCGGACGTTCTTCGCCGATGCCGGCTGCTGCCCGGATCAACGCTGAGAATTTCCCCTGAGTGATCAGTTCACCGGCCTTTTCCAGCGCATGAATCAACTGATCGATTTCTGCCTCTGTAGCCAGATAGCAGGGCTGAAGACGCAACACATTGTGCGAGTTCATCGTCGGCAGGGTACAAATATTGTGGCGGTTGAGCAGGTATGCACAGACCAGCGGCACGATGATACCCTGACCGGAAACCGTCGGGCACAGATAAGATTCTTCATCATGCCAGGGTTGCAGTGTCAGGCCCTGCATCAGTCCCATGCCATCACAGGTTTTGAAAGCGACCGGAAATCTGTCCACCAGCTCCCGGAGGCGGGCCTGAAGATAAGCACCCACACGGGCAACACCGGCGATGATTTCCGGCTCTTCCGTCAGCTTTTTCATCACTGCACAGCCAATTGTGGTGGCCAGGTGATTATTGGCAAATGTGGAGGTGTGAAGCTGACCGAATTCAGTAGTCCAGGCTTTTTTACCGGCAATACAGGCACTGATGGGAATCAGGCCGCCACTCAGGGTTTTGGCGATCAGCAGTATATCCGGTTCTACGTCATCGTGTTCGCAGGCAAAAAGTTTGCCGGTCCGGCCAAGGCCGGTCTGCACTTCGTCAACAATCAGCAATGTACCGTATTTTTTACACAATTGTTCGCAGGTTTTCAGGTAACCGGGCGCTGGTGTCACCATGCCGCCTTCTCCCTGTACCGGCTCAACAATAAATGCAGCAGCCGGTCTGGTGCTGAGTATATCTTCTAATGCCTGAGCATCATTAAACGGGACATGCAGAAAGCTTTCTGATGGCGGATAAAAAGGCAGACGATAATGCTCATTTCCGGTCGCCAGAACTGCGCCCATCGTTTTGCCGTGAAAACTGTTTGTGGCTGAAACAATGATGTCCCGGCCGGTTTTGGCTTTCGCCATTTTTATCGCACTTTCAACAGCTTCTGCGCCGGTGCAGCTAAAAGTCACATACTTCATGTCACCGGGGGCTGCCTCAACCAGTGCCCGTGAGAGTTGTTGCGCACCTTCTGAAAAGAAAGGCTGGATCATGACTCCGGGATCGGCAGCCTGCTGTGCAGTCAGTACCTGCCAGAGAAAGTCCGGATTATGTCCAAAAGGTACGGCACCGAACTGAGATATAAAATCCAGATATTTATCCCCGGTGTCTGTAAACAGGTAAAGCCCTTTCGCCCTGGTAATCTTTTTATCGAAGCTGATAAGCTCCAGTAATTTTTGTCTTTCTATATTTAAGTAACTAGCCATGCTGATAATCTCATAATTAAAAACATCCTGCTTATCAATAGCAGAATGTGTGCGTTTTAATTTTCAAGTTGGGATGAAATAAATTGCCTTTATAGTTAAAAATATTGATCTTTATTCCAACTTTTCCTGAGCTTAATAGTTTCATTGAAAGGGTTTTATTTATTCAGTTCTTTTTAACAGACTGAGACTGACATTTTAAAGGTAATGTTTTTTTCAGAAAAATATGTAAATGATATTGTTGTTTTTATTATATTCATGGTTTTATTAGTTTTAATTTATACTGATACATCTGATGTTTTGTGTGATTGTTGTCTAAGCTATTGATGTGTTAGATGAATAGTAGGAATGCATACTAGTCCTTTTATTTGAAAATTCAACATGAATATGACAGTTTTTTTAAACGCTAATTGACTGGTTTATTTAAAGATACTTCTATTTTTTATATATATTTATTCAATATGTATAGTTCGTTTAAATATGAATTTGAACAGGAAAAATTACATATTATTGTAATGATTTCAATTTTTCCTGATAAATTTCGCAGGTTATAAGATATATTTTAATCGATTGGTTTGTTATGCAATAAATCAATTTGAATTTTTATGAAAATAAAACGAAAAAATATAAATATTAGGTTTTAATTAATTATTATTACGATGAATGAATATATACCCAGGCAACCTGAAGATGCATGATTCAGCGTGTAGCCGAAAGGTACAGTTCAAGGAAAGGGAATGCAGGAATGTCTCTGCTTTTCAAATCTCACTGAAAGCTGCATCTTCAGGTTGCCGGGGTAGATTCCTCATCAGAAGCATCCGTGTTTAATCGGGGATGAACAGGTTCCATCCGGAGTGGCATGGTATGTCACATTCAGGTTTTTGTATTCTTTTATAGACGATCGGTCTATAATCGTTTCCCAGATGAAATAATGAACAGATCAACAAGTTGATCCGGAGACAGGAACATGACGTTTAAAGCGATTTATATCGATAAAGCAGAAGATCAATATCAGTGCCGGCTGACAGAATTGCAGGACAGCGATTTGCCGGCAGGTGAAGTGACCATCGACGTGGAATATTCTACCTTAAACTATAAAGATGGTCTGGCAATTACCGGTGCATCTCCGGTGGTGCGTCGTTTTCCTATGGTGCCGGGGATTGATTTTTCAGGTGTGGTTGAGTCAGGGCAGCACCCTGATTTTCAGCCGGGACAACGGGTTTTGATTAACGGCTGGGGACTGGGTGAAAAATACTGGGGCGGGCTGGCGCAAAAAGCCACTGTTCCCGGTAAGTGGTTGCTGCCGGTACCTGAAAATATGAGCGCATATGATGTGATGGCGGTCGGAACCGCTGGCTATACGGCGATGCTGTGTGTGATGGCTCTGGAAAAATACGGAATTACCCCCGGTTCCGGCCCGGTACTGGTGACCGGAGCAAACGGTGGTGTCGGCAGCTTTGCCATCGCATTTCTGGCGAAGCTGGGCTATCACGTCGTGGCTTCCACCGGTCGGACAGAGGAAGCGGAGCGCCTGCAAAAACTGGGAGCACAGGAAATTGTTGATCGTCAGACATTATCTGAACCGGGACGTCCTTTGGGGAAGGAATTGTGGGCTGCTGCGATTGATACCGTGGGAAGTCACACTCTGGCCAATGTCTGTGCGTCCACCATTTATGGTGGTGTTGTTGCCGCTTGCGGGCTGGCACAGGGGATGGATCTGCCAGCCTCGGTGGCGCCGTTTATTTTACGTGGTGTCACACTGACTGGTATTGATAGTGTCATGTGTCCGATGCCGCTTCGTCAGACTGCATGGGAAAATATCGCCCGGCTGACAGATCGTATCATGCTGGATAATATCAGTATGCTGATTGGCATGAATGATGTCATTGAAACCGCACAGCAATTATTGGACGGGAAAGTAAAAGGCCGGGTTGTGGTGGATGTAAATCGGTTTTAATTGTTGTTTGATTTGAAGCTTTTGGTTTGGTGCGCCCCAGATACTTTTCAATGGATGAAAAGTATCCAAAAATCCTTTTTTATCCGGCTCTGGTACATGCAATGCGGCACGGATTTATTCGCGTCCTGCTCAAAATTCCTTAAAAACCCATCCGGGGTTTTTATCCGCAGGATATTGGATAGCCTCAGTTTGGGTGGGTGATCGATTTTGTGTTTTTATTTCCCCTTATCGCTTTCTGATGCATTCTTCAAATCAGAGGGCGTTGAAATTCATGCATGAATTTCAAGGTTCGTTGAGCAGGATGCGAATCGAACCGTACCCCGGTTCACAGATGATGAACTTAACCTGCATCAGAATCAAAGCGATATCGGGGCGGCCTTTTTCTCGTCACTCTTTTTTGTCCGCGCAAAAAGAGTGACCGGGGCGCGGGCACCAGAAGCCACTTGAATCCACAAAACTCACCAGCGCACCAAACAACTCACAAAAGCCAAATACTTCTGAAATCAGAAGAAAGAGTGAAGGGAGAGCGGGCACCACAAGCCGCTTGAATCCGCAATATTCACCAGCGCACCAAACAACCCACAAAAGCCAAATACTTCTGAAATCAGAAGCAAATGAGACCTGAAACTCACCCCCGCGCAGCGGCATAAGCCGCATGCACTGCCTCCGTCAGTCTGGCGGCTGCGGTTTCCAGCAGTGAACGGCTGCAACCAAAATTCAGCCGGATAAAACCGGGGTTGCCAAATGGTTCACCGCCGCTGACGCCTATGCCGTAAGACTCAAAATATTGTACCGCATCTGTCAGCCCAAGGGCGGAAATGTCAATCCATGCAAGGTAGGTTGCTTCAGGGGCATGCATCACCACGCCCGGCAGTTCACGACATTGCTGCATCAGATAATCCCGGTTGCCCCGCAGGTAATCCAGCAGTGCGGTGAGCCAGGGTTGACCATGTTGATACGCAGCTTCAACCGCCGCGAAACCGAAAATGTTGACGCCCGACATCACACCTTGCTGAGCTGCCTGAAATTGTTGCCGCAGCACCGGGTTTTCAATGACGGCAACGCCGCAGCTGAGCCCGGCCAGATTGAAGGCTTTTCCCGGTCCGGTTAAGGTTACTATCCTTTGTTTCATCGCTTCGGAAATGGTGGCGAAAGGTGTGTGGCTGACATTCGGTTCCAGAATTAAATCACTGTGAATTTCATCGGAAATGACGATCAGGTCATGACCTTCAACCCTCTGCGCGAGTGTGGTTAACTCCTGACGGGTAAACACCGTACCGGTCGGATTATGCGGGCTGCACAGAATCAGTAACTTTGCTTTTTGATCCAGCTGTTCATCCAGCGCTGCAAAATCCATCTGCCAGCGGCCCCGGATTCTTTTGACCGGCAGGGTGATGGCATCCCGGCCAAAACGTTGTGGTGCGGCGGTAATTTTCGGATAAACAGGCGTTTGCAGGATAACCTTCTCATCCGGGCGGGTGAAGGCTTCACAGCCGATATTGATGGCCGGAACCAGGCCCGGCGTGAAAATCAGCGCCTCCTCAGTGACCTGCCAGTCATATTTGTTTGCCAGCCATTCACAACATAAGGGCTTCAGCTTTGCGGATGGCTGACAATAACCGTATACCGGATGTTGTGCCCGCTGCCGGATGGCTTCTTTGACTGCCGGTGGCGACGGAAAATCCATATCTGCAACCCAGAGCGGAATGATATCCCGGCCCTGATATTTTGCCCATTTGATACTGTCGGTGAATTGGCGGTCTATCGGGGTATCGAAATCGTGATCACATGATGTCATGGTGAATGGTGTTCCTCAGTCAGGCAAGTTGATCCAGATGGTGGCGGTAATAACGCCAGAATTCATCCAGTGGTTCGACGGACTGAAACAGCTTCGCCCGCATCACGGCACCTTCCCAGCCGGACCAGAACACAGACGCTAAACTGTCGGTATCTGCGCCCGGCGGAATTTCCCCGCAGGTTTTTGCCAGCTCAAGGCAATCACTGATACGTTGCTGCCAGTCGGTGATAATTTCCCGCAGCTGAGCGGAGAGGGCTTCGGATAATTGCGGGACTTCCTGCATCATATTTCCCACCAGACAGCCGCGCTTAAACTGATACTGCGTGATTCCCTGTTTGGCATTTTCCACAAAGCTGTCAATCCGCTTTAATGGCGACAGACGTTCATCGAGCAGATGTTTGTCCAGCTTGTGGGCAAAATAACTGCCGTAGGCGGCTAAAACCTGCTGCCCAAAATCTTCTTTGCTTTTGAAATAGTGATAGAAAGAGCCTTTCGGCACCTGCACGTTTTTGACAATCGGCTCGACGCCGGCCGCAATAAAACCATACTCGGTGATGAGTTCCAGTCCGCTGCGGATCAGCTGTGCTCTGGTATCGGTAAATTCACGGCCGGTTTTCGGTGGCCGCCCGCGACGGCGTTTCGGTGCATTGTCCGTAGTCACTGAGATTTGTCACTTGTGCTCATGGATGAAACGCTTTACTTTACCGCAAGTTATCAGGGATGGAAAGCAAAGGGCCACGGCCCGCCAATTCCAGCCAGGCAGTATGAAAGGTAAATGTATGACAATTCAAAGTAATGACGCATTAAAAGCATGGATCGCCAAAGGCGGCCACCCCAAATTTGTGTTTTTCTGGGGACATCAGAAAGCGAAATCCGGAATTTCTCACTCCTGCTTCAGTCAGTGGTATGGTGCGCCGTTTGAAGACGATGGTATGCAGTTTAAAACGGCTGAACATTATATGATGTACCACAAAGCGATGCTGTTCGGTTGTCCGGAAATTGGTCAGCAGATTCTTGCCAGCGCTCACCCGAATGAAGCCAAACAACTGGGCCGCAAAGTGACCGGTTTTGATGAGGCGATCTGGAATGAAAAACGGTTTGAGATTGTGGTCAGTGCCAACCGGCTGAAGTTCAGTCAAAACCCGGAACTGAAGGCATTTCTGCTCGGAACCGGGAAGCGGATTCTGGTTGAAGCCAGTCCGGTGGATAAAATCTGGGGGATTGGCCTGGCTGCTGACCACGAACTGGCACCGATTCCGGCCAAATGGAAAGGATTGAACCTGCTTGGGTATGCGCTGATGGTGGTGCGGGATGAGTTATGTGATGAAGCATCATTCACAAAATAATACTATGCGCATATAGTCATATTGATTTTTTATTGTTTAATACAGGAAAATTGTGATGACTAAAACCTCAATGCTTACGTTTGTGACTGCCTTATTCACGCTTTCTGCTTTCTCCTGCGCTGCGGACAGCGACACATCCCAATCCACTTTCACTGAAAAATGGGTACAAATGTACGGGAAAACAACGCGATGGCATAAAGCTGCCGGGCCGCTGACCAAAGTCAGTCTGAAAGGTGTGACAGATCTCAGCCTCAGAGAATTTGCTTACGTTTCGGACAGTCCTGTCCGGTTTCAGTCCACCGGCAAGACGGTTGTGATGAACAAACAGGGAACGGCTTCTTATCAGTGTGGTGCTCATCAGCTGGTCTCGGGTCTTTATTATGTCGACAAAACAGATCAAAGGGTGCAGAAATTCAGATGCAGTGCGTTGAAAAAAACGGTTATCTCCCTTGGCAGTGGTGCGACATATACCTATCAATACCGTGTTGATGATAACGATTTCCAGTGGGTTCCGCTGGCTGAAAAAAGAATGGGTTGTGAAACCGGCTATGACATCACCGGTTTTGAATTTGACAATGCCGGGGATGCCCACATCAGTGCTGTACTGTGTTCTAAAGTGAATGCTTCTCTGGTGAAATAGATCTGCCGGATAAAAACAGCTGAATAGAAACAGCCCGTCAATCTGGTCGGGCTGTTTAGTGGCAGAGATAACGGGCAGACCGTTTTCCTATGGCATAGTCTCTTTTGCGCCGCCCGCCTTTACATTCTGTGAATCCTCCGATATACAGAAAAGCGCAAAGCAATCAGAATAGTATCAACCCCTAAGCCCTTAGCACTGATCAGAAGGACCGTTATGTCAGGATTTCAGCACCCCGCCGCCCATCAGGAAGCCCGCCGTTTAATCCGTCATGCACTGGACACCGGCCAGACCGAACTGGACTTAAGCCGGTTAAGGCTGAGGCAGTTACCGGAGGAAATCAGTGAACTGGCATCACAGTTAACCCACCTGAACTTAAGCCATTGCCGGGTTTTAGAAAGTTTGTCGGGTTTGGCAGGTTGTTCGCAGTTACAGTCGCTGGATTTCAGCGGGTGGGATGGTCTGAGCAATGTATCTGATCTGATATCACTCACTCAGTTAAATCAATTGAGAGTTTCTCAGCGCAATGGTGAAAAACTTTCCTGGTCTGCGGCGCAGGTGCTTCTTCTCGAACGACCCCGGCTTAATATCACTGGCAGTTTACCTGTCGAACATGTTCCAGCCGAATTAACTTCTCCTTTTAATCAGAAAGCGGTTGAAGACTGGTATCACGACATAAAACAACATGGCTACCGCACACCGAATACGGTCAAACTGATGTTGCTGGGTAATGGCAGAATCGGCAAGACTCAACTGGCAAGGCGGTTACGCGGCGAAGGTTATGATGAAACGGTTCCCAGTACCCATGGCATTCATATTCATGATTTTCACTGGAGTGATGCAAAGGTGCAGATTCACTGCTGGGATTTCGGCGGGCAGGATGTCTATCTGGGCACGCACAGCTTGTTTATTGATCAGCGGGCGGTGTATCTGCTGCTGTGGCATCCGGATTTTGAAAATCATGATCGGGTCAGGTGTGAACAGCTGGAAATGCGTAACCGCCCCCTCAGCTACTGGCTGGCGTATTTAAAATCACTGGCCGGAGCAACCGCCAATATTCTGGTGTGCCAGAGCCAGTGTGATAGCCTTGAGAGTGAACAACCGGCTCCGGTTCCCCATCCGCAACCATTTCAGACCTTAAAGCAGCTGGCTTTCAGCGCTAAAACGTCCGATGGATTCGATGTTTTGACACCGCACCTGAAACGGGCCATCCGCTTACAGCTGGAACGGAACGGGGACGTGTGGCTGCCCAACCCGTGGTTTGAAGTGGAAGCGGAGATAATGACCCGGCAACAGCAGCAGATCAGGCAGCTCAGTTATCCGGAGTTTGTCACTTTATGCCAAACTCATCAGGTCACGGCACCGGACACTCTGGCGGCATATCTGCACCAGTCGGGCAGGGTGTTTTACCGCAAAGGTCATTTTGATGATCAGTTGATTCTCGATCAGGCGTGGGCGCTGCAAGGGGTGTACCTGCTGCTGGAGCGTCGGAATGTGCTGCCGGTGCTGAAAGATCAGGGCGGCTGTTTTCACCGGGATACTTTGACCCATTTACTCTGGCAGCAGGAAGTCGCTGAACACGATCAACAGCTGTTTGTGGAGATGATGGTCCAGTGCGGGGCCTGTTTTAAAATCGATGACACGCACTATATCGCTCCGGATGCGCTGCCGGACAAATCATTGCCGCTGGTGGAACAAATCTGGCAGCAGGCAGAAATGGCGATTCATGTCCGGCTGGAATACCGGTTTTTACACGATGCAACGATGCGCTACCTGCTGAGTCAGATTGGTGAAAAAGCCGGGGCGAAAGCAAATTACTGGCGTTATGGCTGCTGTTTTTATGATAGTCAGCACCGGGTGAAAGTGCAGTTTGAGTGTACTCTGGATGAAGCGTCTCCGGCGGCACAAGAGCAAGACCCTTTTACCCAGCCGGGCCATATTGATATCCGGATTGCCGGTGCGTCTGGGCTGGATTTAGCACAGCATTTAGTTACATCAGTGACACAGAACAGTTACTTAGGCCAGCAACCGGAAGTTCGCTGGGTGAAAGGTGGCGAAAAACAAGAGGAAAGCAGCATGTGTGAGCAGAACAATCAACCTCCATTCAGTGTTATCGGAAGAGCGCAGGCGGCGCCCGACGCCTTGCCCAATGTGTATTTCTCCTACGCATGGGGCGATGAAACGGATCAACGGCAGGTGGTTTGCGATCAAATCTATCAGAAGCTGCAAGCGCACCGGCTGAATCTGTGCCGGGATCGGAATGTGATGAACACCGGGGATAGTATTGAAGCCTTTGAGCGGCAAATCGGGCGGGGGGATTTTATCGTGTTGCTGGTGAGTGAGAAATCACTCCGGTCCGTTGACTGTATGCATGAACTGGCGATGATTTACGGCTTTAGTCAGCGACAGCGGGATGATTTTGTCCAGCGGGTGATTCCGGTGATCCTTGCTGATGCCGGTATTGGGGCTTTACCCAAACGGCTGAAAGTGACCCTGTACTGGAAGAATCAGAAAGAAGAACTCCAGGCCCTGGTTGATGAAGTTGGAACCGAGCTGGCTGGTACAGAAACGGTGAAAGCGCTGGCTAAACTGACGGACATTACCGGTTGCTGTGTCGATGCCCTGACATGGTTAAACGATTTAATTACTGAACGAAATCCGGAATTACAGGCGGATGCCACGGTGGAGTTTGTCTTGCAGAAAATTAATCAGTGGCAGGAAACCAGAAAAGACAGGGAAAATGATCAGTGAAGGTATTCGTTATTCTGGCCGGTTATCGCCTGTTGGTCACCCCATTGACGGACTTCCGCAGGATTTCAGAGACTGGCTGATCGCCAAACATCTTAAAACTGGTATCATTATCACTTTAATATTTACCAGTTAGTTGTAATGAACAAATTAATCTCAGAAGGTCTCTATTTTGCCCGGTCTAACTTCGGTGCAATTTTCAATATTGCCGGCCCTTATATTTTGATTGTCTCTGTTATTGAGCCTTTTATGGGGGCGTTAGGGCAGTGGCCCGAATATCAGTGGATCCACGTTTTGTATCTGTTTATATCCGGTGGGATGTACACTTATGTGATGGTGCGTCTGATTAAACTGATGGCTTCGGTTGTTGCAGGTCAGGCGTTCGATCTCTCTGTCTCTTTGTCTGAATGGTATCGATTGTCCATTGTCTATTTAATCTATGGAATTGCTGTTTTGATTGGGATTATTGCTCTGATTATTCCCGGATTGTTTTTTGCTGCACGCTATAGTTTTGCACAATTTGAATCTGTGCTGTGTGGGGTAAAGCCGGTGAAATCTTTAAGCCTTAGCTGGGCGCAAACCCGCTCTGTGACATCAAAACTGATGCTGATTACTGCTCTGGCGGGTGGGTGTCAGATTTTAATTGATCTTCCGTTAGGTTATATCGGTAATATGTCATTGGCACTGGAATTCGGTGCGGTGATGGTGTCCAAACTGATTGGATTATGTGTGGCGGTATTTGTGCCCATTATCTGTTTTCGATTGTATGTGCTGAATATTGAAGCGAATACCAGCCCGGTTGAGGAAACGAAAGTCTGACAAATCAGCAGCCCATCATGATGATTGCCGGGCTGCTGTTTATTGGCCGGTGTGACGTATTCCCTCCGGATCAGAGAGTGATTTAACGCAATGGGGAATAATAAAACCTTAACCAGGGGTTACACCGGGACTTTGTAAATCACTTCGTCGAGTATTTTGCCTGAAGCGGTTTTCAATTCGTTTTCTTTCCATAAAACGCCGCCCAGAGACTCAGGAATTTTACGGCTGGCGATGTTTGCTCTGTCCACCGGATAAATCGCATAGTCAAAATCAATATTGTCTTTGGCCCAGTTCATCAAATGGCGGATAGCTTCCTGTCCGTATTTTTTCCCGTGCGCACTTTTCTTTAGCCATATCCCCAGCTCTGGCGTCCGGCAATTCCCGCGACCGTGGAAACCAGCACACCCTAAAAATTTACCATCTGGCGTGGTAATGGCAACCACGAGCTCCTGTTTTTGCTGCATATTGGCGATTGAAGCCGTGATGAATGTTTTCGTTTCGTCTATATGACTGGCCGGTTCAGGTGTCATATATGTTGTGATTTCCGATGTAAATTCACGGTATATATCATTCAAATATGCTTCAGAGAGGGATACCAGATTGATCCGGTCGCATGAAATTGAAATATGTTCGAGTGCTAAATCGACATCGTTTTTAAATGTGAATGTTTTCATTATTTTATCTCTGGCAGTGTTTTCACTTTGGTGACAGGAACCATGGTTTGCAGACACTTTTTTAACAAATATGCTTTAACATACATGCTCTAACAAACGTGCTCTAACAAGCCAGCTCTGCCGCCAGCTGTTTTTTACTTTGCTGGCGATCCAGTATCCATAGTCCGGCAGCGCTGACCAGGCAGACAGATATCAGCATTTGCCACATCAGCTGGTAGCTGTAGTGATCAATCATCCAGCCGATCAATATAAATCCCGGCATGCGTAATATGCCCTGCAAAGTGACGAGCGTTCCCTGAATACGTCCCCTGTGGCTGGCCGGAGACTGATTAGCGAGGTAAACCGCTTCTTTGGTCACCAGTAAAATTTCACCGGCCGCTAATAAAAGCCATGACAGATAGTGTGCCGGGACAGTGGGTTGCCACACAATCAGACCATAGCCCAGTGCGAATAATAACCCGGCTCCGGCAAGGTTCAGTGATTCTGTATAAAACCGGGTCAGCTTAATCAGAAGTGGTGTGCCGACCACGACGATCACACAGGCATAAGCCATCAGATGGCCCAGAATGACTGGCCCGTCTTTGCCGAACAGGTGGTTCAGATAAAGCGGGTTGGCGACGGTCATCTGGTTTTGAGCGAACCACAGCAAACCGCTCAGCAGCGCAAATACAACCAGGCGGGGTCTGTCTTTCAGTACAGACCAGACAGAGCCGGAGACCGGCTTCTCAAGCGTATTGATTTCATCCTGTTCATCCCCGGTTTTATCGTCGGCAACCGGGGTGGCACGGATAAAAAACATGATCACCAAAATTCCGGTCAACACAGCAAATCCGTTTGCGAAGAAGATCCAGCGGGTATAATTCCAGAACAGATATCCGGCAATTAAGGGCCCGATGGCAGAGCCCAGGTTGAAAGCCAGATAGCTGAGTGACAACATGGCGTCCCGGTTTTTGGGCGTTGATAAATCGGCGACCAGTGCATTGCTGGCGGGGAAAGCAATCCCGAATAAAAAGAACGTGATAAACAATAAGACCGGCACCAGAACCGGTGCGTCGCTGCAAAAACCACAGGCGATTAAAATCACCGAACCTGCCAGCTCGCCTGCGACCAGAACCCGTTTATGACCAAAGTTATCTGAGAGCTTACCGCCCACAAAGTTACCGGCCAGGATGATGCCTGTCAGCCCCGTGGCCAGAGAGCCTGCGGCTGTGGTGGAGTAGCCGAGTTTTTCAGTCAGTAACAGCATCAGAAACAGGAAAATGAAGCTGCCCATACCGACAATGAATCTGGCAAAGGCAAGGAAATAAATATCTTTGGGTAAGCCCCGGTAAATTGAAACAGCACGATATAATTGATTGAACACAAACATTCCTTGTTTTGAACCGATAGATAATTTTTACAGGCAGAGATGGGCCATTTGGGGAGAAATCTCTCCTGACTTTGTGATGAAGCAAATGACAGGTCATCAATAAAACTGTTAATGAACGATGTACTTTAAATCATCACTATGTGTTTTACTACATATTATTGGGGTATATTTCTGAATCTGAATATGCCGGGTGAGAACATGGTCAGTCACTATTGAGCGGGCGTTGCTCAGAACAGGTGAATATCCGGCGCATCCTCTGAAGAGCCGGATATTCATGGGTTGTAATGAACAGGTTGTCTGGGTATCAGTGGATTTGCTGCTGGTTTCAGTCAGTCACAATCTCCGTGACGGTACTGGTGAGCGGTTGTGCTTTCCGTGGCCGTCGGGCAAAAATGACCCCCCCGATGAAGAGTAATAACAAACATAACCCCCCGATTGCTGTTGTGATGGCCACCTGATAGCCGTGACTGAGTGTGGCGGAATATAGTGCGCCGACAGCGGCAGTGCCCAGGGCGAAACAACCTTGCTGAAGGGTGACGATAATACTGCTGGTCTCTCCGGCATGCTGCTGTTTCACATGGGTCAGGGCGATGCGGAATGCGGCCGTAATCATCAGGGCATTACCGAAACCAACCAGCGCCGTCGCCAGCAGAAAATCGTATTCCTGAAGGTGCAGGCCAATCGTCCGGAACAGGCCGATGGTCAGGATAAAACCGCTGAAAGTCATGATGCAACCTGCCGTAAAATTGGCATAGTGGCCGACCCGCTGACTCAGCGGTTTACTGAGCAGAGAACCAGCGAAAAAGCTCAGACCCAGAGAAAGAAACGTATTACCGGATTGCAGCGGGCTGAAATGGATCTGGCTTTGCAGGCAGAACGCAGTAATAAAGATAAAACCGGAGTAGGTGAAAGTCACCGCAATCTCCCCGGTTAACCCGGTCAGCAGCAGAGGCGTTTTAAACAGAGAGGGTGGCAGTAAAGGCTGCGCGTTCGCCGCTTCTTTGCGGGCTTCCGTTTTCCACAGCGCATAACCTGCCGGAATCAGGCCGGCTGATAACAGCCATAAATATGGCCAGTGTTGCCCCATTGCCACCGGAACCAGCAGACAAAGTAAAGTTAAAGCAAACAGCGCGCTGCCGGATACATCCATTTTCGGCATGTGTCCGGCTTTGGTTTCCGGAATCATCCGCGAACCGAACCCGAGAATCAGCAGGCAAACAGGAATATTAATAAAGAATGCCAGCCGCCAGCCTAATCCGGCGATATCCGCGGTGACGAGCCAGCCGCCGAGCATCTGCCCGAATGCGACCGATAGCCCGGCTACCGCAGTATAAATACCCACGGCACGGCTATGGCGTTCACCGGTGAGGGTGGCATGAATGGTCGCGAGAATCTGCGGCATCATCAGTGCGCCGAACACACCCTGTAACAGCCGTCC
Source organism: Vibrio quintilis (assembly GCF_024529975.1). Classification (GTDB taxonomy): domain Bacteria; phylum Pseudomonadota; class Gammaproteobacteria; order Enterobacterales; family Vibrionaceae; genus Vibrio; species Vibrio quintilis. The sequence goes on along the minus strand of NZ_AP024897.1, from coordinate 2,386,726 downwards.
GGCCAGCATGGTGGTGATGGAGGTGGCGAATCCGCAAATGGCAGACGTTATTCCGAAGCCGATAATCCCGAGCATGAATATCTTCTTTCTTCCGTAGCGGTCACCCAGCCGGGCGCCGGTGGCAATGAATGTGGCAAAGCTCAGGGCATACAGTGCGACGATCAGCACCAGGCCGGATTCGTGGGTGTGGAGTGAATTCCCCATAACATCCAGTGCGACATTGACAATCGAAAAATCGATTTGCGGTAATAACTGTCCTGCGACCAGAAGTAAAAGCGCAAAGGATGACAGTGATTGATTTTGAGCCGTCATAAATAACCTCAGATGTGATTTCAAAGCAATCAATGTCTGGTATTATGCGGTTTAATCAGAGTCGTACAAGAAAGCACTCAGACTCGTATAATTTGTATCAGGCTATGATGTCGATCACAGTTTGAGAGGAAAAGTGATGGATGACAATTTGCAGTTAATTGGTGATTTTCTCCGGCGCAAGCGTGAAAGCCTGTCGCCGGAAATGATGGGGCTGCCGAAACCGGCCCGCAGCCGGACGCCCGGATTACGGCGGGAAGATGTTGCGTCTCTGGCGGGTATCAGTTCAGTCTGGTACAGCAAGATTGAACGGGGCAAAGCGGAAGGGATTTCGCCCGGTGTGTTATCTGCACTGGGGGAAGCTCTGCAGCTGAATCCGTCTGAGCAAAATTATCTTCATACCCTGGCTTCCCGCAAGCAGATCAATATCAAAGCACCCTGTTCCCGGACATCGGAAGAAACTGAGCGTTTGCTGAAGCTGATCAACCCATTACCGGCGATGCTGATTAATGATTATTTTGACATTATCAATACCAATGAGAGTTTCAGCCACTTGTGCGGGCTGGATGTAAATTCACTGCCGCAGGAAGAGCGGAATTATATCTGGCTGACGATGACAAACCTGCAGTGGCAGCAGTATTTACAGATTGACAGTGAAGCGGACTTAGTGACTCATGTGACCCGTCAGGCGGGATTTATGCGCAATACGATGGCATCGCGACCTAATGATCACCGGTTGCAGACGCTGGTCAGCCGCTTTGTCGCCCAGCCGGTTTTTGCGGCGGCATGGGGTAAAAATACGGTGCAGCAGTGTCCTGAATCGATGCTTTATACCTTTCATCATGCCCGGCTGGGAGAGATGGTGTTCAAAAAACAGATCTGGATCAACGGTTACGGTGAAGCAACCGGGCGGATGAATGTTTATCATCCGCAAAATGAGATTGATTATCAGCGCCTGGCCGGGATAACAGGCTGATTGTAAATGGAGTCATTTCCCGGTAGTTAGTGATTTCAGCACATTGGGTTTTCAGGGAGGAAGCCATGGATTTACATACATTAGGGATTTATTTTTTTGTGTCATTTTTTTATGTCATCAGTCCGGGGCCTGCCGTGTTTCTGGCGGTTTATAACGGGGCGATGAGCGGCACGAAAACGGTTGTGGCTTCGGCTCTGGGGAATATTACCGGGTTATTATTTCTTTCCACGCTGTCCATCAGCGGGCTGAGTGCGATTCTGCTGGCGTCATCCCTGCTGTTTACCACGGTTAAGCTGGTGGGTGCAGCATATTTAATCTATCTGGGGGTGAAGCAGTTGAGGTCACCGGGGAAGAAAAGTCCGCCTGCACCGGAGACTGTCTCCAAAACTGACCGGCGTTTATTGTCATTTTACCGGGAAGGATTTCTGGTGGCGGCAACCAACCCGAAACCGATTCTGTTTTTTGTTGCGCTGTTTCCGCAGTTTATCGATACACAGCAGCCGGTCACGCCTCAGTTTCTGATCATGACTCTGATGTTTATGCTGATTTCATTCACATCGTTATCCGTTTACGGTTTTCTTGCCAGCAGGGCAGGCGGACTATTATCGCATGCGCAGAATCTGCGCTGGTTTAACCGGATTAGTGGCGGTTTGTTCATCGGGATGGGCACCACTTTGCTTTACGTGAAAAGAACAGGATGAAAAAGTTTGCATGACTGATCATAAAAACTGAGATCTGTGCGAAAAATATACAATTCTGATTAAATATCGTACAATGTATTATCGGTGTGAAGCTGTCCCGGTAAGGAGAAGAAGAAATGCGAAGATTGTGCATGCTTTGGCTTGTTTTTGCCATGGCTTACCCTGCAAGCCTGTGGGCGAAATCAGAATATGATGTGATGTATGATCAATGTATCAAAGACTCAGGCCCGATTAATAATTCTGTCGTTTATACGTGCGCCGAACGGGCATCGCAGAAAGCGAAAGAAGAAATTAACCGCAGATATGTGTCTGCTTATACCAAGCTGAAAAAGTATGACAAAGAGGAAGCACACAAGCTGGAAGTTGCCCAGCAGGGCTGGCTGAAAAACAGAAATAACTATTGTAAATTAAAAGGCGCTTATATTGGTTCTCCGATGTATTCTTATTGTCCGATGAGAATGAATATTTCCAGAGCACTGGAACTGAGAACTCTGGACGAGAACATTCAGTGATCTGTATCTGCCTTAAGTTATCTGCCTCATATGACCCACCTGCCGGTTCCGGTTCAGGCCTGGCGGTTTTTTAAACAAACCCCAAATATGCTACACATGTCACACGGATTGTGACATTTATATCCCACAATGAAATGAACTTGCTTTACCGGATTAGACGTTGGTACAGGGTTCATGACTGACCGTTGGGTTCCGCACATTAAGCCGGATTTCGTTGCTGAGTCAGGCTGTTCAATGATGTTCATGCTGAACCTGTTGATCGTGTGGTTACGTGACTGACCCTGAGGAAGTTCTGTTTTTTTGTTCTTGGTGTTGTTCCCCGCCGGAGGGCGGGGGTTTTTTTATGTGGCTGATAGCTGGCAGGTCTCAGAATGTCAGATCAAGTGCCGCCCAAAACTCCCGTCCGGAATCAACAAATCCGTATTCAGAAAAAGTGAAGGTCTGGTTAAACAAATTATTCACACCGACGCTGACACTTACGGCCTCTCCGAAGTGATGACCAACACCAATGTCGAACAGCTGATAGGATGGTGCCTGAGTTTCCCGGTTGGAAGACAGCCCGGTCGCTTCACTTTCCTTTCCATGATAAGCATAGCGGGTCCACAGCTGTGTGTTATCACTGACCGACCAGCGGGTCGAAAGTACTGCCAGATGTAGCGGAATCTGACTCAGTGGCTGGCCGCTGTTTTCACCGGATTTCTGTTCTGAGCGCGTATAGCTGTAACTCAGGGAAGCTGATAATGCGTCACTGAATGTGTAGCGTGCCGACACTTCAGCACCACGCGTCTGCGCTTTATCGATATTGACGTAATAGTAAGAGTCAGCTTCTGAACAAAGGGTTTCAGGACAACTGGCGCGGGTAATTTTATCCTTGAACTGGTTGTCAAATGCCGTCACCGTCACCTGCAGATTATCCGGATGATAAATCGCACTGATTTCAGAGGTTACTGAGGTTTCCGGCGTTAAATCAGCATTACCGTAGACATAATAAGTGTTGCGTCCGCCGCCACTTTCCTGAGCCCATTCCGGCGTCATCTGTCGCAGCTCAGGTGCCCGGTAACCTGTTGACACACCACCTTTCAGAGTCCAGTTTTCTGCCGCAGACCAGATACCATAGATCCGCGGGCTGAAATGTTCATCAAACTGATCACTTTTGTCACCCCGCAGGCCGGTGACCAGAGACAACGTATCGCTCAGGAACCACTCATCTTCAGCGAACAGTGCATAACGGTTATCTGAGATATGATTCAGATCAGACAGGGCATTGGTCGTGTTGTCCGTCAGTCTGGCCGTGGTCAGATTGCCACCAACCGTTGTGATGTGCGCATCTGTCGGGATGACCCAACTGGTGTTGAGAACCGTATTTTTGATCCGGATATCCCGGCCTTTGTTGGTGGTTTTTTCGTATTGCAGATACGTGGTTTCATTCACTGAATCATAGTGGCCCTGATGCGTCAGCGCGATAGATTGTTTATTGTTGTTGGTTCTGGTATTACTTCTGGCACTGCCGGCAGCGGATTGCCCCAGAGTGGTTTCCCGGACCTGAGTCACCTGGCTGAAATCCAGATCAAACTGATGATTCTCCGTTGGTGTATAGCTGATTCTTCCGAGATAGCTGTCAATGTCTTTCTCCGGTGAGCCGCGGGAAATCTCATCTTCCTGATGGTGGTAATAACTGGCGCTCAACTGCAGACTCAGCCGGTTTTCAATCACCGGGCCGGAAAAAGTCAGCGTGCTTTTGGTTCCTGGTCCGGATTCACCCGCCTGCGGTACGATGGCTTCCAGACGCAGGTTTGCCCGCCATGCAGCGCCATGTTTGCGGGTAATGATATTAATAACGCCACCCATGGCCTCGGAGCCATACAGGGTTGACATCGGGCCACGGATCACTTCAATCCGTTCAATATTTGCCAGTGGTGGCAGCCATTCCTGATCAAATCCGGCACTCCCGCTGGGTTGAGATTCACGGGAAGCCTGCGGGCGGCCATCGACCAGAATCAGGGTGTAATCTGAAGGCATGCCGCGGACGCTGATATTCTTGCCGGTTGCACTGCCGGTCAGTGTCAGGCCGGGAACCGACTGAAGGATCTCGCCGATATTGCGAAAAGCACTTTTTTCAATGTCTTCCCGTGAAATAACGCTGACAGAGGCCGGAGCATCAATGCTTTCCTGTTGATAACCGGATGCGGTGACAACAACGGTATCAAACGTTTGGTCCTCAGCAAAGGCCGGGTGTGTAATCAATGCAGCGGATGCAGACAGCAGGAACCCGTTTGGTTTGTTCATAGTTGAATCATCTCCCGTTTGGAACAGATAGGTTTTAAATCAATCGTTTGTGAAATAACCGGCATCCCGGAACATCCGGCTCCGGGATGGCGGGAAATCAGTTTGTTGCTTTCTTTGCGGCGGTTTGTCGCAGATGAAGCTGTTCAGCCTGCGCCAGACTACAGTCATGCAGCAGGTCAAATGCCTTCAGCGCGCCGGGGTCGGTAAACGGATGGGGTTCACCGGCCTGACGGGTTTTCAGCCGGGCAATCCGTTCCAGGGCGTTGTCTCGTCGCGGATGATTTGACAGAAATACATCGACAGAATTTTCTTTGGCGATGTCACGAAAGCGCCGGGCAGAATCCGCATACAGGCGGATGCGGGTTTCATCCGGGCCAAAGTTCAGCCCGGTGCCACCCCATAATGCCGCCATGTGAGTGTCGCTACCGTCTTTCAGCGGAATCAACAGGGAGAGGGTGCCCATGGTGTGTCCGGGGGTGACATACAGGCCGATACGAGTGTCACCCAGTGTCAGGACATCGCCATCACTGACTGCAATATCGCGGGCAGGTGCTTTCCCCCAGCGAGGGTTGGCAATCAGTTCTTCAGCCCTTTCCAGCATCAGCCAGTCTCTTTCACTCATCACCACGCGGGTGTGAAAGTGTTTCACCAGATAGTCCTGCCCGCCGTAGTGATCACCATGTGCATGCGTCACGATCAGATATTTGACGTCTGCGGGATCAAGCCCCAGTTTTTTCAGCCCGGCGACAATGATGTTTTCGGCCTGTCTGTTATTGTTCATCGCATCAATCAGAATCAACCCTTCAGAGGTTTTCACCGCCCAGCTGGCAACCCGTTTGTTGCCGACAAAATACAGGTTGTCAAACACCTGTGTCGGTTCTGCGACTGATGCCGCCGAGCGGCGCTGACGCTCTGCGGCCGTCAGGGTACGTTTTTTCTTGTTTTTGTGCCGGCCGGCAAAGATCAGCGGCTTTTTCAGATCACAGATATTACCCAGTCCCGGATATTTTTTTCCGGCTTCCAGCCCCTGTTTCACCAGTGCTGCCGGTGATGAAGATGGCTTTGAAAATGGTGCTGAAGCCGGTGATGAGCTGGTTGCCGGAGCACAGGCAGTCAGGGCCAGCAGTGAGGTTAACAGCAGCGCCGTTTTGTGGCGTGCAGACATAAAGCGAGGGTTCAACATATTCACAGCCTAAATAATTGCAAATGATAACGTTTATTATTATCATCATTTTCCGGTGAATTACCTGCAACATGCCGTTGCAGTTTCTGCAATACCTGTGCGGAGTGAGTAAAAACAAGCATGTATGATTTAAATGATATTCAAAGCTTTGTCATGGTGATGGAGACAGAAAACCTGACGGAAAGCGCCAGACGGCTGAGTGTGTCGAAATCAACACTGAGCCGCCGGGTGTCTCATCTGGAGAGTGTGCTCGGGCAGCCTTTGCTGTTACGCCATTCAAATAAGATGCAGGCCAATGATGCCGGAAAAGCCTTTTATCCCTTTGCCCGTAAGCTGTTGGAAACCGCCAGACAGAGCCGCAAGGTGCTGGAACATTTGCAGGATTCGGTCAGTGGTGAAATTGATGTCACCGTTTATTCCAGCTTTGCCCGCTCATGGTTTCCCGGAGAAATGCTGACTTTTGCAGAGCAGCATCCGGAGGTGAGTTTTCAGCTGCATACGGCATCGGTGCTTGATCAAAATTGTCAGTCGGATGTGATGATCTGGCTGGGAGCCGTCAGCGATTTTGGGATGAAAGCGGAACTGGCCGGTTATCTGTCCTGTGGCCTGTATGCTTCAGAGCGGTTTCAGCGGCGGCTGGGGATACCGGACAATGTTGCCGCCCTGGAACATCAGCCGTGGGTGAATCTGCACCGCCTGTATCACACGGATGGCGAACTCAAGCTGTCTCATCCGCAGAAGGGCTCGCAAATCGTCAAATTACCCGGTTCGCGGATTTTATCGGATCAGATCGGCATGCAGATGGAAGCGATTGTTTCCGGGCATGGCATCGGTATTCTGCCGGATTATATGGTGCACCGCAGAGAGCGTCATCATCCCGGAGATTTAATCCGGGTGTTGCCGCGCTGGACATTGCCGCGTCTGCCGTTGTATCTGATTTATCCTTACGGCCAGCTGCCAAGACGGATTCAGGCATTTTTACAGCACATGCGTCAGGCTTCTGCTGCGATTGTGCTTGCAAAACCCGGCAGGGAGCCGCTTACCATTGCAGAAGCGACAGACTAAACAGAAGCGACAGATTAAGCTGCAGGTTGATCAGACAGCCCGTGCCCGGCTGCGGAATGATTGCGCTGGATATTCACCAGCACCGGGGTGCCGGTGCCCGGATCGGTGAGCAGTTCACAGTCAATCCCGTAAAGGGATTTCAGCAGCGGGCCGGTAATGACCTGCTCCGGACTACCCGTGGCGATAATCCGCCCGTCTTTCATCGCAATTAAATGGTCGGCATAGCGGGCCGCCATAGCAATATCATGTACCACCATCACGATACTTTTTCCCTGTGCCGCCAGTGTACGGATTAGCTCAAACACCTCAATCTGATGTCCTAAGTCCAGTGCGGAGGTCGGTTCATCAAGTAACAGTAACGGCGTTTCCTGGGCGATACACATAGCGATCCAGGCGCGCTGACGTTGTCCGCCGGACAGAGTATCGAGCAGGCGATCGGATAAGTCCTGCAGATTTGCTGCTGCAAGCGCCTGGCTGATGACTGTATTGTCATCACTGTGCCACTGCCGCAGTAATCCCTGATGCGGATGGCGGCCAAAACGAACCAGTTCCCGTACGGTAATGCCATCCGGTGCCAGTGTTTCCTGCGGCAACAGGGCCAGCTTCAGTGCCACTTTACCGGAGGGGATCGAATAAATATCTTTTCCGTCGATATACACAGACCCACTTGCCGGAGGATGTACTCTGGCCAGTCCGTTCAGCAGGGTCGATTTTCCACAACCGTTCGGGCCGACAATCGCGGTGACTTTTCCCTGCGGAAAACTGACGCTCAGGTCATGCACGATCGCACGGGTGCCGTGAGTCAGTTGCAGATGCCGGGTGGAAAGTTCTGAGGAGTGCAGCATATTCATAAAGTGCTCCGCTGAGGTTGACGAATCAGGATCCAAATCAGGTAAGGGCCGCCGGTGACTGCCGTCACGATACCGACGGGAAGTTCAATCGGGGAAAGCAGGGTTCTTCCGGCCAGATCGGCCAGGACCATCAGAATTGCGCCGCAAAGTGCGGCAGAGACAACCGGCAGACCTTTGTGTCTGGCCAGTGAACGGGCTATTTCCGGCCCGGCCAGTGCAACCATGCCAACAGGACCGGCAAGCGCTACGGCAAATCCGGTCAGTGTGACCGCAATGAGCACCGCCATCAGCCGTATCCGGCCTGGCGTATGGCCCAGCGTGGTGATGACGGCATCCGAAAAGGTCATCAGCCGGAAATAGCGGGTCAGCACGATACTCAACAGCAGGCCTGCGGCTGTGATGATGCCGGTCAGTGGCACCTGTTCCGCCGGTCTGCCGGACAGGCTGCCGACGGTCCAGGGGTAGGCCGCATTGGCTGTATCAATATGAACCTGAGACAGCAGAAGCTGTGACACGGCACCTGAGACGGCACCAATCGCCATTCCGGCGACAATAAACCGGTAACCATGGGTGCCGCTGCCTCCGCCGACAGCAAATGCCAGTGCAGTGGCGGTTGCTGCACCGGTCAGCGCCATCGTTGACGGTGCCAGACCGAATCCCACACCCGTGACGGAGGCAACGGCAAAAGCCATTGCTGCATTATCCAGGCCAATGATTCCCGGTGTCGCCAGGCGGTTTCTTGCCACACTCTGCATTAAACACCCGGCAAGAGAGAAGGCGGCGCCAGTGTATAGCCCGGCAAGAATCCGGTGCAGGCGCAGGTCAAAAATCAGCAGCCGGGTCATCGCATCCCCTCCGCCCATCAGGGTTTCCACGACAACCGCGGGGGAAACATACATGGTGCCGGTGGAAAGCGATAAAATACAACAGGCTGCCAGCAGCAGGCACAGCAGCAGATTCCGGCTGACCGCAGCCCGTTCGGTGACGACATTAACATCGCGTGTACCAATACGTAAGAGGGTGGGTTCAGTCGCTGTCGGGGAAGATGCCATGATGAAATTCGCTTCTGATTAAGACAAGGTGGGTAAACGTTTGGCCCGGACGATAAGCAGCAATACCGGCGCACCGACAATGGCTGTCAGGACACCGAGCGGCATTTCTGCCGGACGGGCGATCAGTCGGGTAAAAATGTCGGCACACAACAGCAGGGCTGGTCCTGTGGGCAGGCAAAGCAGTAATGTCCGCCGGATATCCGCTCCGACAATTGCCCGGGCCAGAAAAGGCACCACCAGCCCGATAAACACCAGCGGGCCTGCCACCGCGGTGGCCGAGCCAACCAGCAAAGCAACAGCGAGCACAATCCAGAAACGGATGACTTTCGGCCGGTGGCCGAGACCCTGTGCGACTTTTTCTCCCAAAGCCATGGCAGCCAGTGGCCGTGAAACATAAACCGTGATTGCCAGTGCAATCAGGCCATAAGGAAGCACCAGCATCAGATTCTCTGAAGAGCGTCCTGCAATGCTGCCGGTCACCCAGAAGCGGATTTCATCAGCGGCACGCTGATCAAACAGCAGTAGAATGGATGTCAGCGCGGTCAGCAGACCTGAGAGCGCGGCCCCGGCAAGCACCAAACGCACCGGATCTTTAAATTGCCCCTGCATGCGGGCGGCTGCCATGACAAAAAAGCACCCGGCCAGCGCACCCAACTGAGCGACACCGGCGGTGAGTGTTGCAACGCTGGCTCCGCAGATCAGTGCGATTGCGATTGCAAAAGAGGCACCGGCACTGACACCGAGCAGGCCGGGTTCTGCCAGCGGGTTTCTTGCCAGCGCCTGCATCAGTGCGCCGGAAATTCCCAGTGCGATCCCCACATAGATGCCCGTCAGTGTTCTGGGCAGCCGCAGCTGCATCAAAACAAACTGAGCTTCGTCACTACCGTGGCCGAGCATTGCCTGCCAGGCGTGTTGCATCGTGACGTCACCGGCACCAATCAGCAGTGACAGACAGACAAACAGGCCGCAGACCAGTGCGGCCAGTAAAAAACAGATGCTGACCGGCCGTTGTGCCGGTGCCTGTTGCCACAGGCTTTGTCTGCAACTTTGCTGCTCACTGACGACGTGATTGACGGGACATTCAGGCATCAGTCCGCTTCACCGGCAACAGCGGCTTTGATATCACCAAGGATGACCTGCGCAGCCACCGGGCCGGTGGCACTGCTCCAGACCTGACCGTCAGCCAGCGTCACCTGATTGTTTTTGACTACATTTAAACGTGAGAATGCCGCAGAAGACTTTGCGGCTTCCAGCGCGTCTTTGCCATCTTTGTTCAAGGTCACCAGAAACAGGTGATCGGCATCAATTGCAGACAGGTTTTCAAGACTGAGCGGACTGGAATGAGGGCGGCCGTTTTTCAACAATCCGGCATCTGTCGGGTTTAAACCCACTGCTTTGAGCAGGCTGCCGGCAAACAGGTAATCTGCCATGATAATTGGCCCCTGAGGCATCCACCGGGCGATTACTGTGTCGCGCTGATCAGCCGGGATGGCCGCTTCAATCACGGTTCTGAGCTGTATTTCCTGCTGATGAATCTGACTCAGCACCTGTTCAATCTGCGTGGTTTTACCCACAGCTGAGGCATAAAACCGGGCTTCTTTTTCCCACAAATCAGGCTGGGTCCGGTCAAAGTCCGGAACGATAGTCGGGGCAATTTTTGACAGAATTTTATATTGCGCTTCAGGCAGATAATAAGGTGCCATGATCACATCCGGTCTGCGGGCAAGGACAGCTTCTATGTTGGTTTCACGCCCGGTCGCAACGATGGCAACATTGCCCGCTCTGGCAGCAATATAGTCAGCCACGCCGTCGCCGCCACGGGTTGTAATACTGCCGGCGACTTTGACATCAATCGCGGTCAGGGTATCCAGCGCACCTTCGTACAGGGTGACAATTTGCTGAGGATGATCCGGGACGTTGACCGGGCCAAATTTAGTTTTCAGTGTCACATCCGCCAAAGCCAGCGATGGGAAAGAAAAGCACAGGGCAATCATGCCGGTGGTGATAGTCGAGCGTAAAGAAAGCATAGCCAGATAGTCTCCGGGTCAATACGAGATTGAATCAAAATTATTGCAAATGATAATGCTTCCTATTTGTTTTTCAAATTTCTTTTTGCCGAACGTTGCGTTGCAGTTTGTGCAACAAAACCAGCAGGTGATGCAACAGCATCTGTCGGGGTGAAGGCGGAGCGCGGTGGTGACAGGTTTTGGCTGCTTCCTCTGATGTCAGAGCCTGCCTGGCTCAGATACTCATCTGTCAATTGTCAAATCATGTCATTCTGAGAGGTTTGTTCAATACAGAAAAGTCAAATTGAGAGAGCGATTCTGATGTGAAACACCTTAAATATAAATTTGATCGTTTTGAGTTATAGGTATACCCAACAATCTGCATCTTCAGGTTGTTGGGTATAAATAACAAGAGTGATTGCCCTTGTCCTTGTGTGAGGGGGATGAGCGTGATGTCTGCTCAGTTGGTGAGTGAATCAATAAAAAGAGGTACGAGATGATTATAAAGAAAATAATTCCCGGTATTTTATTGCTGGCTGTTGTCGGGCAGGTCTGGGCAGCAGATTTGCCGGAAGGCCGGTATGTCATCTACTCAAAGCATAGTGGGCGGGCATTTGATGTGACCGCAGGCAGTAAAGATAACGGTGCCAGGCTTCAGCAATGGGGCTATGGCGGCGGCAAATGGCAGCAGTTTGATCTGATGTATGAAGGTGACGGCTATTATTCACTCCGGGCGGCCCACAGCGGGAAAGCACTGGATGTAAGAGCGCACAGCACGGCTTCCGGGGCTGATATCATTCAGTATGATTTCAGGGGAAATGACAATCAGCTATGGAAACTGAATGATCGGGGAAATGGCTATTACACCATCATTTCAAAGCACAGCGGTAAGGTGATGGATGTGTGGGACCAGAGCACCAAATCGGGTGCTAAGATTCGTCAGGCGACACTGACTAATAAAGACAATCAGCTGTTCCGTTTTGAGTCAGTTGATGGCGGATCATCCGGTGGTTCCGGCAACGGAAATCAGGGCAGCAATAAAGCGGATGGTTTTGCGGGTCAGGATGGGGGAACAACAGGAGGAAAAGGCGGTCAGACGGTCACAGTCAACAGCTGTAGTGATCTGAAATCGGCACTGAAGAAATCTGAACCGCTGATCATTCAGATTCCAGATAAAACACTGGATTGCCGCACCGCCAGCCGTCCGCTGCAGGCCTGTCAGGTGAAATGTTCCGGAAAGAGTAAATATACCTACCGGGTTCCTGTCGGCAATCAGTCCTGTCGTGAGCTTGGTTCGTCAAATAATAATACGGTGACGAAATATCGCAACGAAACGCGTTTGAATGTCGCTTCAAACAAAAGCATTATCGGACTGGGGCCAAAATCAACAGTCCGGGGCGGCTCTTTTAATGTTGACGGGCAGTCGAATGTGATTTTCCGCAATTTCACCATCACGGATATTAACCCGGGACTTGTTGAGGCTTCCGATGGTATTTCGGTGAAGAATGTGAAGCATCTCTGGATTGATCATATGGGCTTTAGCCAGATCAGTGATGGCTATGTTGATATGAATAGTTCGAAAAATGTCACCTTCAGCTGGAACCACTTTAACGGCTATAACACGGCTTCCTGTGATAATCATCATAGCTATGTGATGTTTGCGGATGATTCGCAGGTCACTTACCACCATAACTTCTTTGATCAGGGCGGCGGCCGTAATCCGAAACTGGATAAGCAGGGAACCCGTGCACACCTGTATAATAATTACTGGAAAGGCATTACCTATTTCGCAACCAATGTAAACAGCGGTGCGGAAGCGCTGGTTGAAGGGAATTATTATAAAGATGTCCAACGCCCGCACTGGAATAACGGCGGAGCGATTGATGCCCGTAAATCGACTAATGTTTACTCCGGAACCAGTACATCCAAAGGTGCGGACAGTGGTGACAGCGTATTCCGTGACATCTCAATGTATTCCTATCATCTTGACCGGGCTTCTGATCTGCCAGACAGACTGAAATCAGGAACAGGACCGCAATAGCGGCAGGATATCAGGCGGGTGAAAGTGCGTCTGTTCAGGTAAACCTCTGCCACTGGCGGAGGTTTTTTTTGTGGCTCAGGCAGAAACCGCCACCAGTGCTTCTTCTGCCAGTGATGCATAAATCCGTTGTGCCGGGCGGCAGGGTTGATCACTGTAAAAGCAGACCGGTTGCCCGGACAGTGTGCCGACGATTTCAAACCGGTCATCCAGAAAGAGACAGTCTTCCACTTCGATTTCCAGGTGGCCGTGAAACGGTGTGGCAGAGGCATGAAATGCGGTTCTGGGAACCAGCCAGAGTCCCTGCCGGCGGTTGAGATGGCGGCCTTCAAGCAGATTGCCGGCATTGAGAAACTCACAGGCCCAGCGGCTTTGCGGGCGCTGAAACAGCGTGGTTGGATCCGAGAGCTGATGAATACAGCCATCTTTCATCAATGCAATGCGATCAGACAACAGCTGTGCCTCACGGCGATCATGAGTGACGTTGACACAGGTAATTCCCCGATCACTGGTTAACTGGCGGATTTCCAGTCCCAGTTCTTCCCGCAGGTTCGCATCGAGGTTGGATAACGGCTCATCGAGTAAAATAATCTCCGGGGAAGCAGCCAGTGCTCTGGCAATCGAAACCCGCTGCTTTTGACCGCCGGATAGTTTTTCAGGCAGCTTTCGCCCGTGTCCGTTGAGTTTGACCAGCTCTGTGACTTCATGCACCCGGTGTTCTATTTCCTGCTTCGGCATTTTTTTGAGCCGCAGCGGGAATGCAATATTTTCATCAGCCGTCATATGCGGCCACAGGCCGTAATCCTGAAAAACATAACCCAAACCACGTTTGGCCACCGGACGGTGCAGGTTTTGTCCGATATCGACAAAAGGCCCGGACAGGGTGTTTATCCGGCCGGTATCCGGTGTTTCCAGCCCGGCAATAATCCGCAACAACGTCGTTTTGCCGCAGCCGGATGGTCCGAGCAGGGTGAGAAACTCACCCGGACGAATCGTCAGACTGATGTCGCTGAGAATGGTTTTGTTTTCAAACGATTTTGAGATATGGCTGATTTCGATAGCATTCATTTGGTATCTCTTTTATCCCGTATATTTTTTGGCAAGCAGCTGACCAAGGGAAATAAAAACCCCGGAAACCAGAATGACCACCAGACTCATTGCCATGCCTGAGCTGACTGAACCCTGATCAAACTGATTGAAGACGTAAGTTGCAACTGTTTCTGTACCGGCCGGTGCCAGAATCAGTGAGGCGACCAGCTCCCGGGTGGAAATGGCAAACACAATGCAGCCTGCGGCAACGGAAACCGGCACCATCAGCGGGAACAGAACCGTCCGGACAATCCGGATCAGATCGGCGCCGTAAATCGCGGCTGACTCATCCAGTGAATCCGGTTGTTGTTTCATGGCGCTGGTGAGCATCCGGATTGGGTAGGGCAGCATCAGGCAGACGTAAGCAACCAGTAAAATCAGGATTGTGTTGTAAGGCGTCACAGGCAGAAATTTCTGGTTCCAGGTCAGGATCAGGCCGACAGACAGTGCCATCGCCGGAACAGCGTTAGGCAGCAGTGATAACAGGTCGAGCAGCATTTTTCCTTTTGGTTTCAGCCGAATCAGGGTGAAGGCGATCAGCATTCCGGCCAGCGCGGTAATCAGCGCCGTCATGACGGCCAGGGTCAGGCTGGTGTATATCGCATCCAGTGCGTCATTGTCGGGGGAAAAGAGATCCCGGTAGGCATCAAATGCCAGGTTGCCCCAGTGAAGTCCGCCCGAGACGGTCTGCATCAGTGAGGATGACAGAATGGCAAACAGTGGCAAAATCACAGCAAATAAGGCAATCACGGCAAAAAACAGGTGACTGCACAGCAGAACCCCCGGCTGCGAGGCTGGACGGGCTTCCATCGTCTGGTCTTCAACACTACTGGTGTATTTCCGGCTGATGGCAACCTGTAACAGATAAATGCCTGTCGCGATGGCAATTAAAATCAGCGACAGCACAGAAGCGCCCGGCAGGTCTATCGGCCAGTCGGTGAGTTTTTCCTCAATGGCGGTCACCATGACCTCAAAGCCAAAGCGGCTGCCCAGAATATCCGGAGTGCCGAACTCTTCAACAGAAAGAACAAACACGATCAGTCCACTGGCCAGCAGTGTCGGGATGATCAGTGGTAACAGAATGGAGACCGCCGTTTGCAGCGGACCGGCGCCATATATTTTTGCCACATCAGTGTATCGCTGACCGATCACCCGGAATGCATTAGCCGCCGGGAAGTACACCAGCGGGAAGAGGTGCATCGTCATCACAAAGACCACGCCGCTGAACGAAAACAGGAATCCGGACAGATCAATGCCAAACCATTGATAAAAAAATCCGTTGAACTGGAACATCTGAATCCATGCCATCGAGCCGATGTATGGCGGAATCAGGAACGGCACCAGAAACAGCACATCCCAGAACCGGCCGCTGAGCATGGTCATCTGGCTGCGCATCCAGCCAAGAATGACAGAAAACAGAACAGACATCAGCGTGACCGACAGAGCCAGACGAAGAGAGTTAACCGCCGCAGACAGCAGGTGTCTGTCCTGAAACTGAGGGATAAAATTGCTGAACGGGCCGGTAAATGACAATTCATTGAAGCGGGGAAAGATGGCAAACAGGATTACCGCCAGGACCGGCAGTCCGATAACCAGTGTCAGCAACAGGATGGAAAAACTGTTAAGTGCCAGAGGCAGGCGGGCACCTCTGGCTGATGAATACATGGACATGATTACCGGCCCATGATGTCGGCAAATCTGGCTTTGGTGGTTTTGGCATGAGCTGCCGCCGCAACGGAATCAAACTGAATCAGATTTAAATCCGCAAAACCGGGGCGCTGTGCCGGAATGTCTGTCCGGGCCGGAAGAATCAGGGTTCCGGCAACTTTATTCTGTCCTTTGTCTGACAAAATATAATCGACAAAACGTTTTGCCAGTTTTTCATGCCGGGTGGATTTGAGAATCATGATCGGACGGGGGGCCAGCACGGTGCCGTCTTCAGGATAAACCACATTGAGGGATTCGCCTTTGGCTTTGAGTCCGAGCGCAATGTAATCCACAGCACCGAAGACAACAGATTTTGCGCCTTGCAGTACCGGATTCAGGGCCGCTTTATTGGCACCGGGAATTAATATCTGATTGGTTTTCAGATCAGAGAACAATTGCCAGGCATCATTGCCCATTTTTTCTGTCAGTCCTTCAACCAGTGTCAGTGCTGAACCTGATTTGGCCGGGTCCGGCATTGTCAGCTGGTTTTTATATTCGGGACGGGCTAAGTCAGACCAGCGTTTGGGCGCCGGAACATGACTGCGGGTGTTGTAAGCAATTGCCAGCACCGCAGCTCCCTGAGCCACATAAGTGTCTGTTTTAAGAGAATCCGGAACATGAGCTGCATTCGCAGACTGATAAGGCAGCAGTTCACCGGCTTTGGTTAGTGTGATTGCATGGCCCAGAGATGATGAAATCATTACATCCACATGAGGATTGGATTTTTCGGCCTGATAGCGGGACATGATTTTTCCGCCGGTGGCCTGATACAGATTCACTTTGGTGCCGGTCTCTTTTTCAAAACCTTTCACCAGCGAGCGGGAGAGTCCTTTCGGGCCAGCGGAGTAAACCGTGAGCGTTTCGGCACTGACGGTCAGAGAAATACTCAGCACGGCTAATACAGGTAAGAAATATTTCAGTTTCATTCTGTCCTCTGTCATGTTATTCCGTTTAACCGTTTCTTATCCTCTGCCTGATTTATGACGAAGACATGACAACTAATAAAATGATAATAACAATTTCAAATTCATGAGGGCCGGATCAATAGATGACAGACGTTCTTAAAATGTACCCACCTTTCAAATTCTCTTGACGCAGAAATATGCCTTTCAGCTCACTGAACCCTGCATCTTCAGGTTGTTTGGGTATAGACGTAAATAATCAGGTTAGATAATCGGTTTTTAATTATTCTCGCAGAAGTCAGCCTGATATTGATAAACAAAACTGGTTTTGGTCATGCTGTCTGTTTTGACCCAGTCTGACATTGTTGCCATCGCCAGAAATGCTTTTTTGGCCCGTTTAACCACTTTGGGTGTATATTCCCCGTCGTCATCTGCATAATCAAATGAGGCCTCAGCGATAACCGGAGCATCTGCCGGAGCTGGCGTGGCACTTGTGTACCACAGGCTAATCACCAGATCTGCATCAAACCGCCCCAGATCGATTTCCTGACCTTTATAACGGCGCTCATACAGAGTGATATTGCTGACTTTTACCAGTTGTGTCTCTGCACCGATATCGCTGTACTGATCTGCAAACCCCGGAAAATGGTCATAAATATCACCGATCTGATGAATTGTTTTTGTGTAATGTGAAATTTTGGTTGAGTGAGACACTTTTATTTTCAATCCCTGCTCACTGTTGAACAGAATATCTTCCTCAAACTTGGTTTTGGTATGGCTTTGGTTTGAAGATAAGTCTTCATAACCGCTGATAAAGCGATCCGCTGAGCGGAATTTTAATGTGGCATCACGATCTCCGGTGTCATTGACATTGACGCGATCCCGGAATACATAGCCTTTGTTTTTTAACATACAGGTTCCGGGCGTATCCCGGTAAGTGACGTAACGTTCTTTATTTAAAACGGCGGTGCCTGAAACTTTGCGGGAGATGGCGCCGGAAATAACTTCTGCAACCTGTTCTGTATAATTTTCAATATCAGCGTCTTCATTTTGGTAAGTGAAGCGTGCGGGGTTCAGTAATAGTTTATATTCACGGGAAGTGACATCAAAATCAGCCCGGACTGCGCTGCTGGCTGTCATTAATATCAGTACCGTGACGGAAGAATAAAGATATTTCATCATGCATCCTTTTACCGGGAAATATATGATGTGAGATCTTACTGAGTGTGATTGACATTTCAGTGACAGATGAATGTATTTCATACGAAATATATCTGACATGAACAGAAGCCGTGTATTTTATACCCAGGCAACCTGAAGATGCAGGATTCAGGCTGTTTGGGTATATGCTTCATTCTGGTGCCCGGTTATTGTGCAAATGATACCTTTTATTGCCTTGGTCCGTTCATCTCCAACGGGACTTTTTCCTGATATTATCAGATTGCTACACCTGTATATACATGTCGGCACAATGATTGCTTCATCCTTGTTTATATCCCCCAGGTGACCTCAATATTCATGTTCAGCGAGAATGAATTGGTTTCTGAGCAAGGCACTGATTTGTAAACAGAGTCATTCTGCGTTGAAAATCAGTCACGCAGGACAGGTGCCAATCAATCCCGCCCTTCGGGAGCGCATCAACAGGTTCATTTCTGCGTCAAACAACCTCGAAAGGCGTCATCATTTCTTCGGTTATTTTCCTTGAACTGAACCTGTTGACAAAGCGCTGAATCCTGCATCTTGAGGTCATTTGGGGATAGTTATCAACAGGGAAGGTGAATCTATGGAAATAACACAACCGACGACCGGAAAGTCCTCATTTCAGGCCGCACTTCAATTAATTTTGTTCAGCGGTATTGGTATCCTGTTCTTTTTTATTCCGGTGGAAATATACGGTAAGAACACGATTTTACTGGATCATCTTGTATCCTGGTGCCGGACTATGTTGTCGGACTCCGTCAGGCTGTATGCTTTGGTGCTGATTATCGCCGGCGGTTTTTATCCGTTTGTGACCGGCAACTGGCGCAGCAGTAAAACTCAGATGGTGTTATCTTTCCTGAAGATGTTGGGAATCGTGACCGCATTGATGGCGTATCTCTCCGTTGGGCCTGCGGCCCTCTTTGAGAAAGATATGTTGCCGTTTTTGTTTGATAAGCTGGTGGTGCCGGTGGGGCTGATTGTTCCCTTTGGCGCGATCTTTCTGGCTTTTCTGATAGGTTACGGTCTGCTTGAACTGGCCGGGGTGTTACTTCAGCCGGTGATGAAGCCGGTCTTTAAAACGCCGGGGAAATCGGCGATTGATGCGGTTGCTTCCTTTGTTGGTAGTTATTCGATCGGCTTGTTAATCACCAATAAGGTGTATCTGGCCGGTCAGTATTCGGCAAAAGAAGCCGCAATCATTGCGACCTAACTCCGATCAGTTAAGTAAATGATCAGTTGAACGATCCTGTGGTTGGTTGAAAATACCCTCAAGCATTTATGTTTGAGGGTATTTTTATGTTGGCTCACTGGCTTATTGATGTTGATGACTTTGCTTCTCCGGAATCTCTTGCACTCTTTCAAAAAGAGCTTCCACTAGAGTGGATAAATCAAGCACTTGATGAAACAAATAAAGCGAGCATGAGGCGGCGAAAGCTACCTGCTGAGCTCGTAGTCTGGCTCGTTGTTGGAATTGGTTTGTACCGTGACCGGCCTATTACTGATGTACTTGATAAATTAGATCTGAAGCTTTCTAATTCTCTGGGAGAGTCCATTGCTCCAAGCGCTATACCCCAAGCAAGAAAGCGATTAACAGCCAAACCTCTCGAAGCCCTATTCTCTTTAACAGCCGAGCATTGGACAGGTGCGGAAGACAATAAAGATACATGGTATGGGCTGAGACTTTTCTCGGTCGATGGCACCCAGTTTAGAACGCATGATACCAGTCCTCTGGCCGAACATTTTCATTACGTTAAACACAGCAAAACTCGCCATACCGAATACCCTATTGTCAGATTATGTGCACTTTGCTCCCTACGCAGCCGTCTACTCTATAATGTTGCTTTTGGCCCAAGTTCTACAGGCGAAGTGAACTATGCAAAGCAGCTCATTCCCTCAGTTCCTGCCAACTCCCTTACTATTTTTGACCGATGCTACCTAAGTGCAGAGCTGATGATTAACTGGTCACGACAACACGGTTCAAGCCATTGGATGACCCCGATAAAATCTAATACTCAGTATGAAGTTATCGAACAGCTGGATGAGGAGGGTCGAGATTTAATAGTGGAGATGAGCGTCTCTCAACATGCATTAAGGCAAGACCCGAGCCTACCTGAAAAATGGCAAGCAAGGCTCGTTCTTTACCCGGAGCAAGAGCAACCCAACCATATCAAAGGGCTCCTTACCTCTCTAACCGACAGCCAGTATAGTCTCCAATCTCTGCTTGATGTCTATTTTGAGCGGTGGGAAGTTGAGAACAGCTACGGCGAAATAAAGCACGATATGCTTGAGGATGAAGTGTTACTGCGAAGCCAGTCAGTTGAGGGAGTGGAACAAGAAATATGGGGAATACTTATCGCCTACAACCTTGTTCGTTTGGAGATAAGCCGTATTGCTAAAGAGGCAGGGGTATCACCTTTGCGGATCAGTTTTATGATGGCGCTTCGAGATATCCAGGACGAGCTCATGTGGTGTGCAATAGCTTCACCAGGCTCGATCCCCAAAAAACTGAGGGCGATGCGTGAACGTGTAAAACGCTACATCTTGCCTGAGCGAAAAAAACGGCCCAAATCAAGGACCGTTCGTATAAGTAAGACCCGCTATCCAGTTCGCTCCAAGCACCTTAAGTGATAGGAGTTAGCAATCATTGCGACCGGCTTTTCGACCGTCTCGGCGACATTTATGGTGATTGTTGCCAAAACGCTGGGCCTGATGGATCTCTGGAACCTGTTTTTCTGGAGCACACTGGTACTGACGTTTGTTGTGACAGCCATCAGTGTCCGTTTACCCCCGTTGAGAGGAATGGATGATACCAGGCGGGTGGAAGAGGTGTCTCCCCGCCATCAGTCCCGTTTTAAAACGGCCTGGCTGGAAGGGATTCGTGTTGCGGCACACGCCAAACCATTACTGAGCAGCATGCTGACGAATCTGAAAGAGGGGATCTTTATGGCGATGAGTATTCTGCCATCGATTATGTCTGTTGGGTTGCTTGGGTTATTGCTGGCTAAATATACGCCCTGTTTTGACTGGCTGGGTGTACTGTTTTATCCGTTGACCTGGCTGACCGGACACACGCAGCCCATGCTGGTGGCGAAAGCATCCGCGACCGGGCTGGCGGAAATGTTTCTGCCGGCGCTGATTGCTGCAAAAGGTGCCTTTGTGACCCGGTTTGTGGCCGGTCAGGTTGCGATTTCATCTATTCTGTTTTTTTCTGCCTCGATTCCATGCATTTTATCGACACAAATTCCCCTGACGCTGAGGCATATTTTAATCATCTGGTATCAGAGAACGGCGCTTACAATTGTTCTCGGAACACCGGTTGCACTGTGGGCGCAGCAGTTTGTGAGCGGATAAGCAGGGTTGCCGGTGCCGCCGGTCAGTGAAGCGCGGCTGATTCAGGTTGCTCCGGAAGTCCCCGGGCAAAGGGTGTTGAGTGAGTGTTGTATGTCTTGTTCAAGCTCATTCAGGAACTGATAACGTTTGGTATACAGCCTGCGCTTGTTCCGGCTCAGCGTGTCCGGGTCTTTTCTCTCCGGGTGCAAGGGAATGGCATACAGATAAGAATTCAGCGGTGTCCCATGATGTTCGAGCCAGAAGGTGTCATAGTCAAACTTCACTTGTTTGGCTTTCGACGATTTATAGCGTATCGCCTGATAGATATGCCCTTTAGAGGACACCGCCTGGACATGCTGAATGCGCCATATTCTCGCCAGCATCAACGCTGCTTCCAAAATGAAAGATTTGGTTCTCAGCCCGTGAAAGGAGCGGGTGAGAGTTTTAATACTGGCCTGGCGTTGTTCCCTGTCTCCGCGTGGCCCCTGAACTGCACCGATGTGCATGATAAATGTTTTTGCCTGTGTCTGGTAAACCGTGAAAGATAAGCTGTAGACATCGCCGGATTCGCTGCGGAGCCGGATACCGAGTGAGCCTTCTTTTTTCGCACCCCGATACAGATTCAGGAAATATTGTCCGCCATCGCGATCAGTGAGTGTCAGCAGGTCAATCCCTTTTGCTGAGAGTACCTGAGATGTTTGACTGCCGAATATCTGACTGATAAAGCGATAGTGGGCAATGCGTCTTTCTGTCCGCTGTTTTACCGGCCATGTGACGCATCCATATGGCATAAAGGTCATCTCAAATACGGAAGGAATATTTGGGATCGCTTTCAGCAGTTCCGGATCATTAAAAAAAGTGTTCTCTAATGTTTTGGTATATTTTCTTCTGATCAGACTAAACAGAAGAAAGCGGATGTTTTTTTTGAATTTTTTAATGCCTTTATCGCCACTATATATAAGCGAAGATAATGTTTTCATCCGCAATATATAATTTTCACTATACATATCGACCTCATGAAATAATAAAACAAACAAAAATAATTACTTATAATTACTTTTTGTTATTAAACATGATATTGCACTCATTGATGAATGCCATTATTAACAGATAGGTTTTTATAAATAAAACACCGTTCAAAATAATAATATCTTATTTAGGTGTCAACTGTTTTTTCAGAATAAATAAGCAGAGTTACAGTTTTGTGTCATTTGGTTCATGTGAGCACCCGGGCAGATTACATCTTCCGGCAGTTTGACTGTATGTGCCTGATTGATATCCGGGGCCGGAATAGCTGCAATGGACTATAGTTCTATAAATATCTTACTTGACCAGGGGAAATAAAAACTATGGGTTATACAGGTCTTTTGTCCGGGCTTTGGCTGATCTTTTTGTTGATATCGCCTGCACTCAAGGCACATGCAGCCGAAACAGCAGGTACAGTCAGCAACAAACCGTTTTTAATTGCCATGTATCCCGGTGCGAATGAATTGCAAAGTCAGCTGATTACGCGGATCTATCATGAGCTGTTTACACGGTTAGGCATTACTGTCAACGTGCAGCCTTTCCCGATGAAGCGCGCTTCTGTGCAGGCGGATGATGGAAAGATTGACGGGGAAGCCATCCGGATCAGAAACTATAGCCAGATGCACCCGAACTTACGCCTGATTGATTTTCCGGTCGTGCAGGTTGTGTTTGTCGCTTATGCCCGCAGAAGCCATCAAATCAGACTTGAAGACGGCTGGGACAGTCTGATTGACTCTGATTATATGGTGGGCTACCGGCGGGGCATTGTTTATTCAGAACAAATACTCAAAAAACATATCAATCCGGAGCGTTTAAATGAATCCAAATCCGCAGAGCAGGGATTATTAAAACTGATTCACGGCAGAATAGATTTATTTGTATATCCGCTCGGCCATTTTGTCTCTCATCAGGACTTACAGGAAAGTACCGAAGTCGTCTCTGTATTGGAGACGGTTCCTTTGTATTTATATGTACATAAAAGACACGAGGCGTTGATTCCCGATATCGAGCAGTCTCTGATCGATATGCGGGCTGAAGGCCGGATGATGGAATTATGTACACAGGTTTATCAACAAGAGGCGGATAAACACTGTATCAACGACGGCATTTATTCTTCTTTACTGTGGTAAATCTTTTTTATTGTGGTCAATGTGGCAGATCGGGATGGTCTGTGTGAGAGTCTGAATAGACTATGGGAGCCGGTATAGACTATATTAAAATAAATACGTAACGTGAATGTATTTTGTTTTAATATGCATATTATCCATTGGTTGTCGATCTTTTGCCTGACTTTTTACCTGTTGAGCCCGGCCAGAGCAACAGAGCAGGTATCACCGGTAGCGCGTGACACATTCCGGCTCTCGATGTTCATTGGCCCGGATAACCGTCAGACGAAGATGATGACATTGCTCTATCAGGATTTATTTCAGCGGTTAGGGGTAAAAGTAGATATCAGGGAACTTTCGATGACACGGGCATCCGTCCAGGCAAATACCGGTAAAATTGATGGCGAAGCGATAAGGATTTCAGCTTATAGTGAGATTCACACTAATATGCGCCGGGTTAATTTTCCGGTGGCTCAGGTCGTATTTGTTACTTATGCCCGCAAGCAGGATCAGATCAAACTGAATGATGGCTGGGAAGATTTAATTCACTCCGGCTACCGGATCGGATATCTGCGGGGAATCATGTTTTCTGAACGGTATCTTTACGAGAGAATCGATCCTTTACTTCTGAGTTATGCTAAATCTATAAGACAGGGGTTTCTGAAGCTGGTTTATGGAAGAATTGATCTGTTTATCCATAGCCGGGGTAACTTTCTGCAGGATGAAGAAATGAATGAATTGCTGGTTGAGGCTTCTGTTGTGGAGGTTGTCCCTCTGTATATGCATGTCCATGAAAGTCATACGTCTCTTATCCCCATAATTGAACAAGGCCTGAATGAAATGAAAAAAGAAGGCCGTTTGCTGGAGATTTGTCAGCAGATTTATCTGCAGCAGGCTGAAAACCACTGCTTCGCTGAGAATAATCCTTATTCACAGTTGCAGTGGTAGGTGTTGTTCCGGCTTCGGCTGATTGCCTGCTGTCAGTTGGTGCCGTTACCTGATTCCCCGTTTGAAAGCTGCCAGATGGTTTTCGGAACCTTTCATTAACCGGCTGAAGACGTCCCGGATATCATCCGGCAGGCCAGGTTGTGCCAGAAAGCGGCTGTACATCCGGATATTTAAGATTTCTGCATTCACGCCAATCCGGAATGTCTCTGCATAATCATCCGGGACGATTGCAAATTCTAATCCACGATCTGCCGGCAGGGGAACACCATATTTTTTAAACAGAGGTTTAAGCCAGCTGATGTGTCGGTTTTCTGCTTTGATGATGTTGGTGAATGGGCGTTTTTCGCCAAATTTTTCGATAATTTTCTGGTATTCACCTCTGGCCAGATACTCATCTTCAATCGCATATCTGAGCATATTTTCAATGGTGAGTTCACTGTCTTTCAATTGAGTCGTAGCACTCATTCCGTAAGATGCTTCAGCCGCAGGTACGGTGAAGCTTATGATCGGACCGAGGAATAAAACGCCTGTCAGTAAGGTGTAAGTCAATCGTTTCATGTTGATGCCCCTGTGATTCTGTCATATTGGAAAATGTCGTTGATTTCACTTTAATTGAAGCATGAATATGGCTTGATTCCAGGTGGTTTACCTTCCTTTGCTTTTCGATGACATGATTTTACATATACCCAGTCAACCTGAATCATGCATCTTCAGGGTGTTTGGGTATAAAAGTGAACACAAAAGGCTGATTTGTGTAAAATTAGTCTCATTGATCACAAAATTATGCTCTTAATTTTATATGTGTCAGGTTGTTTATTATTCTGGTTCTTTCACACGATGAGCTCATCAAATCTTACCAGCCTGCCGCCCGATTTGTTCCCCACAAACGGTGGGCCGGGCTGAAACCGGTAAGGTTCGCGATGTAAGTGAGGGACAGAAACTTATGGATGATCTGCACGAACAGCTTTCTGCTGATTTATGCTGGTATGTCATTTTAAACCGCACCAGTGATTCACAACCCCACCAGGCATTTTATGCCCATGGCGGAGAAGATGCCCGCGGCTTGTGGTTGGGTACACCCTATGAAAACTGGGATGAAGTGATGCCGCTGATGGCGTCGTTTGACGCACAGCATCCGTTTTTATCCTGGGTTCAGTCACAGGACAATGAAGACTGGGGCATGTTTGCCGGTACGGATCCGGACGTGTCACCTGAGGCAGTTTACCGCCATTTCCGCAGTTTGATTCAGGTGTGGATGCCATCGGGCAACCACGCCTTTTTTCGTTTTTACGATCCACGATTCAGCCTGAACGTTGCCCGTTTTTGTCGTGATGATCAGCGGGCAGCGCTGATGGGACCAGTGCAGTGCTGGCTGAGCAATTCAGGCCGGGTTGAAAACCCTGAACCACAGGCGGACGTACAGGAACAGGCCTTCCCGTGGTGGAAAGTACCACAACAGGTGACAGAAATCCTCAGTGAAGATAAGTCGATGCTCATCATTAACCTGTTGCAGGGGCTGAAAGATTACAGTCAGGCGCTTTATGACGCCTGTCCGGAGCCTGTGCTGCAGCAGAAGGTTCGTCGCTTCGTGAATACCTATCAGGGAGAAGATGATCACTGGCTGGCAGGCTGGATTGATTATATGACACAAGAACAAACAAGGCTGGGGCACGTATTATGGCAGAAATAACACAGAGCGACATGGAGCAGGAGCTGTATCAGCATATCGAAGCACAACTCAAAGCCTTTCCCGGGCTATTAAATGAGTACCGGAAGACATCGGATACATTGATTGGAAAACATCTGTTTTCGATGGATAAGCAATTGATCGCTAAGGGTAAGAAAGAGAACAAAGAAACCGTTGAGAAAGATGATGATGACTATCAGGTAAAAGTCACATGCCCGCAAAGTGGTGAAATTGAAATTGAAAGTGTCTATCAATCAATTTATCACGTGCCGCTGGGTGGTCTGGATGTCAAAGCGAAAGCGGGCTGGCTGGGGGAAGTGAAAACTGAAACCCTGGACAAAGAGGGTAAAGCGACCTTTAAAGGCTTAAAAGCAGGCGAAGTTTATACAGTTTATATCGATCAAAACCCGACTGAAGCCGATGTGAATGCGATGCTTGCCAATTATGATCAACTGGATACAGATTTACTGACCTGGCTGCGTGATCAGTGGGAAGCCTGCAAAGCAAAACGGTTATCCGATTCAGAGAAAAGTACCCTGGATAAAGTGATTTCTTTTTTCAAACAGGTACTGAAAGGGCTATGGGGCTCGATTAAAAGTATCTGGAGTAATATCACGGAAATCTATGATCTGATTTCTGATCCGAAAAAAGCATTGAAGGGGATGGCTGATGGCGGTGCTGCGATATTAAATGCCATCAAAAAAACGCCGGAAATGCTGGAACAGGGATTACTGTTTGCCTCGGATGAAGCCGCGTTATATCTGATTCTGAATGCCGTTGGTGTGTATCTCGCGATGTTGCCGCTGAAGTTTTCGGTGCCTGACTTAATCGATGATCTGGGAGAACTTGCCGGGAGTGTGATCGGTGATATTGTGATGGGAATTTTGGGCGGTATCGCACTGTCATTTGTTGCCACGCCGGCAGCAGGCGTGGCCTATACAGCCTATCGTGCAGCCAGAAGTGCCGGAAAGAAAATCAAGCGTATCGTGGATGCAATTATCGATGTCGTGAAAGATTTCTTCAAAATGATTAAAAAGTTACTGAAAAAGCTATGTGCCAGAATGAAAAAATTCGTCGGGGGTGTCAGCAATAGTACAAAAAAATCAATTGTAAACGGTAAAATTGAATACAAGGCAAGAAAAACAAAACATTCCAACGTTGAAACTTCACCGGATTACGATGTAAAAAACAAACCTTCAGAAATTAAAAATCAAAAGAAAGCAGCTTCAAAGGAAAAAACTGTCTGCGATA
The DNA here is from genome assembly GCF_024529975.1 of Vibrio quintilis. Classification (GTDB taxonomy): domain Bacteria; phylum Pseudomonadota; class Gammaproteobacteria; order Enterobacterales; family Vibrionaceae; genus Vibrio; species Vibrio quintilis. The sequence goes on along the minus strand of NZ_AP024897.1, from coordinate 2,359,501 downwards.
AAGACCCGGTTTCGATGGCCACCGGAGAAGAGTTATTAACCATCACCGACGGCCATCTGCCGGGGTTACTCCCTTTTGAATGGACCCGCTTATACCGCACCAGTGCCTGTGAAGATAATCATGGCCTTGGCTTTGGCTGGACGCATTCGCTGGCACATGCTCTGACGGTTGAAGGCGATGAGATCATCTGGAATGACGATGAAAGTAAGCTGACCCGTTTTCCCCGTCCGACCAGACAAAAGCCAGCGATTGTCAACCGGCTGGCTGAGGCCGGTGCGTTTCTCGCCGATAATGGTGAGATTGTGATTATCTCGGACTCCCGGTTCTATTATTTCCGTCTGAGTGGTGATTCGGGTCAGCTGAACCGGATTGAAGACCAATACGGTCATCAACTGCATATTGGTTATCTCGATTCGCGGCCGGTGCGGGTTTATACCGATACCAATCTGAAATTTGAGCTGGTGTATGAGCTGGGCTTGATCAAACAGGTCGATTTATATGTGTATTTGCGTGAGAAAGATGAGTGGCAGTTTGTTCAGACGCAGGTGACATATGATTATAACGACCAGGCTCAGCTGATTTCCGCGACCAATGCCAACGGAGAAACGGAGCGTTACACCTATGACGATCAACATGTGATTTTATCCCGCCAACTGGCGGGGGGCGCAACTTTCAGCTGGGAGTGGGAAAGGGAAGGAAAACATGTTCGTGCGATTCGCCAGTACAGCAATATCGAATCCATTGACACCCGCTATGAGTGGGATGATGAAAGCCATACCGTAACGCTGACCAATAGTAACGGCACGCAGCAGGTGTATCAGCACGATGACAACGCCCTGCTGATTAAAGAAGTCGATGCCAGTGGTGGTGAGTACCTGAAAGCTTATGATGATGATGGCAATCTGGTGGAAGAAACGGATGCTGTCGGCAATGTGACCCGTTACGAATATAACGCTCAGGGGGAAATGGAAGCTCAAATAGCCCCCAATGGGCTTGTTACTCAGTTTACTTATAACAGCCAGAGTGATGTGGTGCATATTGTTCAGGCAGAAGCTGAATGGCATTACAAACATGACAAGTGGGGTCATGTGACTGAACAAACGGATCCGCTGGGGCATGTGACCCGTTACCGGTATAACGAGCATGGCCTGATTGAGCAGATCAATGGCCCGGATGGCAGTGAACACCGGCTGATGTGGAATATGAATGGTCATCTGGTCAGTGAGGTGACACCGCAGGGCGAAGAGATCCGTTATCGTTATGATGTTCTGGGGCGACTGCGTTACCGGCAGGACAGCCGTGGTGTGACTGAGATGAATTATGATTCGGTCGGTCGCCTGGTGCGGCTGGTGATGCCGGGTGGCAAGGTCAGCCAGTATGAATATAACGCCTACGGTAAAGTGACCCGCCAGACAGATCCACTGGGGCGGGTCACAGAATATGAATATCAGTGGCCATTACATCTGGTCACCCGCAAAATCAATCCCGATGGGAGTAGTGTTCAGTATCAATACAATAACCGGTTCAATTTTGTCAGTGACATTATTAACGAGCGGGGAGAGCGTTATCAGATTGAGTATGCGCCAACAGGCCATGTGCAGCGGGAAGTCACGTTTGATGGCCGGACTTTCAGTTATGAATATGATGCGCACACACAATTAACCGCGAAAACGGAAACCGGTGCCGACGGCACTGAGCTCGCCACTCAGTATGCCTATGATTCGCTGGGCAACCTGACACATAAAATATTACCCGATGGCCGGGAAGTCAGCTATCAGTACGATCTGGCTGGCCGGCTGAAGCTGGTTGATGACGGCCGGTGGCCGCTGGCTTTTGATTACGACCTGATGGGGCAGATCACTGAAGAGCATCAGGGCTGGGCCAGCTTTGGATATCGCTATGATGCAGCCGGACAGCTGAGCAAAATGATTCTGCCTGACGGGCAGATCGTTGAACATCAGTTCCAACATGGGCAGGTGCAACAGGTGAGCCTCAATGGTGAATGTCTGACACAGCACCAATACCAGCCGGATGGGCTGGAAGTCAGCCGCCGGCAGGGCGCACTGACCAGCCGTTATCTTTACGATGAATCGGGTCGCTTGCTGGAACACCGGGCGCATCAGGCCTCACAACAACGCCTGTTCCGCCGTTATCAGTACAGTCAGTCCGGCAGCCTGAGCCGGGTGGAAGATGCGCAACGCGGGATTCAGGAATATCAGTATGACCCGCTGGAGCGCCTGACCTCCGTCCGGGGTGTGCTGGATGAAACCTTTACTCATGATCCGGCAGGTAATCTGTTGTCAGACAGGCAGGCGAATGTCGAAGGTAATCAACTGCTGTTTCAGGGCGACCGGCATTTCAGCTACGATGAGTTTGGTAACCTGACGCAGGAAGCCAGAGGGAAAGAAGGCCGCCTGGTCAGTGGGTATCAATATGACTGTGAGCATCGTTTAACCCAGGTCACCCGGCCGGATGGCACGCAAGCCAGTTACACTTATGATGCCTTCGGCCGCCGGGTGAAAAAGCAGGTGACGTCACCACAGGGCGACACCAGCGTCACCGAATTTTTATGGCAGGGCGACAAACTGCTGAGTGAAATCAGTGATAATGATTACCGGACGTATCTGTATGAGTATGAAACGTTTCGTCCGCTGGCCGTTGTGTGTGGTGAAGGTCCGCAGGCAGCACAGGCGTATTTCTATCATCTGGATCAAATCGGCACGCCACTGGAAATGACCGATAGTGGCGGAGAAGTCGTGTGGTCGGTGGATTATCATGCTTATGGCAATGTTGCCCGCCAGCGGGTTGCGCAAATCAGCAGCCCGCTACGCTTTCAGGGGCAATATTACGATGAAGAAACGGGTTTACATTATAATCGTCATCGCTACTATAGCCCGGATACCGGGCGCTTTATTACCCCGGACCCGATTCGCCTGGCTGGCGGGCTGAATAACTATCAGTATGTGGTGAACCCGACCGGGTGGGTGGATCCGCTGGGGTTGGTACAGGGGACAGGTAATTGTTCTGATAATAAAAAACAATTAGTCACGGGGGAGTTAGAGGTTGATGAATATGGTGAATTGTCTCCTGGTGTTGTAGGTGATAACTTAACTCCTCACCATATGCCATCAAATAAGTATGTAAGAGAGAAGCTTGGTGGTAAAACAGAGGAAGGTATCTCGATGATGATGGAGCAGATCTCTCCCGGGAAAGGTGGACGTCATAGAAAGACAAGAACATATGGCGGCAAGGGTAGAAAATCAGAACTAATGAAAGAAACTCCACGCAATGCTCTTGCTCGTGATATCTTTGATGTTCGTTCTATTTATCTAGAGGATAAGTTATATGGTGAAAAAGTTAGAAATTCATTGAAATTAGTTATTGCAAAAAACAAGAAAAAATGGCCGGGAGTGTTTGATAAAAAAAAAGCAGGGAGTGATTGATAAAAATGAATTATGAGGAAAAGTCCCAGAAGCTTCGGAATTATCTGTATGCTGAAGATACGGATGATTTTGAAATGTTGCTTCAACAAATATATCAAGATAAGACTTCGGATGCAGTGACATGTTTAATTCGTTCTCTGGAAGAGAAAAGTGACTTTTTGGATGAAATGTATCTGATACTTCATACTGCAGAATCGTATCCAATGAAAACTTATCTCCATGGTCTACTGATGACATTATTCGAACCGGTAGCTAACAGATACTGGCTTGAAGTTTTATTCCTGCGAGTGATAAATAACTCTCAATATTTTTCAGAGTTAAATAATATGCTTGTCTCGGTTCAAACTGAACAATTGATAAATCTTAAGAATATTTTGGAAGATATGAGTATAAAGAATGAAGATCTTCAAACTAAGTCGATAGTGTTAAGTAATTCAATTGATGAATTGATTAATAATAAGGGGTGAAATAAACGAAGCTATTGTCAGTTTTTATACTTTTGTTATTAAAATTTGTTCACTTAAGATCAGGCTTTTAATCGAGATAACATCAGGTTCCTGTTTCGTTCGGGAGGGAGACTGTTCATATCCGGTGCTTTACGCATTACGGCAATGCAGGGGCGGCTGAGGGTTTCGGCCAGCTGCGGCAGGTCGATCAGGTTAAATCCACCGACCGCGATGCCATCGGTCAGCGCTTCAGCATGGTGGCGATCACTTCAGTCGCGTTGCTGCCGTCTTTTTCGGTTTCGCCCCACAACATGCCTTCAAAACGGGTATCTGAGCAGATAATCCCGGACAGGTTGACCTGTGAACCGCGCTGGCGCTGAAAGGGCGCATCATCAAAACCGGCCACCCTGATCTTTTTGCGCAGCCGGATAATTTCTTCAAGTGTTCTCATGGTCAGCCTTTGATGGATTTGTTGTGATTGCCAGACCAGCGTCAGGCAGAAACAGATGCGAAGAGATGAAAATAATAACCCGGCTCAGGATAATCTGCCGGGTTATTGCCAAATTCTCTCAGAATTACCGGTTCAGCACCGTATCAATATCGGCAGCGCTGTGGCGCTCTTCCACTGAGACATCGCCCATGGTGCGGTTGATGATTTTTCCGCGTTGCACTGCGGGACGTTCAGCCATCATCTGAGCCCAGCGTTGCAGGTGTTGATAGCTTTTCACATCCAGAAATTCTCCGGCATCGGTATAAGAATTATCCAGCGCCAGACTCCCGTACCAAGGCCAGATGGCAATATCCGCAATACTGAGTGCTTCACCGGCGATGAAGGTATGTTTCGCCAGCTGTTTATCCAGTACATCCAGCTGGCGTTTAGCTTCCATTGCAAACCGGTTAATCGGATATTCAAATTTCTCCGGTGCGTAAGCAAAGAAGTGGCCAAAACCGCCGCCAAGGTAAGGCGCTGAGCCTTGCAGCCAGAACAGCCAGTTCATCACTTCTGTGCGGGCTGCTGTCTCTTCGGGCAAAAAGTGACCGAATTTTTCAGCCAGATAAAACAGGATATTACCGGATTCAAAGACATTGACCGGAGTTTCGCCGGAGCGATCAACCAGCGCCGGAATCTTTGAGTTAGGGTTGACCGAAACAAAGCCGGAGCCAAACTGATCACCTTCACCAATTTTGATCAAAAATGCATCGTATTCGGCTTCTGTGACACCCAGAGCCAGTAACTCTTCCAGCATAATCGTGACTTTCTGGCCATTGGGGGTGCCCATGGAATACAGCTGAAGCGGGTGTTGACCAACGGGCAGTACCTGTTCATGTCTGGCACCGGAGTCGGGGCGGTTGATACTGGCCCACTGACCGCCATTTTCTTCATTCATTGTCCAGACTTTGGGTGGGATATATTCGTTTGTCATGCTGAATCCTTCATTAATTTTTGTTGGCAGATTACGGGTTGAGCTTTCCGTACACTCAGGTCGTTTGGCTATAGATATTAGGGCAAAATTTACAAATAAAATCCCTGACCGGCCATTTATTTAGAACGATCGGTTATATTGAATTTCGATACAGGTCAGGTGATTGACGGAATGAAGCTGGCAACCCCTTTTCCGCCAGGGAAAGGGGTTGGTGAAGGCGTTATGATTTTGTGCCTCTTGTGGATGGCGTTTTTTTAGCCGCTGGTTTTCTTCTCGCCGGTGCTTTTTTAGCCGCAGGCGCTGCTTTGACAGGCTGTTCCGCTTTAGCTATAGGCGCTGCTTTGACAGGCTGTTCCGCTTTAGCTATAGGCTCGGCTTTGACAGGTTGTTCCGCTTTAGCTATAGGCTCGGCTTTGACAGGTTGTTCCGCTTTAGCCGCAGGCGCTGCTTTGACAGGTTGTTCCGCTTTAGCCGCAGGCGCTGCTTTGACAGGTTGTTCCGCTTTAGCCGCAGGCGCTGCTTTGACAGGTTGTTCCGCTTTAGCCGCAGGCTCAGCTTTGACAGGCTGTTCCGCTTTAGCTACAGGCCCGGCTTTGACAGGTTGCTCTGCTTTAGCTGCAGGCGCTGCTTTAGCCGCAGGCGCATTTTTCACGGGTTGCGTTTTTTTAGCCGCGGGTGTTTTTGCCGCCGGAAAAATACTTTTCAGGTGTTGGTGGTTTGGTAATAACCGGTCTAATGACAGCGGGCTGCCTGAACGTAATGCATGCTCAGCACCAGTTACCATTTCAAATTCGACCAGGTGACGGGAATTTTTCTCCCCCAGTGCATCGAATTCGCCCAGAAACTGAAAAATGTGTTTAAACTTCTGCGGGAAATTCAGCACTGTTGCGACACTGACAACATTCAGCTTTTCGAACAGGGCGTGCGAATCGTATTTTTGCGCAATGAATTCCAGAGCCCGGTCAATCACTAAACTGCCTTTGCTGTGTCCGAGAATGAACTGGATTTCTGAAGCTGGTTCTTCCAGCAATTCAATCGCAGTCCGGACATCTTTAGTGGTCGCTTCAAGCAATTCAAGCGGGACTTCAAAAGGGTTGAAGTACCAGGGAAACGGGGTGAATTTTGACAGGGTATTCATATTGTCGTTGATTAACCGCAAATATTGCTGGCTCATATCCCATGTGCGGTTAAAGAACCAGCCTTCGAGGGCTTCGTCAGTCAGATCTTTTGTGCCGTGGCCGGAGACAATCCCGGCGACATCCAGATTATAGACATTGGCGACACTCCGGGCTAATGCAGCGGTTCCAAGCAAAGAACTGCCAACCCCTGCGACAACAACGGCTTTAATCTGTTTCTTCTCTGAAGAAAACAGTTCTGCGGCATTTTTAAACCGGTGAATTGTTGTACCAGTTTTCTTCTCCTTATTAGGAGAGAGAACAATAATTTCGCCTTCCCTGAAATTTGTTCCGATATCCAGACAAAACGTTGTTTCTTCTTCAGTAAGTAACTCAACATCGTAATATTTACGATCATAATGAGTGGCGTCTTTATTGATGATAAGCGTTTGTTTTTTTTCAGTTACAGCCGGGCTGTTCATGGTGATAATCCTTTTTATCTTTATTCAATTGGTTTTATTGCAATACCATAAATATTAGTTTGTTTTTTCGCGAAGAGAGAAATTTTGATGGGATATTTCATGCGCAGGGGTTTCAGAGTGGAAATATGCAGAGTTGTGGCTGTCGGGGCATGATGACCGGTGCTTTTATCGCTCTTGTCAACCTGTCTGAATGACCCTTGTATTGATTTGGAAGTCAATCAATGAAACGATGAAAATATTGGAGCGCTTCTTTCCCGGCGATACGGATATCTGTCATAGATGAAGTGGTGAAAATTGTCTGACAGGTGGCTTGGGTATATACAGCAGAAAAAACGGCTTAAAAACCCGGCTGAATATCAGCCGGGCAGAGACAGAATTATTCCAGTATATTTTCGATAGGCTTGCCGGTTAAAGAATCAACCCGGTCCAGAGATGGGCCAGCGTATTCATCACGCAGTAACTGAATGACACTTTCTCCATACAGTTCAAACCACCAGTCACCCATTTTTTTCAGCTTACTGATATTGCCGGCTGAACAATCATCCATGGCATCATCCGGTGGATTGGGCAGGCCGGGCTGTTGTCTCATTTCAGCATTGACCCGAATGTAGCTGCCGGGCTTGAGGATATTCATTGCCTGATAGCTGACGGCCATTCCGTTGGTCACAATGTCGAGGAAGTTCCCCTGTGTAAACCATTCTGCAGCGCCCCATTTCCGGGATTCAATCCCGGTAATTTTACGGGTACAGCAGCCGGTGCCAATGGAGATGACTTTAAAATCATCCAGCGCGGTGCCGCGCCATTCTTTTCTGGCCTCAGCAATGGCGTACATGGTTGGGTTATCGGCAATCACACAGCCGTCAATCATCCAGTCTTCACCCAGTTCCACACTGGGATATAAGGTTGGTGCAGCACCGGATGCATCAGCGACTGCGCTGGCCAGAAGTTCCCGGTCTGCTTCCCGGGTAGAACAGATCATTCTTGGTCTTCGGTTTGTCACGTCGAAAGCAACAGCCAGCACATGCTTACCGTCTGGTACTGCGCTTAGTTTTATATCGCCGAAACTTGCCTGCATTGCCAGAGTTTTGCTGTCTCCGCTATATTTGGGGGCATATAATCCGGGAACCTGAGAAACCCTTGAATTATCTGAAAAGATTGGCTTTACATTATCGGCTGTATATAGCTTGTTGAGTTCAGTGATATCCATTTCAGAAGTTGCCAGTGCCAGCGTAATGACACTGCCGGTGCTGGTTCCTGCATAAAAATCGACACAATCTCTCAGGGATATACCGTGTTTATCCTGTAATTGCTTCTCAAGGCGGGACAGAAACTGAGTCACAGCTGCGCCTCTGATACCACCACCATCAACAGATAAGATGGTTTTTGACATATTTTACTCCTTAGGAGGTGTGGATGTTTAGGTCTCCGGGGAAGAGACCCGATAAGGCTGAACTGAGCCGGAATGATATCCTTTTAGTTCAGTCGCATATAATATGCGTTAAGTATATTATCATATTATTGCATTTATTGCGCATAGTTATATACCCAAGCAACCTGCATCTTCAGGTTGTTTGGGTATATTCATGCATCTTCAGGTTGCCTGGGTATATCGACAATTTTATTTACGTTTGTTTTGATTGAACTGCCGGGGAAAAAGAAGCCCGGCATATAGCCGGGCGATCTGACACTGGTATCAGGTTAACAGACCCTGATTATTCAGGCTGATGTTTCATCGGTGTGCCGGTTGCCGGGTTAATCCGGTCAAGGGAAGGGCCGGAGTAGGTATCTCGCAGTAACTGAACGACACTTTCTCCGTACTGTTCGAACCACCAGTCACCCATTTTTTTCAGTTTGCTGATATTGCTGGCTGAAACATCATCCATGGCATCATCAGGTGGGTTGGGTAAGCCTGGTTGTTGTCTCATTTCCGCGTTGACCCGGATATAACTACCGGGTTTCATGATAGTGATAGCCTGATAGGCAACGACCATTTCATCTGTGAGGATGTCGAGAATATGACCTTCAGTAAACCATTGTATCGCCCCCCATTTTTGAGATGAGGGGCCGTTGACTTTTCTTGTACAGTAGCCGGTTCCAATGGACAATACTCTGAAGTCATTCATGGCGGTGCCGTGCCAGACTTTTCTTGATTCCGCAATCGCACACATGGTTGGATTATTTGCAATGACACCGCCATCAATCAGCCAGTGATCTTGCTCTGCAATTTCCAGCTCTTTGGTTGGGAAGTAAGTCGGTGCCGCGCTGGATGCATCTGCAACGGCGCTGGCAAAGAGTTCCCGGTCAACCGCTTTAGTGGATTTGATAATTTGAGGCTGACGCTGGGAGATGCCGTAAGTCACCGCCAGCACATGTTTATCCTGTGGAACGTTGTTGATTCTGGCAGAACCAAAATTGGTCTGTAAAACTTTGGTTTTTCCTCCTGCTTCATATTTAGGGGTTTCCAGCCCCAGGCTGCCTATGCCCGGAAAGACTTTATTTTCCGTAAATATTTCTTTGGCGGTATCAGGGTTATACAAGTCATTGATTTGCGCGATGGTTAAATCTGTTGTCGCCAGTGCCAGGGCAATAATACTGCCGGTGCTGGTCCCGGCATAAAAGTCGACACAATCACGTACTGACAGCTTGTGCTCTTTTTGCAGTTGGTTCTCAACATGTGTGAGAAACTGAGTCACAGCAGCGCCTCTGATACCGCCGCCATCAACCGATAAGATCATTTTTGCCATAATTTGCTCCTTAGGGCGTGTGTCCTGAAGCTTGTTCAGCAAAGTTTCAGGCAGCCCCGGCCATTGGATTGACGTTATTTCAGTCTCCGGGGGAAGAGAGCTTTTTCAACGAATTGAATTGTGCATGGGTATAATAGAAATGGATTGCTTTATATGCGTATGGTTGTTATTGGTGTTTTTCTCATTTTGTGTGACAGTGTGATTGTTCGCAGCTTTTTGATGAAAAGCATGGTTCAGGGCAGGTAAAACCTTGTAGGAGTGCACATCAGGAAATTGCTATACATGATAATGTGTATCATTTGTTTCGGATGTTGTGTTCAGGGAGGAAAAATGTACAGACCCCGGAAAATCAATGGCCTTGAAGAGTGGCTTGATCCTGATGGTATTAAAATTTATACCATTTCTGTCGATCCGCAACCGGTTGTATTTCAGCCATTTATACAGCGTTTGACTGTAGTGAAACAATCACTTGATCAGGACTGGGAACATACCGCCGCATTTGTCATTTTTCATCGTGGCGCCGGCAAAAATTATCTGGTGCTGGCCTGGTGGGGCAACGACAATGAGCTGTTTACTTCGGTGTCAGCTGAACAGCATGGAGAATGGACGATTGATCCAATGCACGACTCTTTTTGTCTTTATGACATGGAAGTGATGTGGCGGGAACGTAATCTGTACATCGATACCATCGATTGTGCTGAACCTTCTCTGGACGCGTACCGCAGGGCAAGATAAACGCAATGAATAAAGAGACGCTTGGCGAGCGATTATTTTAATGATGGAATACATAGTAATCCGGTATTTAAACAGATTAAAAAATATTTATAAATATAATAATTAAGATATATAAACTTGATCGATAATTGACAGGTTTATTGTTCTGTAATGAATTTCCGGATTGTTTTTATGTGAGTTATTTTCTGAGGCGAAATAATTAACCTGTTGCCTTTCTCCGCTGTTTTCTGATCTTCAGCTTGTTCATTAAAAATAAACAGAATGGTGTAACGCATTCATATAATGTCTTTTTTGCGTGTTATACCCAAGCAACCTGAAGATGCATGATTCAGCGTGCAGCCGAAAGGTGCAGTTCAAGGAAAGGGAATGCAGGAATGTACCCACCTTTCAAATTCTCTTGACGCAGAAATGTGCCTTTCAGCTCACGCCCTGCGGGTGAGTTTGTCAGGCTCTGATACGGCGTGACTGATTTTCAACGTAGAATGACTCTATCTTCAAATCAGTGCCTTGTCTCAGAGCCTGACAAATCTCACTGAACCCTGCATCTTCAGGTTGTTTGGGTATATATCGTCAGTTTTACCAGGGTGTTACATAATTTTGTTACATTGCTTCCATGATTGTTGATTATAAAATTATTAATTTTTATTGAGTCAGTAATTTATATTGTAATTTTTTTGAATATAAGTAATTTAAATGACCCCGGTAATATGTTGATATTCCGGAGTAAAATGCGTGTATGAAAATTTAAATAAAATAACGAATAACAGTTAAGTAAATAGCGGAAGTCCGGTCATGTTTTCAACCTTAAAAAATAAAGTGCTCCTTTCTACTCTGTGCCTGATACTAACAATCTCAGGAATCCTGACCTGGAATGGATATCATCAGTTTAAAGCATTTAACCATGCAGCCTCAGTTCATAGTCAGCAGGTTGAATCAGCCTTAATTGCTTCGTCGCTGCAGGAAAAGATTCAGAGCTACTTTGCGGCATTACATACCTTTGTGGCGGAAGTGAATGAGGATCACCAGTTCCGGGATACAGCAGCGGTGACCCGGGCACTGAGTGCATTAAAGGCGACAGACCACCATATTCAGGCCGCTTTTGTTGCCCTGAAAGACGGACGTTCATTCGAAAATGGTCGTTTTTATCCCGGTTTTAACGCGAAGCAGCAGCAAAAAGAGTGGTATACACGCGCTTTTTCCGGTGAGAAAAACATCATTACCAAAGCTTATTTTGGTGAAGGTGAAAAGGAAGATGTGTTTGCGCTGGCAACACCGGTGTTTCAGAACGGTCAGCCGGTTGCTGTGGTGGCGATTACGCTGAAAGTCTCGATGTTCAGTGATTTTATCACCGGCCTGACCCCCAATAATCAGGTGTTTGTTTTTGATCAGTCCGGCTATATTTTATCTGCGCCTGACAATGGACTGATTGGCAGGAATATCCGCGAGGTCCGGCCGGATTATAGTCGGTTCAGCGCAGCAGATACGTTGATTTCTTATCCGGTCGGCGGGCGTGAAGCTCAGGCGGTAAAAAGTCAGTTGTCCGGTCAGCCGTGGTCGGTTGTGACTTTTGAATGGGCTGATGAAATTACCCGGCCCAGTTCTGATATGCTACATGCATCGCTCCTGATCCTGCTGGTGACTGTGATTCTGGCTCTGATTCTGGCTTATTATGGCGTGAATGTGTTGATTTATATGCCTGTGGGTGGTGAGCCCAAACGTATTTCTGCCATGATTTCCCGGCTGGCGGAAGGTGATTTAACCCATGTGCCGGAATCTGACAGTCATGAAGCCAGCATTTATTCCTCAATCATCCGGTTTCACCGTCAGGTGAGCAGTATTATCAGAGAAAACAGAGAGATCTCCGAAAGTGTGTCTGTGGCTTCCGGCCGTTTGGCGGATGTGATGAATCAGGCTGCGGTTACAGCAGAAGAGGAGCTGAGAGAAATTGAATCTGTGTCAACTGCCGTGAGTGAATTATCCAGCACTTCCCGTGAAGTCAGCGCAAATGCAACGATGGCGGAAGAGCGGGCACAGACGGCTATCGGCAGTGTTCAGGAAGGGCATCAGGGATTGGATAGTGCTATTCGTTTGACCGAAATGATTGACCATTCGGTGACGGAAACCGCATCAATGATCGAGCAGCTCAGAAGTGATGCGATGAATATTGGTCAGGTCACCGGGGTGATTAGTGATATTTCTGAGCAAACCAATCTGCTGGCACTGAACGCAGCAATTGAAGCGGCCCGGGCTGGTGAAACGGGGCGGGGATTTGCTGTGGTTGCCGATGAAGTCCGGGTGCTGGCCGGTAAAACCCACAGTTCGACCCAGACCATTCAGGAGATCATTGATCAATTGCAGGTGCAGTCAGAGAAGGTGAGTAACAATATGACTGAGAATGTCAAAGTCATTCAGCAGTCGGTTGAACTCTCGGCACAGATCAAAGCCTCATTTGATGCGATTGTCGGGTCGGTTCAGGATATTTCAGAGGTCAATACACTGGTTGCGAGTGCATCCAACGAGCAGTTTAGCGTGACGTCGGATGTCGCTGAAAATGCCACCCGCACATTTGATCTGGTCAGCCAGAATGTCGGTGCCGTCGGCAAAACGCTGGAAGCAGCACAGCATCTGGCTGCGTTGGCAGAAAGACAAAAATCTTCCCTGGCTTTCTTCCGGCTTGATGACTGAATATCAGATAAAAATACAGCCTCCGGGGGAGGCTGTATGGTTATTTAAAACAAGGTTATTTAAAACATGGTCGCTTAAAACGGTGAAGGTGAAACCGTTTTTCAGCGGTTGAACCTTAGTAAGTAAAAGTATCACTCCACTGGTCGGTACCCGGACCCGGCATAAAGATCTGACCGGCACTGGGTGAGAAACCATAAAAACGTGCGATTGCAGTTGTTCCGGAAGTGTAACGGTTGACCGGATCCACATAGGTGTAAGTCACTGTACCATCATCATTACGCACGGAAGTTAATGCACTGGCCACCAGGAAGTTACCTTCACTTTTGCTGTGGCGGGCAAACAGACGCACTTCACTCATTGCCTGCGGGAATGTGACCTGATAAACCACTTGTCCCTGCGCATTTTTGGAAATGCTGGTTGTTTGTGTCTGATTGCTGGTGCTGCTGCCGGAAGATGCTGAATCATCAGTCTGGCTGCTGCCGCTGTTACTGTCGGTTGTTGATGACCCGGCAGTATCGGTATTAAAGCTGTGTGCCGGAACATTCACTGACGTACCATCTGAGAAGTGAACCGTTTCTGGTGTATCCGTAAAGTTATAGGCCAGATAGGTTTTCACCCCATTGTTATCGAATGCCACTGCAGCAGGATTATCCGCAGTTAAGTCGCCGGTTCCTGATGCCAGATGACCCAGTTTTTTGAAAGTGTGAATCCAATGATAAGTGTGCGCTTTGGTTTCACCGCTTTCAGGCGTGTAGTTCATGTTCATCGAGTTGAAATCATCAACGGCTGCATCACCATCTGTCATGGACAGAATGTTCCACCAGACATCACGCCATTCGTCGTTACCCAAACCGGATGGTTTGCCATTTGAAGACTGACTCAGACCCAGTTTGACATAGTCAGCAAGGTAATCTGCGTATTCTCCGACGTGGAAGACCAGCGGGCTGAGTGGCAGACCCTGAATCCCCAGAATGTGTGCATACTTGTTGCTGAACCAGGTCGAGAACACTGAGCCGTTACCCCAGATGATCGAAGTGGTCATCTTGTTGTAGTCACTCAGGAAGTTATCGCGATCACCGGTATAACCACGGAAGCGGTCAATATTATTCCAGTATTCCCAGTAACTGCTGGTGGTTGAAGCATGCAGATACATACCACGGTCAACCAGATCCTGTTGATTTGTTGCCAGACCGTAAAGCACAATCGCACCATAAGCGTTTGCTGCTTCTGAGGTTGATTCGTTGTTGTTGCCCAGTGCGAAGTTCGCATGACCGGAAGCCCATGAGAAGCCATTCGCCGGGTCAAAGTTACGTGCATAAGGGAACATTGGATCGTTACGGCCTGCCGCATAATCACGGATGACCATTTCGATCATTGGTCCCCACTCTGATTTGCTACACCAGTTTGCATCAACCCGACAGACTTCAGCCGCCGCCCGGACAAAATAGCCGTAGTGGAAGTGGTGATCATTCAGCTGCTGATGTGCTCCGAATGATTCATCCAGACCCAGTAAAGTATTCCAGGTTTTGTCATAGTAAAAGTATTTGTTGATATCCAGAGATCCACTGGTATCGGCGCGGAACCAGTCTTCCAGTTCACCTTTCAGGAAGGCGATCAAACGATCCGCTCTTTGCGTCAGGCCTTCATTACGGGCAATCGCCGCCAGTTCAGCGACTTTACCGTAGTTTTTACCTGACCAGTAAGTATCTGTGGCGGTATTCCAGGCGTCTTTTCCTTTGTTCAGGAATTCATCAATCAGGTTTGTCAGCGTTGTTTTATCATAATCGCCGATGCCGGAAGGCATTGAAGGCAATACACCAACAAACGGAATGGTATAAGTAAAGTCGCTGGTTTTAGCAAACTTCACCATACCGCGCGCACTGCGGATTTTGTAATCGCTGACTTGCTGGGAAGAGTTCTTCCAGTTCATCGGCAGCATACCCGCATAAGTCGTCACAGGCTGGCCTTGCGCATTCAGATAATGGTGTGTGATCGAAACCATATTGGTGTCGTGATTCACACTATAATCAATGTTGACTTTACTGACCCGGTTATGTGCCATGTTGGCAAAGTCAGCAATCATTGTATCTGATGGCGATTGATCTTATGCAACCGGCAGCAGTGCTACTGCAAATTTACCCGATGTATTGATCATGGTAATGGCATTACTGTCCGGGTTGTTAAATGTGGTGTTACCTTCACCGGTCACAAGGAAGTTATTCCGGTTGCCGGCAACTGACGTCTGAATGCCCAGTGTATCTGCACTCTTATAGAAGATAGATTTTTCATTGGTGTTGGCTGAATGTGTCCGCAGAATCAGCTGGCCCTGATAGACATTGAAGTAAACATAAGGCGCCCCGTGGACGAATGTCGCTTCCATAATCACCTGACCATTCTGCTTCCACTGTGCTGTTGCAGTACCGTCACTGAAATCTTTCAGGTTTGCAGTCATATTACTGAAAGCAGTATTGCCGATCGCAATTCCGTCAAATACTTCGTTTAAAGGGGCTGGAATTGTATAAGTAGCACTAATTTCATTGGTCGTTTTCAGACCGGCAGGAATGCCCATCATCCGGACACCTTTCTCAGAAATTCGCGCCGTGATTGGATCCGGTGTGATATAAGCCGATTTGGTATTGTCTCCGGTTTTCATTTCCCCGTAGAAGGAGAGCGAACCCCACCAGCGGTGCGTGGCTGTTGGTTTTTGTGCCGCCGCATCGACAAGGTGAGGATAGATAGGTGTTGGTGTACCAATAGGATTATAGCTGCTGACGCCGGGAGAAACGACACCGGCATTGCCGATCCAGTAACCGTGATCCTGAGTACATTTATAGCCATTTGGGTTGATTGTGTCCGAAATGTTCCCTTTCCCATACTGTGTCAGACCGGCAAAAGATGGCCCGGAGAAAGAAACAAAAAGTGAAGCAGCAATACAAAATGCAATGTTATGCAACTTATGCTTTTCTTTGTTGTTATTCATAATTACCTCATATACAGAATGAAATTATCAGTCATTCATGCAGTTCATCATGGCGATGAGTGGCTAAGTGACTGATAACGTGTCTATCCGGAGAAAGGAGAATGAAAAATAATTCACCGCCGGATAAAAATAAACAGAGTCCGGATTTATCGTCTGGTTTGGATGAACTTATCGTGCTTTAAAATATAATTTTGCTCAAGGTTAAAGTTCACTCTTTTATAGTATTTATGCGATACTGCTCATAAAATTCTTGCAATTATTAATAATGATGTCAATTGTGTTATTTTGTAATAATTTATTTTTTTTATTTATTTTAAAAAACTATTTAATTATAACTATTTGTTTTTTAATTAAAATTATTTTGGTTAATTTGAGTTGTCTTTTGTTTTTATTTTTTTTGGTATATTTTAAATTTGTTATCAACCTCATATTTATACACTAATTCCTGTTTTTATATGACGTTTCTTTATGTAGTTTTGTTATTTGTAACTCGCCGTTAAATGCTGAAAATTTATTTAAATTCATTTGTCCTCATCAATGCATGAAACGCGTGGTCCCGGCCGGGTAAAGATCTGAATCATGTTCTGATTTGTTTTTTATGTGAAACCTCCTATTTTTTATAGAGATACAAAAAAAATAACACTGTTTCTGTATTCAGCCGGAGGCTGTGCAAAAAACTGACAGGCAACGTGGCTGACAGAATGAACCGGAGTACCTTTTTTCTTCACTGGAGAATTCGCTTTGAGCCCATATCATCAGAAAGCTTTACTGATTACCGGTACCCGTCCGGAAATTATCAAAATGGTACCTTTGTATCATGCGTTACAAAAAGTGATGTCCGTGACCTGGTGCCATACCGGGCAGCACGATGCGCTGGCCGGGCAGACTTTTTCTTCATTTCAAATTTCTCCCGACATTGTTTTTGAACGCCCGCAAGGCAGCAGATTATCTGATTTGCTGGCCGGGCTCATTCTTAACATCAGTGAAGTACTTGCCAATGAAAAATATGATGTGGTGCTGGTTCAGGGAGATACCTGCTCAACGCTTGCAGGTGCCATTGCAGGGTTTTATGAGCAGGTGCCGCTCATCGGACATATCGAAGCCGGTCTTCGCAGTGGTGACCTGTATCATCCTTTTCCTGAAGAAATGAACCGGATATCGGTGTCACGTTATGCGCACCGGCATTATGTGCCGACTGAGCAGGCCCGACAGCATTTGCTTGCTGAAGGTATAAAAAACGACACCATCATCGTGACCGGCAATACAGTGATCGATACCCAATATTATCTGATGGATCAGCAAATTATCGATACTTACAAAGACAATAAAGTGTTAGTGACCTGCCACCGGCGGGAGAACTGGCCGCATATTCAGACCATTTGTAAAGCGATCGAACAGCTATCGGTACTCTATCCGTCGCTGGAATTTATTTTTTCTGTCCACCCGAATCCCGAAATTAAGAACCAGGTCTACGAATTTTTCGCCGGAAGTGATGCCGTGCAGGTTGTGGATGCGCTGGACTATCTATCCCTACAGAAATTGCTGGCAAAATCTGTTTTGGTGATGACTGACTCCGGTGGCATTCAGGAGGAAGCACCAACTTATGGCGTCAGAATTGTGGTGCTCAGGGAAACCACCGAACGGCCGGAGGTGTTGGAGAGTGAGAAAGCCGTGCTGACAGGTTCATCCGATATTCAGAGAATTCTGGATGGCGCAATGCAGCAGTTGCAACGCGGGAGTTATTCCCTCAAAGACAATCCTTTTGGTCACGGAGATGCATCTGAACGTATTACTGAAGATATACTGAGGATATGGAATGAATCTGTTTGATATCTTCATTATTTATCTCTATGGGCTGAAATACGTCCTGGTTGCCGTGATGGCGATTATTGCCGTGTTCAGTGTTGATGATTTATTTATTGATCTGGTTTACTGGTGGCGGCGGATTTACCGCAGCCTGACAGTGTATAAACAGAATAGCCGTACTGCCGCCAATGAACTGTTTTCCAGGGATGAACAACCGTTGGCAGTGATGGTGCCGGCCTGGCAGGAACACGGTGTTATCGGCAAAATGGCGGAGCTTGCAGCATCCCGGCTCGATTATGAAAATTATCAGATTTTCATTGGTACTTACCCGAATGATCCGCAGACCCAGCAGGATGTGGATGAGGTTTGCAGCATGTATCCACATGTGCATAAAGTGGTATGCGCCCGGCCCGGCCCGACCAGTAAAGCGGACTGCCTGAACAACATTGTGGCTTCGATTATTCAGTTTGAGAAAAAAGCAAAAGTAGAGTTTTCCGGTTATATCCTCCACGACTCCGAGGATATGATCTCAGCGCTGGAGCTGAGACTGTTCAATTATCTGCTGCCACAAAAAGACCTGATTCAGTTGCCGGTTTATCCGTATATACACCAGTGGCACTATTTTACGCAGAACCATTATGCGGATGAATTCGCGGAAATGCACAGCAAAGATGTTGTCGTCCGGGAAGCTTTGGCCGGGCAGGTGCCGAGTGCCGGTGTCGGCACCTGTTTCAGCCGTCAGGCAGTTTTAAGGCTGTTAGTGGAAGGGGATGGCGTGGCATTTGATATCCGCTCCCTGACCGAAGATTATGATATTGGCTTCCGGCTCAGGCAGTGGGGTATGAGTGAAATCTTTGTCCGCTTTCCTGTGGTCGATCTCAACCATGAAACCCTGAGAGAAAAAGCCCGCGGCGTTTCTCAGAGTGAAGGTAATGTGATTTGTGTCCGGGAGTTTTTTCCTGATACATATTCAGCGGCAGTCCGTCAGAAATGCCGCTGGATTATCGGCATTGTATTTCAGGGATTTTCCACCCATAAATGGACGGACGATCTGGCCGTCAACTATTTCCTGTGGCGGGACCGGCGGGGCTTGTTCAATAACGCAATTGGCTTTATTGCCGTACTGTTGCTGATTCAGTTAGCCGGGTTACAGCTTTACCACCTGTTTGTACCTGACTCTTATTCATTCATGGAACTATTCCTGGACAGCAAAGTCGTGGTGATACTGGCGGTCATGAATACCTTTTTCTTCTTTAACCGGGTTCTGCACCGGTTTTATTTTGTCAGTCAGTATTATGGATATTTTCAGGGCTTTTTGTCTTTTTTCCGGATCTTCTGGGGCGCGGTAATTAACTTCTTTGCGAATATAAGGGCGATCAAACAGGCGTTGAATGTCGGTAACCTGAACCGGCTGGACTGGGATAAGACCACCCATGAGTTCCCTTTTGTTGAGGTGGCTGCCCGGAAAATGCCGTTAGGTATGGTGTTACTCAAAGACCGGGCGATTTCAGAGCTGGCTTTGGAGCAGGCGATTCTGACCAAGCCGGATTATCAACTGCTGGGCGGTTATCTGGTCCAGTGTGGTCTGATATCGAATGAGGTTATGAGCCGGGCTGTTGCCCGTCAGAGTCGTGCGGAGTTTATTGATTGTAATCCATTTAAGATTGATGAATCTGTGTTGCGCCTGGTGCCAAAGGATCTGGCAGTCAAGTATTCAGTGCTGCCGTTATTTGTGGATGAAAATAAGGTATTGGTACTCGGCAGGGAGCAGGCGCTGAGCCCTGTGGCGCTTGCCTCTGTTCAGCGTTGGCTGAAACGGCCGGTCAGATGGGGAATTACCCGCACCGGAGCGGTGACGCTGGGCATCCGTTATTGGTATTTTGATGACCCGTCGGCGAATCCGGATGCCGAGCTGGCAGAGGCGGTTGCAAACCGGCATATTTCAGAAGCCGTGGCTGAAAAAATAAAAGACAAGTTTTTTGCAACCCGCTGTCAGCTTGGAGCCTGTCTGGTTTCAGCGAATCTGCTGGATACTGCTGTACTGAACCAGGCCATCCTGGCTTTTGCGAAAGTCAAAGAAATCAATATCGGTAAGTTTCTGGTGTCTTCCGGATATCTGACTCAGGAAGATTTGGAAAAGGGGGTGAGTCTTCAGCAAAAGCAGCAACTCAGCATTAGCGAGTTAATTAACCGGGAATTGAATCAGTCATGAAAAGAGCAGTCTTAAAAAGAGCAGGCAGGAAAATCTGTTGGGGTTGTTTTTTTTGTATGTTGTCCTGGCAGGCTTTGGCAGTTGATAATATTTATCACGGTTTGACTCAGTTCCAGCAGTTCCGGGTTTATCCGTATGTTGATAAAGCCTTTGCATTTGATAACAGTCAGCAGTATCAGGCGGCACAGGCGGAGCTGGATAAGGCGCTTTATATTGAGCCTGAAGCAGTGGGTCTGTTGCAATATGCATTAGAGCTGGGGATTAAAATGCAACTGCCGGAAGAAGCCCTGATCGGGCGGCTGAATAAAATACCGGCAGCCTACCGCAATGAGCCGGCTTTTCTGCTGGCGATGGCGACCGTCAAACATGGCCGCCTGTTATCTGAAGATCATCTGAAGCTGATCACGGCTGATTTAACCACCGGACAATACAGCGAAGTCTGTTTAACCAACCTGTATGCACTGGAAAAGAAATCCGGTGAACAGGTGGCTTTATCATGGAGTGAATCTCTGCCTGAAACCATGAAAACGGATGCCATCTTTCGCTATCAGGCGCATGTCTATTTTAAAAGGAAACACCACGCACTTGTCATCGGTGATTTAAGGCAGATTCCATCCTCTCATCTGACACTGAAGGATAAACTCACACTGGCGCTGAGTTATATCGAAGTCGGGCAGGATCAGGCGTATAAAAATATGCTGGCTGATGCCGGTTTTTCTGTGGAAGAAATGATTCAGCTGAAACGACGTTACATCGGTGCACTGGTTTATCAGGGACGTCAGCTTGCCGCAAAACAAGCGCTGCTTGAGTTGAAAAAAATCACGTCGCTGACTGAAGAAGAGGCTGCGCAACTGGCCTATATTTATCAGGCTGAAGCCGAAGATGAACGACAGGCAGAGCTGGCAGCCTCATGTCTGGCCAGGGTGGAAATGCAGCTGCAGTCTGAAAATATGCCGCAGGCGAAAAAACTCATGGCTGATTGTGACCCTGCAACAGAAACGTCGCGCTGGATCAATTATGTGCAGATTATGGGGGTGTTCCCTCTGCTGGAAAAAGTCAGGTTCAGCGGGGAAAATGAGGTCACCAGAAACCGTTTGCTGACGGACTATTATACCGGTAACAATCAGTGGCAGCAGATCATCCGTTTATTATCATCTTCTCCACCTGTTGAATCCCAGTCGCAGGTTGCTTCTGCTTATGCGCATCTGAAACTCTACCGGCAAGCGGCGCAGACATGGATGAAACTGTTTGAGCGGACCGGAAAAATTTCTTATCTGAATTTAGCCACTTATCAGGCAGAGAAACTCAGGGATAAACTGCTGGTGAAATCACTGTTTGATGCAGGCATCCGAATGGCTGGTGATGCGCTTTTTACCCATGCGGAGTTGCGTGACCGGCTGACCGGATTAATCATTGAGCACCTGATTTTATTCGAACCAGAGGAAGTGGATCGCCTGAATACCTTGTTTGCGGGTAAAACATTATCCCCGGCTCTCTGGGAGCGTCAGCATTTATGTGATCGCCTGAGTGGCCGGACTTATCAGGCCCCGTTTTTAATCAAAGCCAGTGCGTACTGTCTGGCCGGATACGATTTGGCGCAGGCGACCCGGTTATATCAGCAGGCTGCACAACAGCAGCAAGATTCTGAAGATATCATGACGCTGGCTGTCTGGCATTCCCGCCTCGGTCAGCATCAGGCGGCTGAGCCCTACTGGGATATGCTTGAAACCACGGTCGACTCAGGTGAAGAGCAGCGCTATCTGCATACTCAGGCACTGCTGGATAATCACCGGATTCCTGAAGCGGAAGCTTTATGGCAGCGATATAAAGCTGATAGTCTGCGTTGGGAACTGCTGGCTGCTGAGCTGGCCGAACGTATGGATGATCAGACTCTCGCTTATCAGCGTTATCACTCGGTTTTCAGGAATTATGATTCTCCGATAGCCACCAACTGGCTGTTTCGTGATGCAGAGAATGATACAGCGCAACTCAGCCGGCTGACAGAAGAGATTCTGAAAGATGAGACGAAAATAAACAGCGCGGCTGAAGCGGCTTACCTGATGACGGAGGTTGACCCGCAGCAGGCCGGGTTTTTGTTCCGGAAAGCGGCTTCTGTAGCCCCTTACAATGAAGATAGCTATTTTAATTCTGCGTTTGCTGATGTGGCAAAACAGAATGGGCACAAGCGCCTGGCGCAACAGTTATACCGGGATAATACTGATCGTCTGGTCCGGCAGGTATCTCCGGAGACGCAGTTACTGGCTTATCAGCAACAGGCATATCGTGATCTGGACGTGGGCTGGAAGTTTTCCGTTGCTGGCTGGCTGGGGCACAGTAAAGGCGCAACCACACCGGGGCTTTCAGGTCGGGCCGGGGATTATTTTGTCCGCGAAGAAGCGAAATATTTTATCGATTCCCCACCATTGACTGACAGTGCATTCTTTATCGCGATGCAGCATAGCCAGGTATTTGACTCCGGGGCGAATGACTTTTCTTCTTCCGAGCTGGATGCCGGGTATCAGTTCCGGCTGCTCCCTGAGCTGAGTTACTATTTTGATCTGGGTGTCAGGCAATCTTTAAATTCTGACTCATATACCCGTCCTTATGTGAGACTGAAGGCCGATGTTTTTTCCCGGGATGAATGGAGCAAGGCATGGCAGACAGAAGCTGATTCGTGGCTATATCATAATTTATATATTGATATGATGAATGAACTTGACAATACTGAACAATATTCGTTATATGGTCGGTACTCTCTCGGAAAAACATACAAATTGAGAGAAGTCAATCGACATCGTTTGACGCCTTATCTGTTTGCACAGTGGGGCAGGGTGTATCAACTACAGCCGGATGAACGGGTCGGAGGTGGTATCAGTTGGCGCTGGGAATTTAACCGGAACCTGTACAAAGGTTACGGCACCATTGCAGAGGTAGGGGCAGAATGGCAGCACTTGATCGATCCACAACCCGGACAACATGGCGAATCGTATTTACTGCGCTTTTCGTTTTTCTTTTAGTCTGGAACACACAGGCCCGCGGTGAAACCACGGGTATTTTTTATCAACCGCAAAACAGAGACCAGAGCGTCTCAACCCGCGAGTGGCAGAAATTGTTTGATCAAACGAAATCATACAATATCAGTGAAATTGTTGCTCAGTGGAACCAATATGGCACCGAACAGTTTAACGGACCTGACGGATGGCTTGGTCAGGTGCTGGATCGGGCAATTCGTGCTGACAAAACTATCTGGCTGGGCTTGTATGCTGATCCGGATTACTTCACGCATATTCATCAGTCAGACCTGACCGCTCAGCGAACTTATCTGCAAAGTTACCTTCAGCAGGTCAAGCTGAGTTTTCAGCGCTGGCAAGGATGGATCGAGAGCCGGGGTTCATCCGTCAGCGGCGTGTATTTACCTGCTGAGTTCACCGATTATGATTTTTCAGCCCCTGAACAACGTGAAATGCTGGCGGATGTCTTGTCAGATTTTCTGGCAAATTACACATTGCCGGTGATGGTCAGTGTGTACTGGGCAAACCAGATCCCGTTTGATCAGTTTACTGCCTGGGTTGATGACCTTGAACAGCTGGGCCTGGTGGTACTGATTCAGGATGATCAGGGCGCGAATATCAATCAGTTCGCTGATGGTGAGAATTCATATGACAGCCTTGAATGTTCCTATGATCTGATTGTGGAAATCTATAAACAGGTCCGGCCGTATCCGGATTTTGAAGCCCGGCGTTTGTCGAAAAAAGAATTCAGGGAGCGGGTAAATTTACGTGAGTGTCATCTGAACTATCTGTTCTCTTTACGTTATCTGCCTGTAAGACGGAATCCGCTGGATTTATAGGTTTTTCTTTCCTTTTTGTTGAATCAAATCAAGCCTTCTGCACGCAGTGCCGAAGGCTTTTTCGTCTGTGGCAGACCCGTTTTGATACCTGATGATTCCGCCCTTTGATATCAACTTGTTGATTTTCTGTAATAAATATGAGATAGATTGATTATGTGTCCGGTTCGCTATCTGGCTGTACCGGATATGCTGCAGTGAATACATATCCCTTCCTTTAAACATATACACTGATAAGGAGTATCAATGTATGAAAAACGCATTGATGATCAGAACGAAAGCGATCTATTTAAGTGTTGCTCTGGTCGCACTGGCCTGTGTCATGATTTATACCGTGGTACAGGCTTTTGTTTTACCGGTCATTCAGCAGGAAACGGAAGAAAAAGAACTGACGAGGGTGCAGGGACTCGTCAATGAAGTCCACGCGGAACTTGAAGCGGGTGCTGTGCTGACAAGAAGCAGTGCTGCGCTGGCTGAAAGTTTACCTTTAACAGATCAGGACTTTCAGAATAATTTACCCCACGTGATTGATCAGTCCGGGAATCAGAAAATTGCCGGGGGCGGTATCTGGCCGGAACCGGATGCATTTAAGCCGGGTGTGAAGCGATATTCTTTCTTTTGGGGACGCAATGCGCAGAAGCAGCTTGAGCTGATGGACGACTATAATGTGCCGGAAGGGCCGGGTTATCATCATGAAAGCTGGTACACGGTCGGAAAAAGTTTGTCGCCGGGTCAATGCGGCTGGTCAGAAGCTTATACTGACCCGGTCAGCGGCACGGCAATGATTACCTGTACGGTGGCCATTCACCGGAATAATCAGTTTTGGGGCGTTGCCACAACAGACCTGATGCTGACCGGACTCGATCAGATGATGCACGAGATGAACCAGTCTTCTGAAGGGTTTACATTTGTACTCGGGCCGGATAATCAGATTGTCAGTTTCCCTGATTTTCGCTCCGGGAATCTCGATATGAAAAAGCTCCCGGAGGTTGTTGCAAAAGATCCGTCTTTGCAGCCTTTGCAAAAGGCGATTCAGGCCGGACAGTCAACCAGTTACCTTCCTGAAGGTGTGGTTACCGGGGATGAGGCGATTCTTTCCCTGATTCCGATGCCGAAATATGGGTTGAAAATCGGTATGATTCTGCCTGCTCAGGTGATGATGAAACCTGTGGGCGAGATGCGCAGTAATTTATATCTGACGGTGGTGCCAATGCTGCTCATCTTTGGTGTCGTGCTGGTGCTCTATGCACGTAAGGTGATGAACTGGATTAATGAAACCAGTCAGCAGATCCATCACCTGATTCAGGGGGGCAGTGCCGCGACACTTGAAATCCATCAGCGGGATGAAATTGGTTTGCTGAAAGAAGCCGTCAATGATTATGGTCAGCATTTGCACAGCCTGATGGTTCAGATCGCCGGAGAATCGGATCATGCGAGAAGCCATGCCGGGGAATTGCATGATCTGGCTTATGTGCTGAGTGAACGTTCGAATCAGCAGTTGAGTGATAACACAACCCTTGCCAGTGCGATTACTGAAATGGCCGGCAGTGCAGAGGAAGTGGCGCAAAACACCCGCCGGACTTCCGGTATGGTGGATCAGACCCGCGAATTAATCACTGAGCGTCAGGCGTCTGTGGCAGACAACCGACAGGCCAGTGAGAAATTGTTGGGTCAGTTGCAGGACACGGTCAAGATCATTCAGCAATTGTCGGATGATGCCGGACAAATGGGCAGTATGCTGAATGTGATTAAGGAAATTTCCGAGCAGACTAATTTGCTTGCTCTGAATGCGGCGATTGAAGCGGCCCGTGCCGGCGATCAGGGACGTGGTTTTGCTGTGGTTGCCGATGAGGTCCGGACGCTGGCAGGGCGTTCACAAGGCTCCGCATCTGAGATTGAAGCCGTCATTGAGCAGTTACGACGCTCGGCATCGCATGGTGTGGACACGGTCACTTCTGCCAGAACATTATCGGAAGAAAGTGTTGAACGCTCCATGCAGGTGTTTGATGGATTTAATGAAATTCTTGATGTGTTCCGTGATATTTCCGGGCATTCGTCGCATATTGCTGAGGCGGCGGGTCAGCAGGCGGATGTCAGCAATGAGATTCATCAGCTGGCTGAGGGAATCCGGCTGGCCAATGAAGAAAACGTCAGTACCGCAAGGCAACTGACGGAGCTGAGTGACGTATCCAAGCAATCTGCAGATCGGCTGCATGAGCTGAGTAGTCAGTAAGCACTGTTTTTTATCAGAGGGTGTCCTGTCGGAATGGGATTGTTCCGGGATGACTCATAAAAAATGCCAGTCAGCTTCATTGACTGGCATTGATTGGCTTTTTGCGCATCAAACAATCCGTTAAATCCAGATACTTTTTCTCCTGAAATAAAAAAGAGTCGCCAGAGCGACTCATATATACCCAAGCAACCTGAACCCTGCATCTTCAGGTTGTTTTGGGTATATTCCGGTAACTAAATTTTCATGTAAAAATTATCAGAACATGTACGACAGATGAAAATCGAAACCGCTGCCATCAAACGTTTGACCGCCTGATTCTGTTTCGTACTCGATATTGGTGTATTTTACACCAAGACCAAAACGACCAATGGTTAAAGGAGCAAACGCGTATTCATACTGGACTAAAAATCCGGATGCATCCTTAAAGTCGACTGTCGAATTACAAAGCGCTGTTATATTACATTCAAAAGATACACTTGTATGGTAGGCTAAACCAGCTCCCAGTCTGTGCTGATTAAACTCATGGAAAAGAGTAAATTCAAGTGGCACCCGACTGAAACTTATTTCTCCGTTACTCGCTGATATATCGTCTGATTTATAACCAATTGTTCCACGGGCTATAAAACTTTTACTAAACCGGTAATCGATACCACCAAAATAGGAAATCCCCTGATTGGCTTTTATTTTGTCACTTCCGCCAGAGGCATAAAAACTTTCAAGCATCGTATCACCACCAATGCCATACCCAACACCCAGTACACCAGATAATTCACTGGATCTTGCATATGCATGCGAAGACGCTAAAAAGCAAAGTAAACATACCTGAGATAAAGCTAATTTTTTCACAAAAAAACCTTATTTTATTAACAATAAATTATTTGTATTTTTAATAAACAGAATTGCGTTTAATTATTGAACAGAATTCTGTTTTTCAACTGCCTTATATTGCGTGGTGTCACTTATAATACATTTTTAATAAATTCCACAGGCTTATTCATAAAAAAGTAATTATCCCCAAACACCCTGCATCTTCAGGTTGTTTGGGTATATATCTACAGTCATTCATTGTGATAGACCTGCCCCTGTGCCATGATGACCACACTTTCAATCAACCGGGTGAATTAATGCGACATGCTTTAAGAGAAAAAATTATCAGCGTATGTACAAAGAAAATTGCACAAAAAGGGGAGAATGTCGGCGTTTCTTTTTATGCCTTCTTTGCGAACAAAAACGATGATTCTGAGCTATTGATGGAAGCGGCAACCTGGTGGATTCAGACGCATCAGCTGGATCATTTCGAAAAAGCAAAGAAAATTATCGCGATGATTGAAGCTGGTCATTAGCAGACCCTGATTATTTTACAATACCAGATGCTCATATTTTGGTATAAAGCAAATCCATCGATGATTATCCTTATATACCCAAGCAACCTGAAGATGCATGATTCAGCGTGCAGCCGAAAGGTGCAGTTCAGGGAAAGGGAATGCAGGAATGTACCCACCTTCCAAATTCTCTCGGGTATACAATAGTTTGATTGAACGGAGAAATTTTGAAATATTTTGTTGCGTTAGTGATTGGTCTGATACTCAGTGGTTGTTCCGGTATTCAGCGGCCGGTTTGTAATGATGCGAATTCCTGTGGTGTGCTGATTCGGGATCGGATTCAACATCATCTGTTTTATGATGATGCCTATCGTGGCATGAAGGCGAGCGTCAGATTTGAGATCGACTCAACCACAAACGTAGCCGCTTATCAGGTACTGGAGTCTGACGGGACCAAGAGTTTTGGTATGGCTGTTAAGGCTGCTGTATATCAGAGTTTTCCCTATCCGGCGTTACAGAATATCTCACCGGCAGTTTTTGAAGAGATCAAAGAGGTGACGCTTAACATCAGGCTGTAGTGTGAATTATCGTGAGTAGCGATTCCCACGCAGTGGGAACCTGTTTTTCCGGGCATCCTGAATGATTTGATCCCTGCGGACCAGCCGGTGCGGATATGTACCGGCTTTTTTATGGTATGAAAGGCGGAATTACTGCTGAGCTTTCTTCACCCGGATTTTACTTTTCGCCACGGGGGTCAGATTCAGGCTGGCAATAGCCGCTTCAGCTTCATCTTTCTCCGGCATTTCAACAAATGCAAACCCCTTTGACTGGCCGGTGTCCTGATCTAAAACCAGTGTACATTCCGTGACGGTGCCATGGGCAGAAAACAGCGCACGAATTTCGTGCTCCTGAGTTGTTCGTGCAAGATTGCGAACTAAAAGTTTCATAATAAACCG
Source organism: Vibrio quintilis (assembly GCF_024529975.1). Lineage (GTDB taxonomy): Bacteria > Pseudomonadota > Gammaproteobacteria > Enterobacterales > Vibrionaceae > Vibrio > Vibrio quintilis. Next base: position 2,331,071 of record NZ_AP024897.1, on the reverse strand, counting down.
CTTACTTAAATAAATTCAGAGAGATTGTCTCAGGTTCACCGGGAGAAACCAAGTGAATGATCATTACAGTTTCTCCGTTTTATGTGACAGAGCATCTTATTGCACCATATGTGTGCTGTGACACTTTCTGTGATGATTCAGTTTCAGCGCTTCATGAACAAACCATGAACAGTGCCGGATAACTGTTTTAAAAACATAAATTTACCTTGAATTAATTCCCTGCCAGGAGATGATTTTAATCGTTGTTAACTCCTGCCGGATGAGAATCGAACCACAGAGTCAGTCATCTGTCTTCCCCTAATCATTCATCAGGGGAGCAGGCTCATGATCGCCGGCTGTGAGTGTTACAACGGCGCAGCAGCCTCGTCTTTCATACCAGCCTGTCAGCCCGGAACATTCAGTAAAAATATCAATCCGGCTGGTCAGGTCTGATGGCCGAAGGCTGTTTACGACAAAGGCAGTACAAACTGATAATTATCCCCAAATAACCTGCATCTTCAGGTTGCTTGGGGATATAAGACTCTGATCAGACGTGCTGCATCATAAAAATGATGACCCGAAAGGAATAAATCATGAATAAATGGCTAACCGTCACGGCGATAGCGCTGGCAGGCTCTGCTCAGGCAGACATTGCCGCAACCCATATTTACCACAATCATATGCCGAACTTCTGGCCTTATTACGATGTAAGCCAGTATGATCAATTAAATACAGGCGATCCGATTCGTTATACCTATGATGGACAGGTGGTGAACTTAAAGAAAAATCCGCCGTCAAATTACACCTTCTACATCCCCGGAAGCGGGCTGCCAATGCCCCACGATGATTTGACTTCCTATTATACCCACCATGCCAAAACCGGCGCTTATCTCTCATGGCCCATGGATACAGCCAAAGCAAATCATGCGGCTCACCCGATGAGTCAGACTCAGGTCACCATGTCTGCTGCGGTCATTAACAATGTCCAGAGTTTTGCTGAACTGGGAAATATGGATGGCTACAACCCGGGCTGGGGTAATTACTGGAAACAAGTCCGCAACAGCATAAAAACCAGTCACAATTTTAACGCGCTGGAAACCATCCACTTCACCGGCCATCACTCGATGGGACCACTGGTTGGCGAGGACTATTTTCTCAAAGACCTGATTTACCAGAATGTGACTTTAGCGCAGGATTATTTTCTGGGTGACAGTTTCACTTCATCAAAAGGCTTTTTCCCGACGGAACTTGGTTTCTCTGAACGGATTATTCCGGCACTGAATAAACTGGGTATTGAGTGGTCAGTGTTGGGGAATGTGCACTATTCACGGGCCCTGCGTGATTATCCGTATCTGAATGATCCCGGTGTTGATACGCTGGTTTCCCCACCCAACCGGGCCGACATGCAAAACACCAGTGATAAAGGGAGCTGGAAGTCACTGGCAATGTTTAATGAACAGCAGGTGACGCATAACAAGTTTCCTTTCGCCTCGATTCCGCACCGGGTGCAGTACGTCGATCCGGAGACGGCACAGGTGTATCAGGTTGCCGGTATTCCGGTTGAGCAGGCCAGCTCATGGGAGGAAGGTTATCAGGGCAGCGTAACGGCCGGGGTGCTGAAAGATTATGAGTCTGATGCGGCGGCGCTGGGGCGCAAACAGTATTTCGTGATTGCGCACGATGGCGATAACTCTTCCGGTCGCGCCGGTGATGGCGGGACCTGGCTCAGCTCGGGTCATGTCACTTATGCAGATGCTGATGTGGTGGCAATGGGTGTGGAAGAATACTTACTTGCCAACCCGATTCCGGCAGATGATGTGGTCCACGTTCAGGATGGGTCATGGATCGATACCCGGGATTCATCAGCGGATCCGACCTGGTATCACTGGCATATCCCGATGGGCGTCTGGTCCGGTCAGATGAGTGATTTCAATACCGCCAACGGCACAAACTATACGGCCTCCCGCCAGCATATGGTGTCATTTGAGTTGGGTTATCACTATCTGGAACGTAATTTTGCCCTGTTGCAGGCTGCGGAGAACTATGCGAAAACGGCCGAACAAATCTGGCTGGATGATCATCCGGATTACTGGCATCCGACGACGGACCGTGACCATCAGGTGACTTATGACGGCAACCAGCTGAATCCGTGGATGATGTCTTACCCGGTGAAAGGGGATGAAAATAATCACTACGCAGGCGGGGCCAATCCGGCTGAACTGGGCTGGTATTTCCTGATGGCTTCCATGGATTCCGGATTTGGTTATTATGATGAGAATGTGGATGACGGGGTTAAACCCACACTTTCATTCAATCAGTCGCTGCACTTCACCATGCCTTATGTGAAGCGCAATATCAGCAAGGATCGCACCGGGCCGTCAGTCTGGTGGCCGCAACGTTATCCTTATAATCCGGGCAGTGTGAATAACAGCAAGGCTGAAGGCTGGGCAACGGTCTATACCGACACAAATTTTGCGGTGTACACTTATGCCTATGATGTCAGCGGGATTCAGAACATCACGGTTAAAGTCCGGGCGCATAAAGATAAATGGGCCAGTCCGACAGATAAAACCTATAAGCTGTATAATCCGGCGGCTCACAGCAGCGATCCTCAGGTCGACCCGTCCCGGGTTGGTGCGTGGCAAAGTTATGCGATGAAAATGCGTGATCTGAGCAAAGATATCAATGGTGTCAGCTGGCAGGCATCCGGCACTGCAACATTTAAGGTGGTTCCCGCAGAAAAGATTGGGAATTTGTATTATACCTATTTCAATCAGTATCAGGACCAGTTACTGGATTACTACATTGAAGCGACAGACAGTAAAGGCAATGTCACCCGCTCGGATATCCAGCAGGTTTATGTCGGCGCAGGCCGCTATTCTCAACAGAATAATAAAACGGTAGAAGACGTGAACGGCAGTATGGCCGGGACTAACGTCTTCTTTACCGCGGATTATGTGCCTGTGAGTGAACGTCCGGTTGCTGTCATCACGCCTGAAAGTAAAAGTGTTGAAGCCGGCGAAGTGGTGACCCTGAGTGCAGAAACATCCACAGATCCGGATGGTAACATCGTGTCTTACCTGTGGAGCACCGGAGAAACAACCCCAACAATCACGGTGACAGTGAATAAGCTGAGCACCTATTCGGTGACCGTGACGGACGATCAGGGAAATACAGATATGGCCAGCGTGACCTTCAGCATTACGGGTCAGGCGATTATCAGTACGGTTTATTATCAGAATACCAATGGCTGGGAGAAGGTGTGCCTGCACTACAGTGCGGATGGCGGCGCAACCTGGACCACGCCTCCCGGTGTGGAAATGACGCAGGTTCAGGATAACTGGTACAGCCTGAGCGTTGAATTGCAGGCAGAGCATGATCTTGAGTTTGATACCAGTGACTGTAACAGCAGCTGGGACAATAATGGCGGGTCAAACTACAAAACCGGGCAGGGTGAGTGGCAACTGAGCGGCGGTACCCTGACTTCAGGAAAACCTGATGCACCTGGAAATCTGAAGCCGGTTGCGGTGATCACGGCGTCCGCCAGTCAGGTCACCGTGGGTGACAGTGTTGATTTGAGTGCGAAAAGTTCAACGGACAGTGACGGAGTGATCACCAGCTATGCCTGGAGTAACGGAGCGACCAGTGAAACGACCCGTATGACTTACGACACGGCAGGGGTATTTACTGTTGAGCTGACTGTGACCGATGATGGTGGAAAGTCGGCCACCGCCACGAAAACCATCACGGTTGTTGATCCCGATCAGCCTTTTACGGCGAATTTGAAACAGCTTTATTTCCGGGGAACGCCGAACGACTGGCAAACGACACCGATGTCATTAGTCGCTGACAATACGTGGCAGGCTGAGATCAATTTTGATGGCCGCAGTGATCAACGCTTCAAGTTTGATGTCGAAGGGGACTGGCGTGATAACTATGGTGATAATGGTGCCGACGGTACGCTGGATAAATCCGGCAGTGATATTTACACCAACGTATCCGGTCATTATCTGGTGGAAATGAATGATGCTGAAATGAGTTATCAACTGACAGCGGTTGAGTAACTGCATTTACTGACTAACGGTACCTGTTAACAGTGATAAAAGCCGGAACATTTTTGATGCTCCGGCTTTGATGATTCATCAAACTGAATCCATTCAATGAACAAAGCAAATATCATTTAAAAGAGCGCCCCATGGAAGATAACCGGTCTGACTTCTCTCTGATGTCTTTTGACAGATCTGATACCAGCGTCGCACCTCTTAAATTATCCTGAGACGCATCCCGTATGGCTGAAACATTGACATTGATTTCTTTGGCAACCACAGACTGTTGTTCGGTTGCCGCCGATATCTGTAAAGAGGCATCGGATATATTTCCGACAATATCCTCCAGAGAGGCAATGGCGTTGCTTGTCTGTTCCGCCGCTTCGATAGAGCCAGCCGCAGACTTCTGGCTCTCTTCCATCGTTTTTACCAGTTCCTCCAGTGCCACCAAAACCTGAGACATGGTTTCCTGAATACTCTCGGTTGTTTTATGGGTGCGCTGACTCAACGATCGGACTTCATCGGCAACCACGGCAAAGCCGCGCCCCTGTTCACCGGCTCTGGCTGCCTCAATCGCTGCATTTAATGCCAGCAGATTGGTTTGTCCGGCGATGCCCTGTATCTCTTCCATCAGCGAATTAATTGAATCGAGCTTTTCAGACAGTGCCTGCGTTGAGTGCGTGGATTTTTCTACATCTCTGACCACTGAGCTAATGACCGAACTGACTTTTGTCATCTGGCCGACAGCCTGACCACACTGGTCAGATGCCAGCCTCACCTGATCAGAGGCTGTGGCACTGTTGCTGGCAACTTCTTCGATGGCTGCAACCATTTCTTCCAGTGAGCTTGAAACACTTTCCAGCTCAATTGATTCCTGCTCAACGTTTTTTTGTGAGGCAACGGATTCATCGCCCAGAGAGATCGCCTGCTGTTTCATGACCTGACAACTGTCTGTCACCCGGCCCAGAATCGTGCGGACTTTTCCTTCATACATTCTCAGCTGAAAATCTGCGATATTATCCGGATCCTCGTTATAAACGTAGCGGGAAACACTGTCGTATTTCTCTTTCAGCTGCTTTTCATATTTGGGTTTGCTGGATAGTTCAGGCCAGAATAAACCAATAAAGACAAGCGGAATCATCAGATCCGTCACCATACCTGCCACAGTGGAGAGCGCGATGATAGCGCCGATCAGAAATAGTGCAGCGATCACCCGGAACTGGATTGCTTTCAGTTTCGCCAGCGGGTCGATCGGCTGATTGCGGTTAATTCTGGCGTAAAGCCGTTCAGCCCGTTTTTTCATCTTTACATCAAGCGGGGTTCTGACCGACTGGTAGCCAATCAGTTGATTGTTTTCATAGATGGGTGTGACAAAGGCGTCCACCCAATAGTAGCGGCCATCTTTACAGCGGTTCTTCACTGCACCACGCCAGTTTTGTCCGGCTTTTAAATGATCCCACAAATCTTTAAACGCTGCCTTTGGCATATCCGGATGCCGGACAATGTTGTGATTTTTCCGGAGTAATTCGTCGAAAGAATAACCAGCCACCCGACAAAAAGCATCGTTTGCATAGGTAATGACGCCTCTTAAATCGGTCGTGGAAACTAACTCTTCGTCTTTGTTGAATGTCACCTCTTCATTAAGGATCGACTGATTTCGTTTTCCCATTCACGTTACCTGTTTGTTTACGTCCACCTGATGATGAATCTCGGTTTTTTGAATTTATCCGGCTGCTTTTATCAGAATAGATGAATGGCGCCGGTTTTATGTAACTCATTTTACTAATATGAGAGACATGATAGTGATATTGCCTGATTTATTTCCCTGAGTACCGGCTTGATGTGTTTGTTTAACTGAACTGAAACAACAGAGGCGAAAATATGATCGGATATCCGCTTATTTGTCAGATTCAGCAGTTGCGTTGACTGCGACAACATATCCGGCCTGGATAATGTTATTATCAAATATCCCCAATCGACCTGAAGATGCCGAATATGAACCACGTGATGCTGGATATTGATGGAACTCTGATTCAGTCATATGAATTTGATGAGAAATGTTTTCTGGATGCGGTCAGTGAAACGACCGGTATTGAACTGGTGAGTGACTGGGAAACCTATCCTCATGTGACTGACCGGGGAATTTTGCAAACTTTTATTCAGCGTCAGGCGCCACAATATTCCCTTGAAGAACTTGAGCGCCTCGTGAAGCCGGTTTTTATCCGTCATATTGAGCAAGCATTACACAATGAGCCTGCCAGAGAAGTTCCCGGCGCAGCAGACTTCGTTTCATTCCTGCTTCAGAGTGAACAACATATCGTTTCTGTTGCGACCGGAGGCTGGGGAGAGACGGCCCGGCTGAAACTTGAGTCCGCGGGCTTTGACACAGACAGCCTGATCATTGCGTCTTCAAATGATCATTACTCCCGCACTGAAATAATGGCAGTTGCCAGAACGAAAGCTGACGCGACATTACAGCTGCCCGTGACTTACTTTGGTGATGCTTCGTGGGATATCAAAGCCTGTCAGGCACTTGGCGTGAATCTGGTGATTGTGGGCGACCGGGTTTCACATCATCAGCAGGTAGATGATTTCTCTCAACTAAGCAGTGTATTAAGTTTTCTGGCTTAGCGGGGGAAAAATGTTATCTGAACATTTACCAGAAAAAATTGAAACTGATTATATACCCAAACAACCTGCATCTTCAGGTTTGCTGCTCTCTTAACACGAAAAGAAGCGATCAAAGCCCAAAGGGACAACTATACTAAAATCATCCCGCGTCTGAGCAAAATGGTGGCAATCATGGTGTCGGAAACCGGTGTCCTGATCCTGATATTTGTGGTTTTGTCGTTGCTGTTCGGAGCCTTAATCAAATCACTGGCGAAATATTTTGAATCCCCTTACAGCGTGATTCTGTTAATTGTCGGTTTGACTATTGGGCTGTTCAGCCGTTCTGATATGGCTCTGAATCTGTATCCGCAGCTCAATCAGGCTTTGCTGACGCTGGCCACGATAGACCCGCATCTGATTCTGCTGCTGTTTTTGCCAACCCTGATTTTTGAGTCCGCATTCGGTATGGAATCGCATCTGTTTAAACGGATGTTCAGCCAGATTGCCGTGCTGGCCATTCCCGGCCTGTTGCTGACCACGGGCCTGACTGCAACGCTGGCTTACTATGCCTTCCCCTGGCAATGGTCATGGACGGTCTGTTTGCTGTTCGGGGCGCTTATCTCTGCAACGGATCCGGTGGCGGTGGTGTCGCTGCTCAAAGAAGTCAGTTCCCGGAAAAGGCTGGAGACACTGATTGAAGGGGAGTCGCTGCTCAATGACGGCACAGCGATTGTTCTGTTTTCGCTGTTTTATGGCATGTTAACGCTTGCGGGCAGTGCCGGGACCAGTCTCTTCTCCGTCAGCGGCCATTTTCTGTTTGTGGTGTTGCTTGGGCTGGTTGTCGGGCTGGTTGTCGGCGTGGTGGTTCTGCTCTGGCTGGGTTGCCTGTTTAACCGGCCGCTGGTGGAAATAACCCTGACGGTGTCAGCGGCTTATCTTGCTTATTTTATTGCTGAAAATCTGTTTCACGTTTCCGGGGTGGTTGCGGTAGTGACGCTGGGATTAATGCTTGCCAGTTTCGGCCGGATTCGGATTTCACCGGAAGTCGCCGGGTTTCTCCATCATTTCTGGCAAATGATGGCACACATCGCCAACACGCTGATCTTCGTTCTGGTTGGTATTATTATCGCTATGCGGATTCGTCTGGATGTGGTGGACTGGTGGTTGTCACTGATTGTGCTTTATCTGGGAATTTTGTTGATCCGGGCCGTGGTGATCACCGTGCTGATGCCGTTGCTGAAACGTGTTGGTATCGGAATTAACCGGGAAAAAGCGATTGTCCTGATCTGGGGCGGGTTGCGGGGTGCGGTTTCCCTTGCTCTGGCGTTAATCATTAGCCAGGATTCTTTGATTGATCAGGAACTGGGGGATCAGATTCTGTTTCTGACTGCGGGCGTGGTGGTTTTAACCATTATTATTAATTCGACCTCAATGAGCTGGGTGCTTGGCAGGCTAGGGCTGGATAAGTTACCTGCGGCAAAACAGGCGTCACTGGATAAGGCAAGGTATACCGTCAGGGAACTGATGCAGGATGATTTACAACAGCTGCAAGCCAGTGAGTTTTTACGCCGGGCGAACTGGACGGTTTTGCGTCAGTCATTTGATGAAGACACCAGAAAACCACCGGAGGCTGATTTGTCCGGTGTCAGTGAAGACGCGCTGCGTATTGCTTTTTACCGTCGCCTGCTGGAAACCGAGCGCCAGTTTTACTGGTCGCAGTTTAAGCAGGGGGCACAGACCGGGCCTGCAACCACCCAGCTGGTCAATGCGGTTGAAGTGGCTTTAGACGGAGAGCCTGAGCTTGCACCGCGTCTGAGTTTATTCCGTTTCTGGAAAACGTCCCGTCATTTGCGGTTTTTCAACCGGATACCGCTGCTAAAACATATGGTGATGCATTTCTCGTTTGAGCGTCTGGCCCTGAGTTACGACACGGCCCGGGGATTTATTCAGGCGCAGGAAGCGGTTGCCCGGCATATTCACGACCTGGCACCGAGTGTACAGGATGCGCAGGAAGCACTTGCCGCGCTGGAAGTGAATACCGCACAAACCCGCTCACATGTGGAAGCTTTGCGCGAGTATTTTCCCGACCTGTCATATAGTCTGGAAACACACTCCGCCCATCGCCAGATGCTGAATCTGGAGCGGGCACACCTGCAAAAAATTATCGATAACGGCATACTGGATGAGAGCGAAGCGCAGATGCTGTTGCATGAAGTGGAGTTTAAACTGGCGCACCTGAAGCGTCGGGGCCACCATATGAGTTCTCAGGAAATTACTGATCTGCTACAGCAGATGTCATGGGCTGGCGGCCTGAAAAGAAAAACATTGATGGCGCTGGGCCGGATTGCGCAGCGGCAGATATATAACGAGGGGGAACTGATTTACGCACAAAATCATCATGCCGGTGCGATGGCGGTGATCATCCGCGGGAAAGTCAGTGTGTTCAGCCTGCAGGGAGAAAGAATCGCCGAATCCGGTTCGCTGATTGGCTGTTGTGCCTTCCTGACCGGCACGTATCAGACCAGCACCAAATCCATGACACCCAGTGAATTGATCTGGCTGAACTTACCGCAACTGAAAGCCATTGCTTCAAAGGATAAACACCTGACCGGCGTGCTGGCTGAAGCCCTGAACCGCGAGGTGCATCAGACTTAGGCTGGATTGAATGACAATTAATTGATGAACAATAAGTTTATCAGAAGACAGGGAATGAGTGATCTTGTGAAAGAAAGAGAAAAAATTGCGGTACTGATTGATGCCGATAATGCACCGGCCAGAAAGATTGACACCGTATTATCGAAAGCACACCACACAATGTCACAGCAGCCAAAAACCTTCGACACAAAAACACCCCCAACTATACCGAAACAACCTGCATCTTCAGGTTGTTTGGGTATATCGTGTTTGTTCTGATAAATTCACTGGTTGAGTAATAAAAAGAGTCACTTCGGTGAAGTGACTCCGGTCAGCTTAGTTTAGAACAATCGTCTTATTCCGGCACTTCCACCTTGAGCGTAGTGACTTCACCGATAGAAGCATGAACGGTGATCAGCTTATTCAGGTAAAGTAACACGTCACGCGTATTCTGATTGTTTTTGTTCATCTCACTGAGATGATCCTCAAGTTGAATCAGATATTCGCGGGCCTTCTGCGAAAGAACGGGGTCGTAAGTGATTGTAGCAGGCATAAGTGCCTCCGAGTGGTTATAAGTTTGAAATAACCATCACACAAAGGTTCCTAAACTTCGGGTGATGGGCTGAACAAGGTTAGGAACTACCGCACACTCGGAAACGGCCTGACCGGAGTCAGCCTCATTCAGCCCACCATTATCAGATCTGTTTTGTCATAATCACAGACAAAATCATAAATATGAAGGTGTGCCAAAGCAGCATATAAAAAAACCAGCAAAAGCTGGCGTTTATACGCCGAGTGAAATCGCGGGGTTCCTAATCCCGTCACCGGATTTTGCCGGTGAGCGGGTAGGATAGTCTTGCTGGTGATGGGTGTCAATTGTCAGAGGTGCTCTGATTCATTGCGGGGAAATGCGGGTTTTATAGCGCTGGAAGGCTTAACGGCCGGTCAGCCCAGATAAGCCCTGAGCTTTTTCAGCCGGCGGCCGGCGTGCTGACGGACTTCCAGTGCCTGTTGAACCGTGACCGGTTCAAACTTTGCCTTATAGTTCGGCTGCATCTGACCAATCCGGTCAAGATCGGTGCTGATCACTGTCCCGATCATGGCATAGCCGCCACCGGAGACGGCATCCCGCAGTAACACGATCGGCTCTTTTCCTGCCGGCACCTGAATTGAACCGATTGGGTAGCAGGCATCGACGATATTTGACGGGTCAGAACCTGCGCCGAATGGCTGGACTCTGGATTTAAAATCAAGGGGATCACCGTTTTTAAACCGGTAGCCAATCCGATCGGCTTCGCTGGCAACGGTCCATTCATCACGGCAAAACTGAGTCATGCTTTCTGTTGTGATGCGGTGGTTGTACAGGCCCGGTACAAAACGTAGTGTGACTTCTTTATCTATCGGTTGCAGCAGGGTTTGCGGAATAGTCCGGTCCGGTGCGGCCTGTTGCTGTGGTGTGCCGGTTGCCAGCACATCTCCGGCCTGCAGGGTCCGGCCTTCAATACCGCCGAGGCTGCCCAGCACATAAGTGGACAGACTGCCGAGGGCATCCGGTAAATCCAGCCCGCCGGCAATCGCCAGATAAGCCCGCGCGCCTTTCCGCGGATAACTGAAACTTAGCTTCTGGCCGGCTTTTACTGCCAGAGAGGTATTGAGTGGCATGGTGTCGCCGTCGAGCACCGGGCTCATATAAGCGCCGGTCACTGCAATCAGGCTGTCTGTGTCGAATTCCAGTTCCGGGCCGAGCAGGGCACACTCCAGCACCGCAGTATTTTCCGGGTTTCCCACCAGCAGATTCGCAGCTTTCATCGCATATTGATCCATGGCTCCGGAAGGCGGAATTCCCAGATGATAAAAGCCTTCCCGGCCTCCATCCTGAATGGTGGTACTTAAGCCGGGCTGAATCACTTTAATCGACATACAACGCCTCCGTTACCTGTGTTTTATAATCGTCCGGATCGGCCTGATAGGCGACAAGGTCGAATGTGAACGGGCGGGTACGCAATGTGTATTGCCCGTTTTCGACTGCTTCAAGTGTCTGATCATATTCTTCCCGGTCAATCGCTTTGAACCGGACGATATCTCCGGCCCGGAAAAACACCATGGAAGATTGTAAATGCCGGATGGTTTGCTGTGGGTCATAAATCGGCACCGGGGTGATGCCGAACATTTGGTAGCCGCCGGCCCCTTTTACGGAATAGATACAACCGAAGCATCCGCCATGCCCGACGGTTTGTCTGGGGGAATCGGTCCGCGGGCTGAGATATTTAGGGACTTCTATTTGTTTATCCTGCGTAACCATCTGAAACATAAATGGCAGGCCGGCGACAAATCCAACCATAGACACAAACCACGGTGAAGCACTGTGTGCTTCGATAAATGCGTCAACTGAATCGTAACCATTAATGCGGGCAGCATATTCCAGGTCGGTTGACTGTGGATCCTGATGACGGTCGCGAAAGCGCATCAGTGTTTCATGTGTCCACGGATCATTGTAGTACACCGGAATTTCGACAATCCGGGTCTGAAGAATTTTTCCTGCATTGCTCTGATTTTCCAGTGTTTTCACCCGGTTCAGCAGCTCGTCCGGAGCAATGATGTCCGGATTAAAGCGGATCTGAAATGATGCATTGGCAAGACAGATATCCAGAATGCCGTCGATCTCCTGTGCTTTCAGGGCGTTTGTCATGGCCAGCCCCTGAAAAAAAGCGGACAGTGACATTGACTCAGAAACTTCGGCAAACAGATGTTCATCGCCGCCGAAGCTATATCTGATAGCCTGATTATCCATGTGCGGTTCCCTCCGTATTCAGTTGACTGAGATGTGCCTGCAGCCAGACTTCCAGCGTACCGGTATCAAACTGACCGGCCTGTTTTGCCGCATCAATCCCCCGCTGCTGGTCGAGATAGCTCTGGCCGGCTCCCGGCGGCCCGATGATAATGCTTTCATCAGCCATCCGGGCCGGAAGCGCGTCGCTGTCGGCTTCACTGCAGACAGCAACAGTCGGCAGACCAAGGGCTTTGGCAGCCTGAATGATCCGGACGGCAATTTCTCCCCGGTTAGCAATTAAAAGTTTATTGTTCTTCATACCGGTTTACCTTTTTTTGTTCAGTTTCTTCCTGTTTATGCTGTTTCAATCACGGCAACGATCTGGCCCGGCTCAATCATACCGGCATCCTCAATACTGAAACTGATCAGAGTGCCGGTGGTGTCGGAAGTCAGTTCTGAAAACTGCTTCATGACTTCAATCAGGCCGATGACCTGTCCGTCGGTGACGGGCTGACCTTCAGTGATAAATTCCGGAGCATCGGGGGCCGGACGGCGGTAAAACACACCGGGTAACGGAGAAATTACTTCATGCTTAGCCATTGAATACCTCATTCTTCCATGAATTATCGGGGGGGAGTAACCGGGTTTGCGGCGCACGGATGGTGATGCCTGCCGCTTCTAACCGCTGCCGGGTTGCCTGAACCAGCGCCAGTGCGCCCGGTGAATCGCTGTGAATACAGACCGAATCAAACTGAACCGGGATGTCATTGCCTTCCACGGTCGTCACGACGCCTTCGGTGCAGGCTTTGAGCACTTTATCGGCGATTTGTTGCGGGTCGAGCTGAGTCACACGGCGGATAAATACAATGGAGCCGTTGTTATCGTATTCCCGGTCTGCGTAAAACTCACACACCACCGGATGACCCGCTTCCAGTGCCAGCCGGTGAATCACCGACCCATGCATTGCATAAAGGATAAGTTCCGGTGCCAGCCGGTGTAGTTGCTGAATAAATAACGCGGCGATCTCCTCATCTCTGGCAATGTGCATGTACAGCGCGCCGTGTGGTTTAACGTGATGCAGGGGCAGATTATTCATTGCAGCGATTTCGCGCAGGGCGCCGATCTGATAAATAATGTCATTCACCAGTTCGTGGGCGGAGGCATGAATGTGGCGGCGGCCAAATCCGATGAGATCACGAAACCCCGGATGTGCGCCAATTGCCACGCCGTGTCGTCCGGCCATTTCCACAGTATCATTCATGGTGGAAGGATCACCGGCATGAAAGCCGGTTGCAATATTGGCAGCGCTGATTAACGGCATGATTTGCTCATCGACACCGTCCCCGATGGTCCACGGGCCCAGTCCTTCACCCATATCTGAATTTAAATCAACTACCTGCATTGGGCATCCTTATTGTTGTTAGATTTAACAATTAATGAACATTTGCAACAGTTTCATCATATCGGTTTGATCGATGTTAAAAAGTTTTATTTTTCGATAAGGTAGTATCTGAAAATCAGATAATGCAGGGAGTGAACCAGGATGCCACTGACTATCAGGCAACTAAGATACTTTGTTGCGGCAGCAGAATCCGGGCAGGTGTCTCTGGCGGCCGTTCATCTGAATATTTCTCAGTCCGCTGTCACAACAGCCATCCGTGATCTGGAAAATTTGCTGGGTGTCTCGTTATTTATCCGCAACACGCAGGGTGTGACCCTGACCGATCGCGGGCGGCATTTTCTCAATCACGCTTATCAGGTATTACGGACGGTGGATGACGCGCTGAATCTGCCTCATTCCGATGAAAATGCCAGCGGGCGAATCCGTCTTGCGGCCAGTTATACCGTGCAGGGATACTTATTGCCTTATCATTTGCAACGCCTCAATCAGTGGTATCCGAATATCACCATTGATCTGTTTGAGTTTGAACGGGCCGAGATCGAACAGAAACTGCTGGATGATTCGATTGATATGGCGCTGGTGCTGACCGACAACCTGACCGATGAAGCGATTCATTCCGAACGCTTATTCCGTTCCGAGCGTCGTTTATGGATACCGGCACATCATCCGTTGCAGCAGAAAGCACACTTAACGCTGGAAGATGTGGGCAAAGAGCCGTTTATCATGCTCACGGTCGATGAAGCTGACCTGAGCGCCATGCGTTACTGGCAGCACAAAGGCATGGAGCCGAATGTCATTTTGCACACCAGTTCGGTGGAGTCGGTCCGGAGTATGGTCGCTAACGGGCTGGGTGTGGCGATTTTATCCGATCTGGTTTACCGGCCATGGTCGCTGGAAGGACGGCGGATCGATACCCGTTCACTGGATGATGTGGTTTATCCGATGAGTGTCGGGCTGGCCTGGCATCAGGATAAGGAATTCACCCCGGCAATCCGGGCCATTTACGACTATTTCCGCGAGGTGTACCTGACGCCGGAGCAGCATGTTCAGCGCAAGGGCTGAATGATCAGGTTTTATCTGCGGCTATCCCTTGTGTTGCCTCAGAAACATGAACATTCAAATCCTTCTAATGTAGCCGGTAAAAACGGATTGCTGAGATGAATGACATGACGGCTTTTCAGCTGGGTATTCCGGATATACTGTCCGTAATGCTGTTGAATTAACTGATGGATAACGCCGCTTTCGTGGCACTGTTTCAAGCGTTTTTCCAGTAATATTTTCAACTCAGGCCGGGCAGGGGAGACATAAAACACCAGTGGCAGCGGGTAGTAAATCAGAGAGGTCGGATCAATACACAGGCTGTCAGTAATCGCCGGATACCGGCTCAGGATATCTTCGGCTTCGTTGATCCCCAGCGAGACGTAATCACATAAACCATTCTTCAGGGCAAAGAGAATATCTTCGATCGTGCCGGTTTCCAGTACCGGTAAAGTGTTGTGACGAAATAAGTCAGCATCAGCCCAGGTGTCGGGAATCCCGGCGATTTTGTGTTGCAGCTGTTCAAAGGTGATGGACTCAAACAGGCCGGTATCTTCTTTGCGGATAATCAGCAGCCTGCAGCCGAGAATGCCCTGACACAGCGGGAGCTGCACCGGGTAGAATTCCCGCGCTGCAAATTTTTGATTACCGGCGACAGTCACCAGCACATCGGTGCCGTGAAGGAAGACGTTGGATTCATCCTCTGCATCCGGGTAGCTGGTCATGTCATTCTGAATACTTTCTGCCGGAAATGAGCCGGCAAGCAGGGTTTGCAGGACTTCCAGCTCATGCTGCTGACGGGCAGGTGATTTATTGCCATTCCAAAAACTGACCATTTCTTTTCTCCTGAACTATGTTGCTCATGGCATCTTAGATCAGGATGATGTCAGAAAGAAAGCGCTTTCTTTGTGATATGGTATTCAAATACTACAAAAATATGACACAGCGCTGTTTTCTGATATTGCTGAGTGTATTCTTTCTAAGCCAAGGTATGTCATTAATCTATCGTTTATTACTATAACCCACTGTTAAACAGGTATTTTTCTGTGACTATTCTGGTAAGGTTCCGTACTTAATTTCACCGGAGTGCATAACTTTTATGTGATCACTGATTCGTTTTGACGACATTTCGTTTGAAGAACACTCAAAAAATGAACAAAATGAAAAGAAAGCGCTTTCTTTTATGAATTTGCAATAAAAAGGATAATGTGATGCAGAAGAAAACCCTGATTGCCTCTATTGCTGCTGGTTTCATATCTATAGCTGCCCATGCAAGTCAAGAGATTAAACAAGGCGGAACATTAACAGTTCCGATTATTAATACGGGCTTTGTTCAAAACTTTAACCCGTATACCACCAAAGATTTACTGAACGGAATCATGTTTGAGCCTTTACTGGTATTTAATAACATGACCGGAAAAACGGATTTCCGTCTGGCGAAGTCCTACCATTATTCTGATGATTTAAAAACGCTGACGCTGACGTTGCGTGACCAGCTCAAATGGTCTGACGGCAGCCCTATGACCGCTGATGATGTGGTTTACAGCCTGAAAATGACCAAAGATTATCCCGCTTTTGATCTGAAAGGGATTTGGTCCGGCAAGAATTTAGAGTCGATTACGGCGAAGAACACCACGACGGTTGTTTTCAAACTCAAGGATGCCGATTCAACCTTTGTCTGGAATCTGGAAAACTATCATATTCTGCCAAAACATATCTGGTCGAAAGCATCTGATCTGAGCAAATTTACCAACCCCAATCCGGTGGGCAGCGGGCCGATGACCACCGTCAAATATGTCAAACCACAGCAAATGAAGTTGTGTCGCAATCCAAACTATTATCTTGAAAACCGTCCTTATCTGGATTGCGTGGTTTACCGCTCTTACAACGATAACTCTCAGATTCAGCCGGCACTGATTAAAGGTGAGATCGACTGGGGTTCTAACTTTATCGCGGATGTTGAATCAACATTTGTTGCCAAAGATAAAGCCGATAATCACTTCTGGTATCCGCCGAATGATGCGATTCATCTGTATATGAATACCAAGAAAAAACCGTTTGGTGATCTGAAGGTGCGTCAGGCGCTGTCGATGGCGCTGGATCGTAAAGCGATTGTGGATATCGCGGCTTATGGTTATCCGACACCAAACTTTAATGTCGGCGGTATTGGTGAATTGTATAAAACCTATATTGATCCGAAAGTGAATAAAAAGTACGGCTATTTGACGCAATATAACGTTAAAAAAGCCAAATCACTGCTGGATGAAGCCGGTATTGTTGACCGGGACGGGGATGGTTTCCGCGACAATAAAGACGGCTCACCGATTGATCTGAAAATTGAAGTGGTGAGCGGCTGGACGGACTGGATTCAGGTGGTACAGATGGTCAGTGAATATTTCGCTGATGTCGGGATTAAAGCAGATGTAAAAATGGTTGACTGGGCGGTGTACGATAAAAACCTGAAAGACAGCAATTACACCATGTCAATTAACTGGTCGCTGGTGGCAACCAACCCGATTCTGGCTTATCAGGATTATTATTCAACCTCACGGATTGGTAAAACATGGCATGCAGGTCATGGTATTCATACGCCGGAAATTGATAAATTAATCGATAGTTTCGGTGAAACGGCGGATGCGGCCAAACAGAAAGAAATTCTTTCGCAGTTGCAGGAATTTACAGCGCAGCAAATGCCATTTATTCCGCTGTTCTCAAATCCGACCTGGTTCCAGTACAGTACGAAGAAGATTACCGGCTGGCCTGATGCTGAGCACCCATATGTTCAGCCGGTCTGGTATTACGGCGGTAAGCGCGTGATTATTTTAGATCACCTGCACCTGAAATAATGGATGTGTTTTAAATAAGGCTACGGAACCGTTGTTCTGATGACGGTTCCGGTGTGAAAAGGTTGGTTATGACATTTTTATTTCGACGCTTTGGCTTTTATTTTACGGCTTTCCTGATTGCGATTTCTTTCAACTTCATGTTGCCCCGCCTGATGCCGGGCGATCCGGTTGATGCGATGTTTGCAGCGGCTCAGGGGCGGATGGATCCGGCGCAGATGGATGCGGTGCGCGAGATGTACGGTTTTGCCGACGGTAATCTGTTTGAGCAGTATCTGTCCTATATGAAAAGTGTGTTCACGCTTGATTTAGGGCCGTCTGTTCTGATGTTTCCGGTCAGCGTCTCTGATGTGATTGCAATGGCACTGCCGTGGACCATGTTTCTGGCGCTGGGATCGTTGATTGTCGCATTAATTATCGGGGTCAGTATCGGCACTTACGCCTCTTATCACCGGCAGGGAATTTTCGGTCAGGTCGTCCCGCCGGTTCTTGCCTTCATCAGTAATTTCCCCTACGTCGTGACAGCACTCCTGTTATTTTACTTTTTTGGTCTGAAGCTGGAATTGCTGCCACTGGCTTATACCTATGACCCGGCGATTGAACCGGGGCTGACACTTGAATTTATCAGCAGTGTTGCAAAGCACGCGGTATTGCCGGTTGGCTCGATGGTGGTGGTCGGGATAGCGACCTGGGTGTTTAACATGCGCAACGCCATGATCAATGTGCTGGGTGAAGACTATGTCACCATGGCGGAAGCAAAAGGGCTGAGTGGTTTCCGGGTGATGTACCGCTATGCCGGGCGTAACGCCATTCTGCCGGTGGCGACGGCGATTGCAATGGCGATTGGCTTTTCATTTGCCGGCTCCATCATGACGGAAGTGGTTTTTAACTATCAGGGGTTGGGGAATATCTTACTGAAAGGCATTGTGGCGCGGGATTATCCGCTGATTCAGGCCATTCTGCTGATTCTCGTGACAGCGGTTCTGACTGCGAACTTCATCGCCGATTTACTTTATGTCTGGCTTGATCCCCGGATTTCAAACTAAGGTGCCCTATGGACAATTTCATGAATTCAGATCAATCGTCCGGACCTGCAGAATCGTGGGCTGCTGAGCCGCGTTTTTCCCGGAAAAAAATAAAGCAGGCGTTTTCTAAAATTTATGCCTTCTTCTATGGCAATCCTCCGGCCATTATCGGTGGCCTGTTGTTAACGATCATTCTGTTTGGTGCGCTGTTTGCGCCGGTTTTAGCCACGCACAATCCGGAAAAGCGTGTGGCCCGCCCCCATGTGGCGCCGAACGCAGAATATGTGCTGGGCACAACCCGTAGCGGACGTGATGTGTACAGTCAGGTGCTCTACGGCGCAAGAAAATCCCTGACCGTGGCGATTTCAGCCGGGATCATTGCCATGACTCTGGCGGTGATCATCGGGGTGTCTTCCGGCTATTTCGGCGGAAAAACTGATGAGCGGCTGAACTTTTTAACCAACGTTTTTCTGGTGTTTCCGCAATTGCCGCTGCTGATTGTACTGGCGGCATTTCTGGGGCAGGTCGGCTCGCTGGTGATCACCCTCTTGCTCGGGGTCACCTCCTGGCCCTGGGGCGCGCGGGTGATTCGCTCCCAGACCATGGCGATCCGCCACAAAGAGTTCATCATTTCAGCTGAAGTGATGGGGGAATCGAAACCCCGGATTATTCTGGTCGAAATCTTACCCAATCTGATTTCGATCGTGTTTGGTGGCTTTCTGGGGACGGTGATTTACGCCATGGGGGCGGAAGCCGGGCTGGGTATCCTTGGTCTGGGTGATGCGACTGAAGTCAGCTGGGGTTCCATGCTGTACTGGGCGCAGACTTCTTCCTCTTTATACACCGGCGCATGGTGGGAAATGCTGGTGCCTGCGCTGGCGCTGGCAATGACCGGCGGCGCACTGGCATTGATTAATATGTCGATTGATCAGGTCAGTAATCCGAAGTTGCGTACCGGGCCGCATATGAAACTGTGGCACAAACTCAAAAGAGAAGCAGACAAACGGCGGGGGCTGAGATGAGTCATTTATCTGATACTAATCATTTATCCGCTACAGGCAGCCTGTTAGATATTCGTCATCTGTGTGTTGATTATGTGTCTCCTAACGGGGTGGCCCGTGCGGTCAACGATGTCAGTCTTTCCATTGCTCCCGGCGAAACACTGGGAATTGCCGGAGAATCCGGTTGCGGAAAAAGTACTCTGGCTTTTGCTATTTCACGCCTGCATAAAGCACCGGCCCTGATTTCAGAAGGTGAGATTCTTTATAAAGGCACCGATGTGCTCAAAATGAATCAAAGACAACTGAGAAACTTTCGCTGGAATGAAGTTTCCGTGGTGTTTCAGAGTGCGATGAATTCATTAAATCCGGTGATTACCATTGGTGAGCAACTCACAGATGTGATTCTTGCCCATAAGAAAGTTACCTACCGCCAGGCGGCTGAGCGGGCGGCTGAGTTGCTGAAAGTTGTCGGTATTCATGCTGACCGGCTGAGCAGTTTTCCGCATCAGTTAAGCGGCGGGATGAGACAGCGGGTGGTGATTGCGGTGGCGTTGGCGCTGGAACCCAAACTGATCATTATGGATGAGCCGACCACAGCACTGGATGTGGTGGTGGAACGGGAAATCCTCAATGAGCTTTACGAACTGAAGAGCCGGTTCGGCTTTTCGATTCTTTTTATCAGCCATGATCTGAGCCTGATGGGTGAAATTGCTGACCGGATTGGTGTGATGTATGCCGGGAATCTGATTGAAATTGGTGAGGCCCGCAATGTGTTTGGTGATCCGCAGCATCCGTATACCAAAGGGCTGATTTCTTCTTTCCCAACCATTCACGGGCCGAAAGAGAAGTTGTTTGGAATTCCGGGGAATCCGGTCAATCTGCTCAATATCCCGCAGGGCTGTAATTTCCGGGAAAGGTGTGGTGTGTGTGACGCTGCCTGTCAACAAAAAGAACCGGTGCTCAGGCAAGTTGCGAACGGCAATCTGGTTTCTTGTCATTTGGTGTAAACAGGAGGAAATCATGAACACAGACAACCAACCTGAAGTGATTTTATCAGTCAACAATCTGGTCAAAGATTTTCCGCTGGGGCAGTCACTGAAAGCAAACCTGATGCGGGCCGTCAACGATGTGTCTTTTGAGCTGCGCAAAGGGGAAGCACTGGCAATTGTCGGTGAGTCCGGTTCCGGTAAAAGTACCGGCGCCAGGATACTGACCCGGATTTACGATGAGACGGCGGGTGAGATTACCTTTAAAGGCCAGCCAGTGTCGGACTTTATCAAACAGCACGGGTCACTGGAATATGCCCGACAGGTGCAGATGATATTTCAGGATCCGTTCGGCTCCCTGAATCCGGTGCATACCATTTATCACCATATCGCCAGACCTTTGCTCATCCACAAACGGGCGAAGAAAGATTCGATTCACCGGCTGGTGTATGAATTACTTGAACTGGTCGGGTTATCTCCGGCCAAAGAGACGGCAGAAAAATATCCCCATGAACTGAGTGGCGGACAGCGTCAGCGGGTGGCAATTGCCCGTGCGATTGCGGTCGATCCGGAAGTCATTCTGGCCGATGAGCCGATTTCGATGCTTGATGTGTCCGTGCGGTTGGGGATTCTGAACCTGATGACGGATCTGAAAGATAACTATGGCATTTCATTTATGTATATCACGCACGATATCGCAACGGCCCGTTATTTTGCTGAAAAAACAGCGGTGATGTATGTCGGTCACATGGTGGAATGGGGCGACAGCGATAACGTGACACAGAATCCGCAGCATCCTTATTCGCAGCTGCTTTTATCTGCGGTTCCGGAGGTCGGCAACGCCGGGAAAAGAGAGCTGCTGGCGAAAAAAGGAGAAATTCCGCTGTGGAAGCCCGACAGTGTGGGATGTCCGTTTGCGCCGCGGTGCCTGAAAGCGACACAAGCCTGTGCTCAGTCACTGCCTGAACCAACTCAGATTGGTGAAAATCATTATGCGCGTTGCCACCACCTTTGAGGGGTGACGGCGAATTAAGTTTTAAAAAAACAGTATAAAGAAAGCGCTTTCTTGGTAAGATGTTACAGAGAGCATTTCTTTAGCCGGGAATCAAATTATGAATTTTGAGCATCAAATGAATTCGAAAACAGAAGGGAAGTTCGTTGAATTAAAAGGGGAACGCTATTATCAGATCGCCAATGTCGATCAAATGGCGCCTTTTTTCATCAGTGTGGTTTCTTCAAGTGATCACTGGTTATTTATTTCATCTGCCGGCAGTTTATCTGCGGGCCGTATCCGGCCGGAGAATGCGCTTTTCCCGTATAAATCGGTGGATCACATTCATGAAAGTGCCGGGAACACCGGTTCAAAAACTATCATCTGGGTCAAAGACAATGACGCCTGGCGGATGTGGGAACCATTCAACCCGCATCATGATCACCTGTATGTGGTCACGCGTAATCTGTATAAAAGCTCGCTGGGCGATAAGATTCTGTTTGAAGAAATCAACCATACCCTTGGTATGCGGTTCCGTTACAGCTGGAATACCAGTGAAGCTTTTGGCTTTGTGCGTCAGAGCGAAATGACGGATTTATCCGGTGCGGACCGGGAGACTGAAGTGCTTGACGGTATTCAGAATATTCTGCCATCCGGTGCACCGCTGGCTGCGTTGCAAACCCGCAGCGCACTGGTTGATGCGTATAAGTGGAATGAGAAACTTGCCGGGTCTTCACTGGCGCTGTACAGCATGTATGCCAAACTGAGTGACCGGGCTGAGCCGGCAGAATCTTTGCTGGCAACCACAGTGTTTAGTGTGGATGACGAGCCGCGGCAGATTCTGCTCTCCAGTGCGCAGGTGAACGGGTTCCGTCATCGCAGGGTATTGACGGAAGAATCACTGACCCGGGGTGTCCGGGGCAGTTATTTGATCTGTAAAACCGGTCTGTTACCGGCGGGGCAGAGCAAGTCCTGGATGATTGTGGCAGATATCGATAAGAGCCACAGTGACATCACCCGGATGAAAGCGCTGGTGTCGAACCCGGCTGGTCTGGCCGCTGAGATAGAAAGCAGCATTGCCCAAAATCAGAAAGAGCTGATCGATCTGATGTCCGGCGGGGATGCGTGGCAAATGACCGCTGACGAAAATACGCACGTCCATCATTATGCGAATGTCTTGTTTAACTCAATGCGGGGCGGCATTTTCGAAAATAACTATGAAATTGAGAAGCAGGATCTGGTCTCGACGATCAGCAAAACCAACCGGTCCCTTGCCGAAAAATATACCGATTTTTTTGCGGTCATGCCGGATTCTTTCACCCACGCTGATTTAATGAGTGAAGTGAAGCAGCTGGATGATGCGCAGATGATCCGTCTGGGCTATGAGTATCTGCCGTTAACCTTTGGCCGCAGACATGGTGACCCGAGTCGTCCGTGGAACCATTATGAAATTAAACTCAAAGATGAGAATGGCGAGAGGTTGCTTTCTTATCAGGGCAACTGGCGGGATATTTTCCAGAACTGGGAAGCGCTGGCGCTCAGCTATCCGGGATTTATTTTCTCGTTTCTGGCGAAGTTTGTGAATGCATCCACCATGGATGGCTATAACCCTTACCGGATTACCAAAGAAGGCGTTGACTGGGAACTGCTTGACCCGGAAGACCCGTGGAGCAATATCGGCTATTGGGGCGATCATCAGATTATCTATCTGCTCAAGTTTTTTGAACTGGCAGACAAATATCAGTATGACGAGCTGGTGCAACTGATGTCTCAGGATATTTTCAGTTATGCCAATGTGCCGTATGAGCTGTGTCCGGTTGAGAAACTGTTTGAAAATCCGAAAGATACGGTGTCCTTCAATCATGCATTGCAACAGCGGATCGAACAGCGGGTACAGCAGCTGGGCAGTGACGGCCGCCTGATTCTGCAGGGCAATGGCGATGTGTATCTGGTCAACCTGACCGAAAAAATGCTGGTGCCGTTGCTGGCTAAATTAAGCAATCTGGTACTCGATGGCGGTATCTGGCTCAATACACAACGTCCTGAGTGGAATGACGCCAACAATGCGATTGTCGGCAATGGTTTGTCGATGGTGACACTGTATTATCTCCGCCGTTATGTCAGCTTTATGCAGAAACTGATGGAGGATATGCCATCAACCATCTCCATTTCCAAAGAAGTCCTGGAATGGGCGCTGAATATTACCCGGATTCTGAGCGATGCCGGGCAAGAGATCCGGCAGGGAACGGTTAACCGCCAAACGAGAAAAGCGATTCTGACACAGCTGGAAAAAGCCGCAGCTGATTACAGAGAGCGGGTGTACCACCTGAATGGTTTCTCCGGTAAAACCGTGGTGGAAACAGCGGTGTTTAAAAAGCTGCTGGAACAGAGCCGGGTCGTGCTGGATGCGTCGATTCAAACCAATCAGCGTCAGGATGGCCTGTATAATGCGTATAACATTCTGTCTTACAGCAGTGAAAGCTTAACCGTTGATGAGCTTTACCCCATGCTGGAAGGGCAGGTTGCGGTGTTAAGTTCCGGCGTACTGTCGCCGGATCAGGCGGTCAGCCTGCTTGATCATCTGTTTTGCAGTGACATGTACCGGGAAGATCAGCACAGCTTTATGCTGTATCCGGACAGAGACCTCAGCTCATTCCTTGAGAAAAACCGGATTCCGGCAGAAGCCGTGGCGGAGCATCCGCTGGTTGCCATTATGGCAGAACAAAATGACCGGCGGATTGTGCAGCGGGATCAGGCCGGGATTTATCATTTCCATCCTGAATTCGAGAATATCGCATCGCTGCGGGAAGCGGTTGAGCGTGTCCGGACTGATTATCCGGAGCAGCCTGAGTTTGCCTGGAAACAACTGGAGGTGCTGTATGAGTCAGTGTTCCACCATAAAGCGTTTACCGGCCGTTCCGGCACCATGTTTGGCTACGAAGGGTTAGGTTGTATTTACTGGCACATGGTTTCCAAACTGCTGTTAGCGGTGCAGGAAAATTATCAGGTTGCGTGGCAGCTTGATCCGGAGAGTGAAGCGACGGGGCGCCTTGCCAGCTATTACTATCAGGTGCGTGAAGGGATTGGTTTTAATAAAACACCGGATGAATACGGTGCATTCCCGACCGACCCGTATTCTCACACGCCGAAACACGCCGGTGCCCAGCAACCGGGGATGACCGGTCAGGTAAAAGAAGAGATTCTGACCCGCTTCGGCGAGCTGGGGCTCATGGTGAATTCAGGCCGCATTTCGGTTTCCCCGACATTGCTCAAAGCCGGTGAGTTTCTCAGCCAGTCTTCCCTGTTCACCTGTCTGAACTTATCCGGAGAGCAGCAAAGCTATGTGCTGGAAGCCGGGCAACTGGCCTTTACGTTCTGCCAGGTGCCATTTATTTATCAGCTGACACAGGAGCAGAGCGGCGCAATCACACTGACACTCAGGGATGAAACGACAGTACTGTATGATTCGCTGACGCTTTCTACCGATATGAGTGCCAGTATTTTTGAACGCAAAGATGAGATCAGTAAGGTGGTTGTCACTGTGCCTGAATCGATCATCATCAGATAGTGTGCCTGAGTTGCTGTTTTAACAGGTCGCTGCCATGACAGTGATCTGTTTTGGGTGAATACTTCGGTAAGTGTGGTTGATAAGGCGGTGCTTTTTTTGACTAAGTTTTCAGGCGCTGTCTTGTGAATCATAAGACGTAAAACAACCTTGATATTTTCATATTAATATAACAACGTCAGTACCCTGGCCCCACATTGTGGGGCCTTTTTTTTGCTGTTTTATTGGTACTTTTCAGTGCTTTTGATGACTTCAAAGCGGTGAATGGCTGAAGGGAGGATGGGTTTAAACTGACTCAGGAAGTGTTGCTTTGACTGATTCTCTGATAACAAGCTCGGGAGTGAGTTTGTGGGTAAAGAGCATCTCTTTCTTATTGACCAGTGCCAGGACGCCTTTGGCCGCTTCGCTGCCCATTTCTTCCACAGGGAAGTTCACAGTGGTGAGTCTGGGACGAATGTGCTGGCTGTGAGTGTCGTTATCAAAACCGACCACTGAAATGTCTTCACCGATGAGCAAATCCCGCTCTGCGGCCACGTCGTAAACAGCCAGCGCGATGTTATCGTTCTGACAGAAGATAGCGGTGATATCCGGGTCTCTGTCCAGTAAACGGCGGGCAACTTCATGATTCCCCTGATGATCGAACCGGCCTTCCACAATCAGGTTGGCATCAAAACTGATACCGGATTCACTGAGTGCATTGCGGTAGCCCTGCAGACGATCGCGGCTGTCACACTTGCTCAGCTGACCGGTGATACAGGCAACTTTCTGATGACCGTTGTCCAGTAAATGCCGGGTTGCCAGATAGCCGCCCAGTTCATTGTCAATATAAATGCAATGGTCAGCGATTTCCGGAATGAAGCGGTTCAGTACGATCGTGGTGTCCTGCGCTTTAACGACCTCAATCAGCTCATCATCGGACAGGGTATCTGAGTGAAGAATTAATCCATCCACTTGTTTGGATTGCAGAAAATTAATCGAGTCGACTTCTTTGGTGTGTGATTCCTGACCACTGGTGACAATCAGATGTACGTTGTTCTGGCGAACCGTGTTTTCCGCATGGTGCATTAACGGGCCATAAAACGGACCATCGAGTGACCCAACCAGCATGCCAATACTGTTGGATCGGCTGGAAGCGAGTGCCTGCGCAAATGCATTGGGTTTATAACCCAGCTGTTCAATCGCATCGAACACTTTCTTCCGGTTGGCTTCTTTGACGGTCGGATGTCCGTTCAGTGCTCTGGATACGGTTGACTGGGATACTTTTGCCAGTTCTGATACTTCTTTAATGGTGATCAATGAAACTCCCTCCTGCTGATGTTTCACAGAGATAAGTCGCTGAATACTCTGGTTAAGATGTTTTGCCTGCCTGATTTCAGCCGGTTTCAGACATCATGCTAATTTAATCAAATTTTGCTTAATGGAATGTGATCCAGATATGAAGAAAGCGCTTGCAAGAAAACAGTGGTCACATTTTGCCGATGTATTTCTGCATAGAATAGATGCTGATTACCTGTAAATACAGGTTTCTTTTCATTTAGCATGTTATTGACTTACTCATCAGGGGAATAATTGTCATCACTTTTGTTCAGGATGTAAATATTCTTATTTTGAAAAGAAAGCGCTTTCAAAAGCGATAAGGGAAAAAAATGCAGAATAAACACGGTTCAATGCGAAATCTGCTCGGCTCACTGGTGACGATAGCTTTAACCGGTGGCTGTAGCCACGGGGTCGGGGATAAACAAATCAATGATAATCACGGGACGGATTTTACCCAAAGCAAACATCCGGTCACGCTGGTGAATCACCCGAAAGCACCTGCCGCGACATGGCAACTGGTGTGGGAAGACAGCTTTGACGGCCATTCAATCAACCGCCGTAACTGGAGCCTGCAGGAAAACTGTTGGGGAGGTGGTAATGACGAACAGCAGTGTTATACCCGCAGCAAAAAGAATGCGTTTGTGCAAGATGGCTATCTGCACATTGTCGCGAGAAAAGAAAACTTTACCGGGCCCGGTGATGCGGAAGGCAAATCTGCCTCAGATAAAACCCTGCCTTATACGTCGGCACGGCTGCGCAGCCTGGGGAAGCGTGAGCAAAAGTATGGCCGGTTTGAAATCCGCGCGAAACTGCCACAGGGGCAGGGCACCTGGCCGGCTTTCTGGATGCTGCCGTCAAAGAATCAATACGGCACCTGGGCTGCTTCCGGTGAGATCGACATGATGGAAGCGGTGAATCTGAAAACACAATCTGATGCTGCGGGCGCAAAGTCAGGAACACCGGAAAACCGGATCTACGGATCGCTGCACTACGGAAAAGCATGGCCGGACAATGTTTATACCGGTCAGGGCGTGTCATTGCCTGGCGGGATCAGCCCGGCTGATGGGTTCCATACTTATGCGATTGAATGGGAAGAAGGCGAAATCCGCTGGTATGTCGATAACATTCACTACGCAACCCAGACACAGGATGGCTGGTACAGCCAGTACAAAAGCAATGGTGAGCTGGTTAATGCCAAAGGTGCAGCACCATTTAATCAAAAGTTTCATTTGCTGATGAATCTGGCGGTGGGCGGTTCATGGGCGGCGAATGCCAATGATAAAGGCATCGATGCCACTGTGTTTCCGCAGACACTGTTGGTGGATTATGTGAAGGTTTACCGCTGTTCAGTCGATCGCTGGAAAGGCAAAGGCTGTGCAACCCGCGGTGATCAGGCGATTCATCCTGAAGGACACCAGCCACCGGCGATTCTGGTGCAGGATGACAGCTATGCAGATGGTCCGGAACTCAACATTTTTTCAGAGCAGTTAAATCCGGCGCTGGCTTATGGCAGCTATAACCCGGTGAAGCTGGTGAGTTATCAGGAAGTTGAGGAAAAAGGGCACGGAAAAGTATTGCAGCTGATCAAGCAAAACGGGGCCGGAAATCTCTATTTTCGTGCTCCGGTCACGGATCTGACCGCCTGGCTGAGTCAGGGAGAGCTGATTTTTGACCTCAACATTGAGTCGGCGGATAAGCAGGCAGAATTGCTGATCAAAACAGACAGCGGCTGGCCGAAAACCAGTGACATGAATGTGCCTTTACCACCTGTGGGGCAGTGGCAGGAAGTCCGTATTCCGCTGAAAACCCTGTTTGCGAATACGAACCGGTATGTTGCCGGGAACCAGGCCGATCCGGCGGCGATAAAGAACCTGCTGGTATTTGAGCCGGTTGGTGGTGCAATGACCCTGAAACTGGATAATATTCGTTTTCAGAAGTAAAGCGGAGGCGTTTGAAAAAGAAAGCGCTTTAATCAGCGTTGGTCTGTTATCTGGCAGATGGCTTGACGATGACATGCATGAATCTTCAGGTTGCCTGGGTCTGGTAAAGGAGAAATAAAACCAGTTGAATAATGACAAATCACTCAAAATGTGACACGCGCACAAGAAAGCGCTTTCTCAATGGGTGTCGATCACGGTTTTATTGTGTTAGATTATTTTATACTCATTTTGTACTAAGCAGGCCGGTTTATGCCGTAATTATGGTTCAATCGTTCCTTTTTTGTTATTCCTGGGGAATGCCTGCTTAGTCTTTTTATTAACTATAAAAGAAAGCGCTTTCTTTTTAGGAAAGCTCAACAACGTGGAACATGGAGTTAATATGAAACTTTCTAAGCTTACCATCGCATGTCTGGCCGCTGCGGCGGGTCTGTCTGCAGCGCCAGCGGTTTATGCGGAAAAATCTGACGGGTTTGAATTTCACGGCTATTTTCGTGCGCTTGGGCTTTACAGCAAAAATGATGATTTTAAGCGCTCCAAATTTCCGGCTTCAAAAGAGCGGTTAGGCCGCCTGGGAATTGAGTCGGACAGCCATTTTGAACTGGCCCTGCAGAAAAATTTTGAAAACGATAACGGGCAGAAAATCCGGATTAAAACCCGGGCCGGTGCTGATAATGCCAAATCTGCCGGGGTTAACCAGCTGGGTGAGAATGCGGATGCTGCGAATGGCGATATCGGGATGGTGGAAACCTTTGTTGAATTTGATGGTGTAACCGAAACCGGTACACTCTGGGGCGGAACGCGGTTTTACGGTAAAGATAACTACATTTTCATGACGGATTTTTTCTATACCGATATGTCAGGCACCGGTGTCGGGGTTGAAGGCATCGAACTGGGTGACTATAAATGGGATTTCGCTTATGTTGCCAGTGATGATGCGGAAGGTGATTTCTGGGCAACCAATGCCAACAATCCGATGCACGCCGTTCATGTGGGTGTCGATTTAGGCGGGGTCGAGCTTCATGCAATGGGGAAATATTTGCCGGATAATTATGTCGACGGAACAAAGTATGCCGATAATGGTATTGAAATGACGGCTATCGTGCATACGGATGAATTCTTTGGCTTATCGGAGAAAGGCTTCACCAAATACATCGGTCAGATCGGCAAAGGACTGGGATCCGGGCAGCTTCTGGGCGGCACGCTGACAACATATAATGCCTGGAAACCGGGGAACGGTGCACTTGAAGGGCCGTCTAACATGAAGAAAGTTGAAAGTGGTGACGTATCGGCCCGCGCGCTGGTCTGGGGAGGGTATTTCTTTGAGAACGGTGTCAGCGTTTTCCACGCCATTGAGGGTCAGTATAATGATCTGGACAGCGGCGGCAAAGACAGCTGGTTCTCTGCAATGGTCAGACCAACGTTCCCGGTTTCGCAAAACTTTTCTATCGTCACTGAAGCAGGTTATCAGTACAACAAATGGGAAGATGCCAGTGGCTCTGGTGATCACGCAACCAACTACAAGCTGACGGTTGCACCGACGATTGTCGTGCCGACAGGCTTTGGACCGGCACCGGAAATTCGCTTCCTGGCCACTTATCTGGATGGCTCTGCGCGGGATAAAGCGGATTTACTGGTCGGTATTCAGGCTGATATGTGGTGGTAAACCCGCTGGCCTGAGCAAGCCCGGAGAAGCCTGGTTACGGCGGATCCGGGAAATAACATCATTCACTGCTTTGCACTGTGTCAACACCCCCCCGGTTGGCGCAGTGCAATTTTTATTCAGGGTAAGCAATGACACAAAATCAGGCACTCAATCAACGGATGTCCATCGTGGCACTGACATGGCCGATATTTGCAGAAGTTCTGCTCCGGACCGCACTGGGCACCAGTGATGTGTTTATGCTGAGCAGCTATTCGGACAAGGCGGTATCTGCGGTTGGTGTGATCACTCAGCTGACGTTCTTTCTGATTATTATTTCAGCATTTGTCAGCAGTGGTACCGGGATTCTGATCTCGCAATATAATGGTGCCGGGCGGTCACTGGAGTCTTCTCAGGCAGGCGTGGCGAGCGTGATGCTGTCGTTTGTGATTGGTGCCTTTCTGAGCCTGCTTGCCGTGGCCGGAACAATCTGGCTTCTGCCGTATTACGGGATGGAAGCGCAGGTGGCGCAGTATGCGTCAGAATATCTGTTGATCACCGGTGCGATGACTTTCAACCTGACCATCAGTATTGTGCTGACAACGATTCTGCGCAGCCACGGTTATTCCCGTTCACCGATGGTGGTGAATTTTATCAGCGGCATTTGTAATGTGATTGGTAACTATATTGCCCTGTATCAGCCTTTCGGTCTGCCGGTTTACGGTGTTCAGGGCGTGGCAGTCGCTACGGTGATCAGTCAGGTCATTGCGACGCTGATCCTCTGCTACATTGTGGCCCGTAGTGACATCCCGCTGCCTTTACCGGGATTCAGAACCATTCCCAAAGCCATTTATGCCCGCATATTGCGCATTGGCGGTATGAATGCCGGGGAGATTCTTTCCTATAATCTGGCACAAATCTGCATTACTTATTTTGTGGTGCAAATGGGGACATCCTCTCTGGCAGCTTTTACCTATGCCCAGAATATTGCCCGTTTCTCTTTTGCTTTTTCTCTGGCACTGGGGCAGGCTGCCCAGATTCAAACCGGTTATTATGTCGGACAGGGCCGCTCCGAAGTGATTCTGAAAAAGGTACAGCTATATTTTGCAGCAGGGTTTCTGGTGTCGATGATTGTCACATGGTCGGTGTATCTGTTCAGGGAGCCGCTGCTGTCACTCTTTACCCATGATCCGGGAATTTTGCAGTTAACCGGCAGTTTATTGCTGATCTCCGTCTTTCTTGAAGCGGGTCGGGTGTTTAATCTGATTTTTATTTCCGGCCTGAAAGGCGCCGGAGATATCAAATTCCCGGTTAAAATTGGTATTTTCAGCATGTGGGGAAACGGTGTGTTTCTCGCCTGGTTGCTGGGGATTTTTCTGGGGCTGGGTGTTCCCGGTGCCTGGATTGGTATGTCTGCCGATGAAATCATCCGGGGATTCATTATGATGTTTCGCTGGCGTTCAAAGGCGTGGATGAAAAGTGCCCGGTTTTAACCGGGTTGCTTTCTTCTCCTGCCTGTTGTTATATCTGGCGGAGAACATTGGCACATTGACGGTGACATGGCGTTAGTCACGCATTTTTGCGTCAAGAGAAATTGAAAGGTGGGTACATTCTCCGGGATGATTCTCTTTGATGTTCTTGTTTACCCCGGTGTCAGCCGGACAGTGACGCCGGACCTGAGTGGTGCTGTATGTCAGGCACCACTGATTCTTTGCCGGTCAGATTCGTGAGAGACATTACAGCCCGGAGATGTTCTTTGGTACCTGATAAGCCCCGTGACTGAAATGGATGACATGTTTATCCTTCTGGGTTTTTTGTTTGGTTTGCACACATGCGCCTTCATCCATTGTATCAGCGAAGTCCTGCCGGGTTGTCTTCACCGTTAATGATGCAAAACCGCTCTGATGCGTCTCCTTCCCGATCAGGATGATGCTTTTTTCTGTACTGAATTCGCTGTTACACTGACCCTCATTGACACCGCTGTAGCTTTTGGTTTGCAGGTTATCCATGACTTTGGTGATCTGATGTTGCCGGTAAGTGTACAGATTGAGAACTTCGGTATTGAATGGATAAACGGAAGATGAGCCGTTTCTTGTGACCCGGACACCAAAAGCTGTCGTTGCCGGATTTAGCTGATATCTGGCGGTGTCCAGCTTGATCTGCGACACATAGAACGCGTCTGAAGACAATGCGCCGGCTTTTGTGTAATGGGCAAGAATGCGCTTGTTTTTGACCGATGTGATAAAGAGTTCCAGATCGGCATTTGTGGCTTCTCCGGATATTTCCGGATCGAATTCAATGTCGGTTTTCACGACAATGATTGCCAGTTCCGGATGTGCCGGCCAGATTTTACACTGCGTCATTCTGTCATTCAGAGCGATGCGACCGTGACGTTTGTCATGCAATGTTAAGTTTTCTCCGTACTGATCCGGCTTTGCCTGTGGGTAGGCTGTCATCAATGTCTCCGAAACACCCTCGTCGCAATAACTTTCTGCTTGTATTAAAGCGGAGAACAATAGTAAAAATGTCAGTAGAAATTTCATTTATTTTCCTGCGGTATCTGTTATCAGCCGGGAGCAATTCATGCGGAAGATAAATGATGAACCAGAAGAAAACAATAATTTTAGCGTGTCTGAACTCCGGAATCCGGATGGACGGCTCGCAGGCCCGTATAGGTCTGATGGTGGGGATATTGTTCAAACCCCGGACAGACTCAGACCCGGAGAACAAGGAAATAGCCGTGAAAGCTGAAATGAAACCAATTGATCCAGACCGTGATTTTGCCTGTTGTGTCGCAGCCCGCCGTGATGCTTATCTGTGTAGTTTTGGCTCTGATGAAGGGTTTGAGACATTTCTTTGTGGTTATCAGGCGCGAATGCGTGAAAGACTGACGCAGCCTGAGTGGTATTATTATCATGTCCGGGTCAACGGAGAGATCGCCGGACAGCTGGAATTTCGCAACTTTTCTCCGCAACCGGAGACCGGTTACGTGAACCTGATTTATCTGACGCCGGCATTCCGCGGCACAGGACTGGCCGGTCAGTTACAGCAATTTATCTTTGAGACGCTGTCACAGGCCGGATGCAAACAGGTGATGCTGTCGGTCAGCCGCATTAATCAGCGGGCGCTGAGTTTTTATGAGAAATCCGGCTGGACATATTTACGTCCGAATCCAAAGCATCCGCTGACGGATTTCTTTTTGTATGTGCTGGAAAACTGACCGCTTCGGCCGGCAATCTTACCAATTATGATATAGATCCTTGTTTACCTGCGGTAATTGTATTAGTTTTCCTGCGCCCGCATCTTCAGGTTGCCGGGTATATTGAATTAAAAATTCTCAGGGCGGGGCGAAATTCCCCACCGGCGGTATGTTCCCGACAGACGGTTTGTGTTGCAAACCAGGAATGAGCCCGCGAGCGCCCGGTTTTCCGGGGTCAGCAGATCTGGTGAGATGCCAGAGCCGACGGTCAGAGTCCGGATGAGAGAGAATTGAAGCACACCAGACGCCGGTTTCGATCGGTTTTGCGTCTGATGCATGTTTGTTTTTATCCCTCACGATTTGCCCTGATTCTGGTCATAAAAATAACTGGAGTAAACCATGAATCAGATTTCTTTACTCGCCGGATTTGGCGATCCTGTTACCCGTGTCGAAAATGCGTTGTCTGCTTTGCAGGCAGGTCAGGGCGTGTTATTGCTCGATGACGAAGACCGGGAAAATGAAGGAGATATCATTTATTCAGCAGAGCATATTACGCCGGAACAAATGGCGGTGATGATCCGTGAATGTAGTGGCATTGTGTGCCTGTGTCTGACAGAAGAGCGCGCAGATCAGCTGGAACTGCCCCCTATGACAGAAAATAATAACAGTGCGAATCAAACCGCTTTTACCGTGACGATTGAAGCGAAGCAGGGGGTTACCACCGGTGTATCCGCACAGGATCGGGTGACCACGGTGAAAACCGCGATTCATCCGCAGGCCAAACCGTCTGATCTGGCGCGTCCTGGTCATGTATTCCCGTTGCGGGCAAGAACCGGAGGCGTGATGACGCGCAGAGGACATACCGAAGGAACGATTGATCTGATGAAGCTGGCAGGACTTCAGCCTGCGGGGTTGTTATGTGAACTGACAAATCCGGATGGAACGATGGCGAAAACACCGGAAATTGTGGCATTTGCCAAAACGCATCAGATGCCGGTACTGACGATTGAAGATATCGTATTATACCTGACGCACCATCATCAGAAATCTGCCTGATGAGCGGAGACTCCTCACTCAGTGAGTCAAAAAACAGCGCCCATATGATGGCGCTGTTTTTTTAGATCACAATCATTGAACCATTACAATGTTGATGCTGTTCACCGCAGATATACCCAAACACCCCTGTATCTTCAGGTTGCTTGGGTATAAAGTTTGCGGTATTTCAACGGCGTGCAATCCATCTGCTCGCGGAAAAAGCGCTGAAATGCACTCTGGTTGACAAACCCCAGGCTTTGGCTGATGTCCAGCAGGGAGTGTGTGTCCTTTTGCAGCAGCCGGCACGCTTCGTTACAGCGTAACTCGGAATATAACTGTGTCAGTGTGGTGCCTTCCTGTTGTAAACGGCGGGTGAGTGTCCAGCGACTGATATTCGATTGCTCACAAATCCACTGCTGTAAGCTGCCATATCCGGGATGCCGTTCCGGAGAAAGCTGGAGATAGCGAAGAATCAGGGAGCGGATCTGAGATGAATACACCTGTGTGGAAGGTATTTCCTGTAAACACCGTTCTGCCTTTTCTGATAAATAAGGCTGCAGTACCGGATTATAATGGCTGGCCGGGCAATGAAGCATCCTGACCGGGATCCGGTAAATATTCTCATGACCGGTTTTGATGGTGCAGTGAAAAGCATCTGAAATATCATTAATGATATCTTCTGTGATTTGACCATCTAATATCATCTCACAGCATGAGGCTGAATCTGGTGAATAGTAATGAATAATTGCATCAATAATATTGAAGTTATAAACAGCGGAGCGCAAACCGATAGATTGATTAAATTCGGAATGATACTGAATGGTTAAATAATATTCGTCTGTCGTCAGTCCGATATAATCGGGTTCTCCGATACAGGGCCGGTAATGAATAAATGACTGCAACGCCTGATAGAGGGAGGGTGAGTTGAGAAAAACATTGGTGATATCCGAAAATCCTTCATAGATTTCCCCGATAATTCCCTGTTCAGGTAAATAAATAGGAAAATCATAATAATCAATTAGCTGTAAAAGTTTCTGGTAACGATACTGATCAATTCTTCCCCCGGATCCACATAATTCTTTTTGATGAATTCCGGTTGCTTTTATCATTTGTTTCTCCTCTATTTTTGTTCGGATCTTCATCCAGATAGAGGATACCAGCGGGCTGGAGACAGTTTTCACACAATTACTCCGGTGAATATTACCTAAACTAACTCACCTGCAGGGCGTGAGCTGAAAGGTTTATTTCTGCGTCAGGTGAATTTGAAAAGCAGGGACATTCCTGCATCCCCTTTCCTTGAACTGTACCTTTCGGCTGTACGCTGAATCATGCATCTTCAGGTTGCCTGGGTATAAAATAAAAGTCATTCATCATAAATAATATTTATATTGATTCTGTGAGCCGTGATGACTAATACAAATATTTAACAGGTCATTGATTAATAATTTGAATGGTTTCACACTTATCCCATCGTGCAACAATCTGATAATTTTTAGTCTTTATCGGGTAAAACATTCTGTCCGCCGGTTGGTAAAGTAAATAAAAAACAAATCAATCAAAAAGATTTATCCTCATTTTTACCTCTGGAGTTCCTATGAAAAACAATAAATTAACAGTCACAGCAGTGGCTGCTGCACTGTCGGCGATACTGGCCGGGTGTGGTTCTGATTCTGAGACGACGTATACCCAGCCTGAGCTGGGGCACAGAAGTGCAGTCTTGTTGAGTGTTGATGATTATCAGTTTAAAGATCTGAATCAGGATAATACCCTGAATCCTTATGAAGACTGGCGTTTAGACAGTGAAACGCGGGCAGCGGATTTGCTTTCCAGAATGTCACTGGCACAAAAGGCCGGCCTGATGATGCACGGGACATTGACCTTAGACAGTGATGGCCGGGTGGATTTAGACAGCATGTCGGATGTGCTGAATCGTTATGTGAATACCTTTATTACCCGGATGTCCGGGGATCCGCAATACATTGCGACAGACAATAACGCTCTGCAGGCAAAAGTGGAGGCGATCGGGCTGGGGATTCCGGTGACTGTCAGTACTGACCCCCGTAATCACTTCACCAATGATCCGAATGCAACTTCTGTAGCGGCCGGCAGTTTTTCTCAATGGCCGGAATTACTTGGATTTGCGGCACTGAATGATGCTGCTGTGGTTAGAAATTTTGCACAGATTGCCCGTCAGGAATACCGGGCTGTCGGGGTTCAGGAAGCACTGTCACCTCAGGCCGATCTGGCGACCGAACCGCGTTGGGGACGGGTTTCAGGCACATTTGGTGAAGATAATTATGTGGCTAAAAACCTGGTCAAAGCCTATATCGAAGGGTTCCAGGATGGTGATGACGGACTGACGAAAGATTCAGTGATCACAGTGGTCAAACACTTCGCCGGAGGCGGGCCGCAGAAAAATGGTCTCGATGCCCATAACCAGTGGGGGAAAGAGCAGGTTTATCCGGGCAATAATTTCGGCTATCACCTGATTCCGTTTGAAGGGGCATTTGATGCAAATGTTGCTGCGGTGATGCCTTATTACGGTCAGCCGATGGATGTGACTTATAACAATGAATCCATCGAAGAGGTTGGTTTTGGTTTTAATCAACAGATTCTGACCACATTGCTGCGCGGGACTTATCAGTTTAAAGGCGTGGTGTTAAGTGACTGGGCGATCGTCAATGATTGCGGCGATAAATGTATCAGCGGACTGACCGATGAAGAAGTTGAACAGGGCGTGAGTGTCTGGACGGTACCTATCGGTATGTCGTGGGGTGTTGAAGATCTGACGATTGCCCAGCGCTATGCCAAAGCCGTGAATGCCGGTATTGATCAGTTTGGCGGCGTGGATGATTCGTCTTATCTGCTCAGTGCAGAATCGGCCGGACTGGTGACACAAGCGCAAATTGATGCGGCTGTGACCCGGATTCTGGTGCAGAAATTTGACCTGGGTTTATTTGAAAATCCTTATGTGGATGTTGATGCGGCCGTTGCGCTGGTCGGGAATGATGAGTTTCAGTCGGCCGCAAAACAGGTGCAGAGTACTTCACATGTGCTGTTGAAAAATCAGTCTGACCTGCTGCCGGTCAGTGCACAAACTTATCCTAAGGTTTATCTGTACCAAAGTAATGCAACTGTTGCTGCGTCTTATGGATTCGAAGTGGTTGATGACCCGGCGGATGCGGATCTGGCGATTATGCGGGTGAACACGCCTTACGAGACCGATCCGCATTATCCGTTTGGCACGGTTCACTTTGGTCAGCTTGGTTTTGCTGATGAGGCGAATCTGGTTCAGTCCGAAAATCATGACGGGGTTTATACCGGCAGTGATGATCTGGCGGCGATTCAGAAGGTGGTTGATGCCGGAATTCCGCTGGTGCTGTCTGTTTACCTTGACCGTCCGGCGATCCTGACAGCCGTTGAGCCGAAGGCGAATGCAATTGTGGCAAACTTTGGTGCACTGGACAGCGCGATGTTCGATGTCCTGACCGGCAAGATAAAACCAAAGGGGCATTTACCGTTCGAACTGCCATCCAGCTGGGATGCGGTGCTGGCGCAGGATGAAGATGTTCCCCATGATTCGGCTGACCCGCTCTATGCTTATGGGTTCGGGTTGAGTTATACCACAGAGACAGAGACAACCGACTAAAGAGACAACGGCCCGGAGCATCGGTATCGTCAGGTTATCCGGGCCTGTCAGCGACGACATTCTTTTCGCTTTGTCAGCTAAAAGGGTTTCAGTCTTACTGCGGCTGATGATGATTGCATGCTCCCGGATAGTCTTATCCGGCCCCCCCGGCAGAATATATTTTGCTCATTAATCATCAGACGCCGGCGACAGACTGAAACCCGCTTCTTTCCCGGCTTTCAGGGTCAGCATGACCTTCTTTCGCCGGTATCTTCTTTTCATTTGAACCTGCCTTTCTCCTTCTGACCCCCATTTTATTTTCTGACTGATATGTATACCCAGGCAACCTGCACCTTCAGTTGGTTTGGGTATAACCAGCTGAAATATCTGTGATTTTCTATCTGCAGATTTGTGAGATGCACCATATTTCCCTGCATTTTTCCCAACATTATTTTGTTGTGGATCATGACGGAAAAATAATTTCTACAAATAATGTTATCTATAGTAATTATTTCTGGTTTATGAGGCTTTATGAGTAAATTATATGATTTTTTTCTTCTTTTTTAGGGGTATGCTTGTCAACAGATTCGTCGGAAAACAGGATCAGAAACCGCACTGAAAACAATAAAAATAGTCCTTCTGATGCTCCGGCTTACTGAATATGAACATTAAAAATAATAAGACTCATCCGGTACCGCTGAATTCATCTTTCCGGTATGAATTCAGCGGAAAGAATCCGGACCCCTACAGTGGAAGGTTATAATAATGACAGAAAAACAAAAAAAATTCGGCCTTTGGTCGATTGTCCTGCTTGGTTTTAACTCAATTATTGGTTCCGGGATATTTTTGCTTCCGGCCTCTCTTTATAAATTTGCCGGTGACTGGTCGGTGGCGATTGTGTTTATCACCGGTGCTTTAGTGGCAACCATCGCCCTGTGTTTTGCTGAGGCGGCTGGTTACTTCAGTAAAAACGGAGCCGCTTATGTGTATACCAAAGAAGCATTTGGTAAATTTGCCGGTTTTGAAGTCGGCTTTCTGAAATGGTTTATGCAGTGTATCGCCTGGGCTGTGATGGCGGTGGCTTTTAAAAACATACTGTCCGGTACGTTTGGTTTTACGGACAATACCTTGCTTTGTTACGGGGTGATCATCGGCATTATTGTCTTGCTGACTGTGTTGAACCTTTCTGGTGTCAATGCTGCAAAAATAGTTAACAATCTTTCTACCGTGGCGAAAATGCTGCCGCTGGCTTTCCTGATTGTTGTCGGTGTCTGGTATATTCATCCGGAAAATATCATGCCCGGCCATGCTGTTCAGGCAGATTATTCCCTGAGTCCTGAAACCCTCACATCTGCGCTGGTACTTGCCTTCTATTCTTTTACTGGTTTTGAAACATTTGGTACAGCTGCGGAAGATATGGAGAATCCGAAAAAGAATCTGCCGCGGGCAATCTGCATTTCTCTGGGCATTGTCATGATGTTTTATGCACTGGTTATGGCTGTGACCGTGGGTGTATTAGGTGAATCCGTTGCCAAGTCCGGTACACCGTTAGCTGATGCGGCGCGGGTGGTTTCCGGCGACTTCGGTTACTGGCTGATCACTATCGGCTCGATCATTTCAATCGGCGGGATTAATGTGGCTGCTTCATTTCATATTCCGCGGGCACTGCTGCCTCTGGCGGATGACCAGATGGTCCCGGCATTTTTTGGCAGAAAAAACTGTCATGGCGTGCCTGTGGTGGCGATCCTGGCGTCCTGTCTGGTCACCGTGCCGATTGCACTGAGTGGTTCATTTGCCCAGCTTGCAATGTTGTCAGTTGTGGCCCGCTTTGTTCAGTATATTCCCACCTGTTTGAGTGTGCTGGTGTTCCGCAAACGTTTTGCCGGCGATGCACAGGCTCAGGCGTCGTTTAAAGCACCGTTTGGCTGGCTGATGCCGGTGATCGCGGTTGGTATTTGTCTGTATCTGCTTGCAGACCAGCCGCCGGTGAAGATTTTCGTTGGTTTAGGTTTTATGGCACTGATTTCACCTTTCTTCCTGATGGCGCAGAAGAAAGCAAAGCAGATAAAAGAAGTCAGCGCATAATTTTCGGGAGATAAATCGTTATGATTACATCAATAAAGCATGACACGATTGATGAATCGTTAGTGGAAGATGCCATCAGATGGCGCCGGGAGTTACATCAGATTCCTGAGCTGCGCTTTGATCTGTACCGGACGCAAAAGTATCTGACAGATTTACTGGATTCATGGGATGTGACTTATGACACCGGTTATGGTGTGACCGGGCTGGTAGTCACGCTGTGCGGTACCGGCACGGGTAAAACGATCGCATTTCGTTGTGATATGGATGCACTGCCGATGAATGATGACTCCGGCGCGGCGTGGTCCTCTCAGAGAAAAGGATGTGCTCATGCCTGTGGGCATGACGGGCATATGGCCGTCATGCTGGCTGCGATCCGGCATCTGTCACTGCACAATGAGTATTCCGGGTGCGTCAAAGTCCTGTTTCAGCCTTGTGAAGAAACCGGGCAGGGTGCAAAGGCGATGATGAAAGACGGATTGTATGACGCGCATCCGTATTCAGAATTGTATGGCTTTCATAATATGCCGCGTTTGCAGGACCGGACGGTGCAGCTGCGATATGGTGCAATTACCGGTGGCGGAGAAAGTTTCTCGTTATCCGTCCACGGGAAAAGCGGCCACAGCTCGGTGCCGCATCAGTGTATTAATCCGATTAGCGTCGTGTGTGAAATCGTCAGTGGCTGGGACAAAATCACTCAGGTGATTGAACATGAGATGGCGATCATCGCCACCTGTAAGATTGAAGGCGGAACCGCGGTGAACGGGATTCCGCAGCAGGCACTGTCAGCCGGGACGATGCGTTATTTTGAAGCGCATATTGCCGACTATATGAAAGAACAGATGCACAGTGTCGCTGAAAAAGTCTGCCGTAAATACGGTGCAACCTATGATTTGCTGTTTGAAGTCTTGTGCCCGGCAACGATTAATACCATCGAACACAGTGATGCGGTGATTGCATGTGCCAGACGAATTTATGGTCAGGACAATGTATTGACTGATGTTCCGGCTTCCCCCGGCGGCGAAGATATGCAATTCTTTGTTAATGATAAGGTTGAAGGCGTATGCTGGTTTATGGTGGGGACAAAAGGGACAAACCTGCACACCGCCACCTTTGATTTTGACGACACATCACTGCGTGATACCGCCAGCCTTATCGTGAATATTGTCAGGCAACGTCTGGGCGGATAAGTCAGGTTCAGAGGAATAACCGCAAGGTATTTCAAACACAACGTTTACGGATTGAATCGAAGAGAGAACATATGAAATTAACAATGAAAAACTCAGTTTTGGCAATGACGCTGCTGACCTGCATGAATGCATTTGCGGCACCGGTTTATTTTAATACCGATGAAGGCATGAATCGCTTAATGAGTGCGGATCACCGTACAGATTTTCCCCGGCTGGCAAACTACTACGAAGCACAGGAAAATAAGGTGTTTTGTGGTGTTGCGACCATTACCATTGTGCTGAATGCATTGAAAGTCAAAGCACTGGATCAGGCTAAAGAGATTCCTTACGACACGACACTGGTCGGCTCCGATGAGAAAGGCTATTTCCCAACGAAGAATAACTGGCAGCCTTATTTCCACCGTTATACCCAGAGAACGGTTTTGACCCATTCACCAAAAAGTCGTCTGGAAATTATGGGTAAGCCAACGGCTGAGTTTGATTTTGTTGATTACGGCCTGCAGCTGGCGCAATTTACTGACATGGTGAAATCAAATGGGGTACATATCCGCACTGTTGAGTTGCCGAAGCTGGAGAATGTGACATCCGTGAAGCAGGATATGATTCATGCCCTGGATAAAAAAGATAGCTATCTGGTGGTGAACTACAGCCGTAAAGTTG
The DNA here is from genome assembly GCF_024529975.1 of Vibrio quintilis. Taxonomy (GTDB): domain Bacteria; phylum Pseudomonadota; class Gammaproteobacteria; order Enterobacterales; family Vibrionaceae; genus Vibrio; species Vibrio quintilis. Next base: position 2,289,491 of record NZ_AP024897.1, on the reverse strand, counting down.
TTGATCAGAAAGGTGGCGGCCATCTGTCTCCGGTTGCGGCTTATGACAGCAAGTCAGATTCATTTCTGATTCTGGATGTGAACAGTGCGAAATATCCCTGGGCCTGGGTTGAGGCAGATAAGTTAATCCATGCCATGAATACGAAAGATGTCAGTGCCTATCGCGGTTATGCCGTGATTACAAACTGATAGCTGTTTTCAGATGAATGGATCGTCCGGATAAGACATCCATGTTGGCCTGACACCCTTCGTCAGGCCGATAATTAAAAACGCAAGAAAAACGCAATTTATTTCAACAGGCGACTCATTTGACTGAGCATCGCACAGGATTTTATTGTCCGGATTTTGTGGAAATAAACCAGAAAGAGCAGAAACAACAGGAATAAACGATGAAAAAAATAATTGATTCACCGGCAGCACCGGAAGCGATTGGTCCTTACTCACATGCAACAGGATTTGATCAGCTGATTTTTACCTCGGGTCAGTTACCTGTGAGCCGTGAAACCGGCGCCGTGGCTGAAGGCGGAATTACCGCCCAGAGCAGGCAGTCACTTGAAAACCTGAAACATGTGATTGAAGCCGGCGGCGGTTCCATTGAAACCGTTTTAAAAACAACCTGCTATCTGGCCGATATTGCCGATTTTGCCGCATTTAATGCGGTTTATGCGGAGATTTTCCATTCGGACTGCCCGGCCAGAAGCTGCTTTGCGGTAAAAGACCTGCCACTGGGCGTTCTGGTCGAAGTGGAAGCCATTGCTCACAAAGCATGATCAGAACGGGATCAGGAGACATTATGAAAAACACGTCACATCAACAACTTATCGAACTTATCAGAAAAGCGGTAAAACCGGCGCTTGGCTGCACTGAACCTATTTCTGCGGCTTATGCTTCTGCGGTCGCCATGCAGGCATTTGACAGCAGAACGCCGGACAGACTGGATGTGTATGTCTCCGGGAATTTATATAAAAATGCGATGGGCGTTTTTGTGCCGGGAACCGGAAGAACGGGACTGCACATCGCATCTGCTACCGGAGCACTCGCCGGTAAAGCGGAAAAGGGGCTGGAAGTGCTGGCGGATATTACCGCAGAAGATGTGGAAAAAGCCCAGCGTCTGATTGATGAAGAGCGGGTGTTTGTTCATCAGGCGCAGACGGATGAATTTATTTACTGTGCGGTGACGGCAACCTGTAATGATGTGGAGTCATCGGTCATTATCAGTGGCAGTCATACCAACATCGTCAGTAAATCCGTCGATGGTGTGGCGACTTTTATTGCTGACGCGGGTGAGAAAGCGGCAAATGGTTTAACGGTGGGCGATGTAGCGATCGATATCCGCACTATTTATACCTTTGCCACGGAAGTGGCTTATGCCGATATCTGCTTTATTCTGGATGCGGCGAAGCTGAATACATCACTGGCTGAAGAAGGAATTAACAACCATTACGGGCTGGCAGTCGGTAAAATGATTCATGAAAATATTCAGTCCGGTATTTTGTCTGATGATCTGAATAACCGGGTTCAGATGTATGCCTCTGCGGCTTCTGATGCCCGGATGGGCGGGGCGACATTGCCGGCGATGAGTAATTATGGCAGCGGCAATCAGGGAATTGCAGCCACCGTGCCGGTGACTGTAGTGGCAAAGCATTATGGTGCGGATGATGAAAAGCTGGCCCGTGCGCTGGTAATGAGTCATCTCGGCGCGATTTATATCAAGTCTCACTATCCGCCGTTATCTGCATTTTGCGGCAACACGGTGACCAGCGCTGCGGCGTCAATGGCGATGGTTTATCTCAGTGGCGGGACTTTTGAGCAGTGTTGCTACGCGGTACAGAATGTTTTAAGTGACAGCTCAGGTATGGTGTGTGATGGCGCGAAGTCTTCCTGTGCTTTGAAAGTGTGCACCGCATCCAATGTGGCGGTCCGTTCTTTTTTGATGGCGATTCAGGATAAAGCCGTAGCCGGGCAGGGTATTGTCGCGCACGATATTGAGCAAACGATCAGAAATGTCGGGCAACTGGTCAGCCATGGTATGGCGGATACTGATGTGACAATTCTGGAGATTATGTCCGCATGAGCGCCGGATTTTCATTAAGTATTATACCCAAACAATCCTGCATCTTCTGATTGTTTGGGTATAGACATACATTCGGGTATAACTATTAATAATATAGATAAAACCAAACTGATTTCTCCTGAGCTTCACAGTAGTTTAGTCATGACAAAATGATTAGATTCAGGGGGAATTTTTTATGCGGCAGATAACGATAACCAACCTTGTCAGGTTGAATATGCTGATTGTGATTTTTGCAATTTCGGGTTTGAGTGTTTACCTCATTGCTTCACTTAACCATGTCCAGCTTCAGTTGGGGAAGGTGGTTGACCGGAATGTGAATTTGCTGACGACGATTTCAGATATGCGTTATTACACAGTGACTTATCGCCGCTTTGCGCTTGATTACGGCTTAACAACCAGTGTCAGTGAACATCGTGAGATCATCAAAACGATCGAATTTAACGATCAGGCGGTTGCCGTGGCTTTGCAACGGATGAAGCAACTGGCAGATACAGGTGAAATTCAACAAAATGTAGCCTCATTTGAACGTCATATTCAGCAATACAGAGCCATGCAACAGGATTATATCGGCCTGATAGACTCGGGCAGAATCGATGATGCCCGGCGAAAAATGCTTGGTCCGATGCTGGCTCCTTTCAATACGATTGTCGAAAACCTGACTGACTTTCAGTCAAGACTGCAACAACAGGCGATCAATATCCGTGATGAAAAACGCCGGGAAATTTCCACGGTCATTATCCGGTCGGTTTCTGCTGCTGTGGTCGCCATTCTCATATTATTAATTTCAAATTACATTATTGCCCATCGCCGGGTGATTGTACCGCTCAATAAGCTGAAGACACATATGTCGGTGCTTGGACAGGGCGACTTACATACCGAATTTCCTCTGGCGGCGTTTAATGAGGATGAACTGGGGCAGGCCGCGCACGCTTTTCAGGACATGAAGCAGAATCTGACCCAGTTGATCCTGGCTGTGAAAAGCAGTGTTGATAATCTGGAGCAGACCTCCGGGATGCTGGAAGATAAAGTGAACTTTACACATCAGAGTGTTGAAGCTCAGAAATCGGAAATCAGTCAAATTGTTTCTGACTCCCAAAACCTGCTCCTGAATACCCGGATGATTAATGAAGTCAGCGTGGAAGCTTCTGAAAACAGTGAATTAACCAAAGAACAGGCGCAACAGGGTGAAAAAAGTATTCTTGCTTCGGTCGCCGCAACACATGAAATGTCGCAGCTGATCACTCAAACCAGCTCTGTAATTAATACCCTGTATGATCACAGCTCGGATATTGGTGTTATTTCTGATGTCATCAGCAATATTACCCGGCAGACAAACCTGTTGGCTCTGAATGCTGCGATTGAAGCCGCAAGAGCCGGAGAAGCCGGGCGTGGGTTTTCCGTTGTCGCCGATCAGGTGCGTGAGCTGGCACAAAAAACCCAGAGTTCGATTGAGGAAATTGGTCAAATCATTGATGGATTACAATCTCAGGTGTCTGATGCTCAGCGCATGATGTCAGATTGTCAGAATCACATTGAGACAAATCTGATGCAGGTGACCAGGGCCGGAGACTCTTATCATCATATTGTCAATGCTTCTGAGTCTGTGGCGGAAATGGATGGGAAAATAGCAGCGCTGGTTCATGAACAGAATGATCTGTCAGTGCATGTATCACAAAGCACGGCGCGTATTTCTGAATCATCGGTTCAGATTGAGCAGATCGCCGGTGAAACGGCACAAGCGTATCAATCGGTCCGGGCCCAGACGGAAGTGTTGAAAACGTATGTGAATACTTTTCATGTTGCGCCGTCAGCCCCTGAAGAATCAATTTAAGTCGCGAATTGGTATACAGTTGAAAATCGGTCCCTGGTTCACACACACTCCCGCCTGCGGGAGTTTTACATATGATACCCAGGCAAGCTGCATCTTCAGGGTTATCGACTATCATTAAAAATAAATAACAGTGTTGTCATTTATCGTAACATTGTCCTGAAACAGACTTATAGTGAATTAAAATGTATCGAAAGTTGTTTCTCCCCATCCTGATGGGATTGCTTTCAGCCAATATGGCGATTGCTGCCGGGCAATCAGAATCGCCAAAAACATTTGTGATGGCAGCGACTCAGCCAGACGATTCCCGACAGGGTAAGATGATGCGTTTGATTTATCATGAATTGTTTAACCGGATGGGGATTCCGCTCCGGCTGGTTCATCTGCCGCTTAAAAGAGCTTCACAGTATGCCAATCAGGGGAAAATAGACGGTGAAGTTGGCCGGATTTTTCAGTACAGTCAGATGTTTACCAACATGCGGCGGGTTGATTTTCCGGTAGTGCAGGTTTCCGCTGCCGCTTTTGCCCGGCGAATGGATAAAATACAGTTGGGTGACGGTTGGGACAGCTTGAACGGAACAGCTTACAGCATCGGCTATCAGCGGGGAATTGTGTCCAGTGAAATCAATCTGAAAAAGCGGGTGCCGTCAGGTCAGCTAAGTCCGGCGACGACGATCCAACAGGGGATTTTAAAACTGAAACACGGACGGACGGATCTGTTTATTCACTCTCATGGTATTGTGGCAGATAACTATCTGACGCAGAGAGAATTTCAGGATATTGAAGCGATTGCAGTCATGCAGGTGGTTCCGATTTATCCACACGTCTATAAGAAGCATCAGGCGCTGGTAAATGTGATGGTGGACACCCTGAACAAAATGAAAAGTGAAGGAATTTTGTATCAATACTGTGTCCGGGCATACGCAGAAATGGCCGTGAATCACTGTTTCCGGGAAGGTGGAAAATATTCACAGCTCCAGTGGTAAGTCAGCGCTGAACAATGCCTGCTTTAACCAATTGAGTACTAAAATGTTGTACAGCTCATATTTTGTCCATACTGACGGGGGGGACAATTGTTGGTTTCAGGAAACTGTATTTATATTTAAATAATATTTTTATGAGTTTCACAGGTGCACAATGGATATCAATCGTATGGAGCAACTGGTCGGAGGGCCGTTATCAAATTATCAGCATCCGGTGCAGCCGAAGCTGGCCCCCGATATCTCTTTGCAGAAGCAGCCTGAAACTCAACCCGCACAGCCTGAAGAGCTGGTGCAGGAAATTGAAGCCTATCCCCGCCCGGATCCTGCCAGTCCGTCAGTCCAGAAATCCACGCTGAAAATGGTGAACTCGCTGCTGAAATATCACAATATCGCTCTTGAAGCCTCACTGACCCGGGACGGACAACAGGTCTATATTGCACTGGATGATGTTGAAACCGGTCATCAGATTAAGCGTATGACTGTGGAAGAGGTGTTGCTGATATTAACCCGCGGTGGCCGGATTGTGGATGACTCCGTATGACAACTGCTGATGCAAATACCCCAAAAGAAGTACACAGGGCAGGTTTTTTGAACTCTGATTCACGATTATTTGCTCAAAATTACCGGTGCTGTTTAAAAACCAGCTGCGTCAGCTATGCTGAGTATAATGAACAGGCTGAGTACAACAAAATCAACTGATTAGGCCGCTTCACCGGCTGGTGGCTACACAGCTTCGGAAACAGGATGATGAGTGAATTGATGGGCAGGAAATACCATGGTTGAAATTCTTCCGAACTGGCACCCGATGCTGGTACATTTTTCAATTACATTGCTTTTTTTTACCTGCGTGGTGCAGATGTTTGTCTGTATCCGTTCCCCCGCAGAGAGACACCCGATTCATTATGTGATGAAGTGGCTGGTGGCTCTGGGGATCGTTTCAGTGATTGCTGCGGTGAGCTCAGGTTTTTATGCCTATCAGAGCTTAGAGCTTGATGGACCCGCGCATAAGGAAATGATGATGCACCGCAATTATGCGCTTGGGAGTATGTGTGTTTTTCTGTCAGGTGCGATTATTTACGCCTTCTTTTCTTCCTCTTTACGTTCTCTGGCCTGCCTGTGTTTTATTCTGGCATTTTTACTGGTGGCGATTACCGGATTTCACGGCGGGGAACTGGTCTTCCGGCATGGGCTGGGGGTGATGCCACAAACAAAGACTGAATCACCGCCGGGAAGTGTGGTGCCTCAGCATTTTCAAATGCCGCAGGAGACGGAGAGTGAAGCTGAACCACAGTTCAGCGACAAATAACCTCATGACCGTCATGCGCAATAAGCTCTTTTTTCTGGCTCTCTGTTAGGTATGTTAAAAAAACCGGTACAGTTTTCACGGCACCGGTTCAGATTTATCAGGGTCAACAGACTCTGACTGTGTTTTTGAGCTGCAATGTTTTGTGTTTAATCCAGTTTCACTTCCTGGCCGGTTTTCAGTGACTCAAGTGCTTTATCTGCCAGATAGAGTGCCTGCTGGCCATCATATCCGGTCACTGCAGGCTGTGATTTGCCTGATAAGACTTCGACAAAATGCTTCCACTCAGCCTGATAAGCGGCTTCATAACGCTGCAGGAAGAAAAACTCTGGCTTCGCATACTGACAACCTTCATCCGTCCACATTTCTACCGCATCTTCATGCAGGTTTTTCGCCGCCAGAACACCTTTCTCACCATGCAGCTCAAGCCGCTGGTCGTAGCCGTAACCGGAGCGGCGGCTGTTAGAAATCGTAGCCATGGCGCCGGAAGGGAAGCGCATCACAATGTAGGCGGTATCAATATCACCGGCTTTGCCGATATTCTCATCCACTAATGTGCTGCCTGAGGCGTAAACAGAGACCGGCTCTTCGCCCATGATAAAGCGTGCCATATCCAGATCATGAATGGTCATGTCGCGGAACAGACCACCGGAGACTTTGATATATTCAACCGGCGGTGGTGACGGATCCCGGGAGATAATCAGCAGTGACTCTGCTTTGCCTATCATGCCAAGGCTCAGGCGCTCTTTCACCGCTTTGAATTGCGGGTCATAACGGCGGTTAAAGCCGATAAACAGCGGTACTTTCTCCGCTTCAACCACCTGCAGACACTGTTTTACCCTGTCCATATCGAGGTGAACCGGCTTTTCGCAGAAAATTGCTTTGCCGGCTTTTGCAGCCAGTTCGATCAGCTCTGCATGGGTGTCTGTTGCTGATGCGATCAGCACGCCATGAATGTTGGGATCCTGCATGGCTTCTTCAACGGTTTGAATTTTACAGTCAAACTTATCTGCAATTTTCTGTGCATTCTCTCCAAACGGGTCAATTACAGAGTACAGATTGGTTTCAGGGTGAGCGTCAATATTGACGGAGTGAACAACCTGACCAATACGTCCGGCACCAAATAAAGCAATATTATACATAATGAATCCTTATTCTATCTTTCATCTACACATCAGACTGTGTATGTTGTGTTCGTTCATCACTGATTGCCGGGTTACGACCTTTGGCGGATAAGTGATGATTGAGGCTCAGGCCGGAGCCCGTTATTTGAACGCTTCTTTAAAACGTGTCAAAGCAAGTTCTGAGTCACCGGACGCCCATGCTTCCATCGCAACGACACCTGTGTAACCGACTTCGCGAATGGCTTTAGCCACCGCAGGGTAGTTAATTTCGCCTGTGCCGGGTTCCATTCTTCCCGGTACATCAGCAACCTGAATTTCACCGACATAGTCAATACATTCTCTGACCAGCTCGATTAAATTCCCTTCGCCGATTTGTGCATGATATAAATCGAGGTTCATGCGCAGATTCGGGCTGTCGACCGCTTTCACCAGCGTGTAGGTATCTCTGGCTCTGGCAAACGGTGTTCCTGCATGGTCCACTTCGAGATTGAGGTTTTCCAGAGTGAATACTTTGCCGGCTTCTTCGCCCAGTTTTGCCAGTTTTTTGAGGGTGGACTCTGCTTTGAGCCACATTGCGCCGGTCACAACCTCAACCGGTTTGACCGGGATACCGCCTTCACCCAGCCCGGTACCGTGGAGGTTTAAAGAAGGGCAGTTCAGACGCTTCGCAACTTCGATGGATTCTTTTGCTGTGTTGAGCAGCTGCTCTATTTCTTCATCATCGGTCAGGTTTCCGGAAATATAGCCGGTCATTGACGTGATATTTGCGCCTGTTTCGATAATTGCGTCGATATCCTTATTGGTCCAGTCCCAGATTTCGACACTAAATCCGAGTTGATGAATTTTCTTAACACGTTCAATAAACGGCAAATCAAGAAAGACCATTTCAGAGCAGACAGAGAGTTTATAATCGTTCATAGTTTCGTTCCTAATTAGTCACAACAGTTGCGTTTTCACGTTCTTTATTTTCAGCAGTTTTCGTACTGAATTTTTTCGATCTTGACAGCATCAGTGGTTCTATTTTCTCCAGAGAGACACCACGGGTTTCGGGTAAGAATTTCCCGACAAACCAGAAGCCGCTGATACAAAATACCGAACAGATTAACAGTGGAAATGAGCCGTTAAATTGTTCCATCAGCAGTTCACTGCGGTTCATCATCGGAAATGTCTGCGTGACCGCAAAGTTGGAGATGTACATCGCACTAAAGGCAATGCCCATTCCCACAGCACGCATCCGGTTCGAGAAGATTTCTGACATGATCAGCCATGCACCGAGACTCCATGACAGACCAAAGATAAACACGAACATCACCAGTGTAATCACGGGCAGATAGCCTTTGATGCCGAGAATAAACTGTGCCGAAGTCAGGATCAGGCAGACCATGCAGCCCAGTGCCCCAAAGCGCATCAGTGGTTTTCTGCCGACTTTGTCGACAATCATTAAGGCGATACAGACACCAAAGAAGTTGGCGGCGCCGAGGAAAACACTCTGGAACAGAGAATCCTGAATATCGGCATTGATATTTTTCAGCAGTGATGGTGCATAGTAGAGCAGGATATTAATCCCGATAAGCTGTTGCAGCGTGGCAATCACACAGCCGATCAGCACGATATATCTTGTTTTCGGGTTGGTTAAGATCTGTTTGGCATTGAGGCTGACTTTCTCCTGTGCCTGTTCCAGTTTGATGGAGTCTTTGATTTCTTTCAGCAGGTTATTGGCATGACTGGCATTAGAAAGCCGGGTTAATATGCCGAGCGATTTTCCATCTTCACCAATCATGGCATACCAGCGCGGAGACTCCGGCATGAAAAAGACCAGAATCAGGAACAAAGCGATGGGAACAATTTCTGAGGCCAGCATCCAGCGCCAGCCGAATGCGTGAACCCATTCCGGATCCATGCCCCGGACAATCAGATAATTGACGATATAAACCACTAACTGCCCGCCAACCATCAGTAACTGCTGTAAACCCAGCATCCGGCCCCGATAGTCCCGGGGTGAGACTTCAGCGATATACAGAGGAGTAATCGCTGAGGCCATGCCTACCGCAAATCCGCCAATCATCCGGTAGATGACAAACCAGAAAAAGGTTGTGGCGAGAGCGGAACCGACGGCTGAGACCAGAAACAACACAGCGGTGAAGATCAGGGTTGCTTTACGGCCATATCTGTTGGCAAATGAGCCGCCTCCCCAGGCACCGAAGATACATCCGAATAATACATTTGAAACAGCCCATCCGCTTTCAGCAGGGCTGAGTGTGAAGTGTTTTGTGAGTGGCTCTATGACTCCTGATATAACCGACGCATCGTAACCCAACATGACGCCGCTCAGTGAGGCGATGACACAAATAAATGTGGCAAAGAGAATATTATGTTTTTTCATGTTCTATCCTGTGTAAGTTTTTTAATATTTATGAGGATTTCATGACTTTCAGATAGAAAAATTCAGTTTCACGTGACCTGGATTTACTGCTTCAACTTCCTTTTAAGTCGTTCCGTTTATGGCAACTTGCGTGCCAGAAGAAATGTTGATTTTTTGTGATCGGGATAGTTATTCATTTACATAAGTGTTCACTTCATGAACATGATTTGGTTACATGTACTAAAAATGAACATGTTCACAGCATAATGATGCTCCAATAGGCATAATGACATTGGGGATATAACTATAAAGGAACACAATTATGAGCCTGGTCAGCCCTGTACTTTCAGACGAGAAGAATCAACAATGGTACGAAGAAATCAACCGCTTACCCGAAGCGAACAAAGCCGATAAGCTCAACGAACAATTATCGGAAGCATGGAATGAGTTTCTCAGCGGGTGTCATCCGGGATGGATGCGCACGTCTATTCTGGAATCCTGGAAGCGTTCCCTGAAAAAGAACGTGGATCCTGAAAGTTTTATTTATCATGTCGTCCCTGAGGATGAACTGGCAGCGATCCTGCAAAAAAACCGGGAATTGATTGAGGTTGCCCGGGGGGTGATGCAGGATTTGCTGGCATACAACCCGGATGGTCATATTAATCTGACCGATAAAAACGGCGTGACACTGTGCTACTGCGGGCTGGATTTAACGCCAATCGGCAGTGTGCTGAGTGAAGATGAACTCGGGACGAATTGTACCGCGCTGTGTCTGATTGAAGAACGGCCCGTTTATCTGGTGAGCGGAGAAAACTGGAAGATTAATCTCAGAAACCGGCGCAGACAGTGCGCAGCGGCACCGGTGAAAAATGCCCAGGGAAAAATGCTGGGGGTGCTGACTTTAACCGCAACTCAGGACCATTTTAACTTTCAGACACTGGGAACCGTTCAGGCTGCGGCGCAGGCCATCTATCATCAGCTGATTTTGCAGGAGCTTTTAGTCGAGCAACGATCAATTCTGGAGACATTGAACGAAGGGGTGATCGTGATTGATAAGCACGGCATGATTAAAAATGCCAATCGTTATGCCCGGCAGGTATTTGGGAAGTATGAGTTAACCGGCAAGCACATTGACCGGGAATTACACCCGGAAAACATGGCGTTAATGGAGGTCTCTTCCTGTAATGATTGTGAGGTGGTTTTCACGCCGAGTCCGGGATACCGGATTAGTTGCCTGATGTCATTAATGGAAACGTCAAACGGCAACCGGGTGATTTCACTGAAAGAAGATCAGCGCATCAGGGCGATCACCAACCGGGTGATGGGGGTGGGCGCTTCCTATACTTTTGAACGGATTATCGGGAATTCCTCAGCATTAACTGAAACGATTCATAATGCCCAGCGGGCAGCAAGAAGCAGCAGTACCGTGTTGCTGACCGGAGAAAGCGGGACAGGTAAAGAGTTGTTTGCTCAGGCGATTCATAATTACAGCGAGTGCAATCAGGGGCCTTTTATTGCGGTCAACTGTGGTGCCATTCCCAGAGAGCTGGTTCAGAGTGAGTTGTTTGGTTATGTCGAAGGTGCCTATACCGGCGCCAGAAAAGGTGGTGCGCCGGGCAAGTTTGAACTGGCAGAAGGCGGCACCCTGTTTCTGGATGAAATTGGTGAAATGCCGCTGGAAGCGCAAACCAGTTTGTTGCGGGTTTTGCAGGAAGGCGAAGTGGTGCGGGTCGGCGCGGCGCAACCGAATAAGATTAATGTCCGGATTGTTGCTGCCACCAACTGTGATTTAGTCAAAGCGGTTGAAATGTCTGCTTTCCGGCGGGATTTGTATTACCGGCTGAATGTGATTTCAATATCGATCCCGGCTCTGCGGGAGCGCAGGGATGATATCCGGGATTTAATCGAATTCTTCTCTGCCCGGATCTGTAATAATCTGAAGAAAATCCGTCCTTCTTTTTCACCGCAGGCGCTGGAGGCGATGCTGGCTTACCACTGGCCCGGCAATGTCCGGGAGCTGGAAAATATGATTGAACGGCTGGTGAATCTTAACTCCGGCCTTGAAATTGATGCGTCAGATCTGCCGGATGAAATGACCTGTCAGCAAACGGTATCGGGCAGGGATGAGAGTTATCCTCTGTCTCCGGAGCTACAACATGATGCTCACATAAAGATGACGCCGGCGAGCCTGGAAAAAAATGAAAAAGCGCACATTATTAATTTGCTGAAATACAACCGGGGAAATATCCGGGAGACGGCAAAAAATCTGGATATTTCAAGAAACTGTCTCTACGGAAAAATCAGAAAATGGGAGATTAGTCTGGAGGAGTTCCGCGGAGATAAATAATAATCAGGGGCCGGCCGGCCCCTGATTATCTTTGCCTGAGGCCGGGTTCAGTTTTTATTCTTGATTCAGATGCCTGATGAGTCTGGCAGGTGTACCGCCGTAAAGGCAGTCCGGTCTGACATCATGATTGACCACAGAATTAGCCGCGATAACAGAACGGGCGCCAATCGTCACGCCCTGATTGATTACCACATTGCCGCCAACCCAGACATCATCTTCGATCACAATCGGTTTGCAGATGGTTTCCCAGCCCCGGCGCTGACGGTAGTCCAGAGAATGTCCTGCGGTATAGAACTGCACATTGGGTCCAATCAGTACATGATCACCGATGGTAATCGGTGCTCCATCAAGCATGGTTGCATTCATGTTGATAAAGGTGTGCCTGCCGACCGAGATGCTTTGGCCGAATTCACAGTAAAAAGGCGAGCGGATCATGCTCTCCTGACCGAGTTCTTTGAGTAAATCCCGCAGAATGGTGACTCTTTGCGGATCTGTGGTTGTCTGATTTAACTGGTTTAACAGGCTGGTGACTGAGCCGCGAAGCTGCCGGAGATGGATGTCATTTCCGTCAAATCTCTGGCCTGATATCATTTTTTCAAGTTCTGTTGTCATATGTTTTCCTCAAAATCACGGTGTTTTTTCAAGTGACTCAATCTATGAAAGTGGAAGTCTCTGAAAGTGAACATTTCTGAAAATAAGTGATTCAGCATCAGCATACTCCTGCATGCCAGCTGAAATAATGAGATCAATCGCATATTTTTATCCTGTTCCACGCTGGTATACCATCATGATTCAACCAATTGTTTCCCCGGGGTTTTTATCTTCAGGTTGTTTGGGTATGTGTCTGATGATATATAAATCACTGGTATCAGAAGCAAACCAATACGCAGGACAGGAGTGAAAGATGATATACCGGGAAATGGAGATTGCGGATTATCCGCAGGTGATGGCACTTTGGTCAAATACAGAATCGATGTCGTTGCGCGAAGCGGATTCCAGAGAGAATATCAGTGCTTATTTAGCGCGTAATCCGGGATTAAGCTTCGTTGCCTGTCTGGGTAATCAGATTGTTGGTGCGGTGCTGACCGGCACAGATGGCCGCCGGGGCTATCTTCAGCATCTGGCTGTCGATAAAACACAGCGCGGGCAGGGGATCGGTAAACAATTGGTGGCGAGCTGTGTGGCGGCGCTTGAGAAGCAGGGCATTGCGAAAACACATCTGTTTGTTGCCCGTGAAAACGTCAGTGCCCGGAAATTTTATGAGTTATCCGGCTGGTATCCGCGCGATGAAGTCAGAATGTATTCGTTTAATGCGTCGGCAGATCTGAATGTATGACCTGATAAAGAATGTATGATCTGATAAAGAGATGATCCGGATGGTGAAGAACCGCTGCAACTGGTCTTCAGAATTGTCCGTAGCGTGCTATACTCCGCCGCTGTTTCATTTTCCATCAACTTTAATTTTTCCATCAACGAACCGGGGCCAACATGCCATTTTCCAGACTCGGGCTTTGCCAGCCAATCCTCAGTGCATTATCTGCACTGAATTACACCAAACCAACTACGATCCAGAAACAGGCGATTCCCGTGATTCTCGAAGGACGGGACTTAATTGCTGCGGCACAAACCGGCACCGGGAAAACGGCTGGATATATGCTGCCGGTACTGGAAAAACTCCGCCATCAGCAAACACAGAAGAAAAAACGGATTCGCGCTTTGGTGCTGGTGCCAACACGTGAGCTGGCGATTCAGGTCGCGGAAAATACCGCTTCTTACGCACAGCATCTGCCGCTGACCTGTCTGGCCATGTACGGGGGTGTCGATGAGCAGGCACAAAAAGATGCTTTAATTGCAGGGGTCGACATTCTGATCGCCACACCGGGACGTTTGCTGGACATGTATCGTCAGCGCGCTGTTTATTTTGAAGAAACAGAGGTGGTGGTGCTGGATGAGGCTGACCGGATGCTGGACATGGGATTCATTGATGACATTAATCAGGTGTTTGACCGGCTGCCTGAAAATATCCAGCATCTGCTGTTTTCCGCAACGCTGTCGCACCGGGTGCGGGATCTGGCGAAAACGGTGATTGAAGATCCCTGTGAAATCAGTATTGCAGCGAAACAGGCGTCAAAGAAAAATATTCAGCAGTGGCTGGTTACCGTGGATAAGGATAAAAAATCAGCGCTGCTCAGCCATCTGATCACAGAGAATCAGTGGGATCAAACGCTGATTTTTATTGAAACCAAACACGGTGCAGCGAAGCTGGTATCTCAGCTGGAAAAGCGCGGGATCACCGCCGAAGCATTTCACAGTGGCCGCAGCCAGGCGGTGCGGGCAAAAGTGCTGGAAGATTTTAAATCCGGTGCGGTGAAATATCTGGTGTCTACCGGCGTGGCAGCCCGTGGCATTGATATCGAAGCCCTGCCGCGGGTCGTCAATTATGATTTGCCGTTTCCGGCAGATGAGTATGTGCACCGGATTGGCCGGACCGGGCGTGCCGATGCGGCCGGGGAAGCGATTTCCTTTGTCTCTAAAGATAATTTCAAAAATCTTTGCATGATTGAAAGTCGTCTGGGACATTTGATTGAGCGTCGGGTGATTGAAGGTTTTGAGCCGAAAAAGCCGGTGCCGGTTTCGATTTTAAATTATGTGCCTGAGAGTAAACGGGCAAAGCAGTAAATACCGCGGTAATGACCGCAGGTATCAAACGGGTGAAGACGTCCGCCTTCACCTTTTTTTCCGGTGACGTCACTGTTTCACTCTCTTCGCTGTTATCCGTGTCATTTTGACCTGCTGTGGTTTATCTTTGGCTGAAGAACAGCCAGCGTACATCCCGGTTTTATTGTTTTACAGGCGGATATTGTTTTTTTTATCAAAAATTTATCTTTTCATTCAAGAAAAAACTATGATTTCACATAGTTGGATATTAAGATTCCCAGCCCTGTTGACAGGTCACTTTGTATTGGAAAAGTGGCGGGAATGACAGACGGCACCCATGATTGACAGTATGCAGGCCGGGCGGATCAGACTCCGGGCTGAAGTCGACATCTGAGACATGGATAACAGAGACATAATGGAGAAAAACAGACGTTGAATACACAACATTCAGTGAATGAACCGGTGATCCGGCTGACCGGAATTCGTAAAAGTTTTGATGGCAAAACCATCATTGAGTGTTTGAACCTGGACGTGCATCATGGAGAATTTTTAACCATTCTCGGGCCGTCGGGTTGTGGTAAAACAACCGTATTGAGGATGATTGCCGGTTTTGAAACACCGGAAGAAGGGCTGATATTGCTTGACGGACAGGATGTGACGGCACTCCCGCCCGAGCAGCGGCATGTGAATACCGTCTTTCAAAGCTATGCCCTGTTCCCGCATATGACGGTGTTTGATAATGTGGCATTTGGCCTGAGGATGCAGCAGGTGCCGGCGGCAGAAATTGCGCCCCGGGTTGCCGAAGTGCTGAAAATGGTTCGTCTTGATCAGATGGCGCAGCGTAAACCTCATCAGCTTTCCGGCGGCCAGCAACAACGGGTTGCGATTGCCCGTGCAGTGGTGAACAAGCCGAAAGTTTTGCTTCTGGATGAGTCACTGTCTGCACTGGATTATAAGCTTCGCAAGCAGATGCAAATCGAATTGAAGCAACTTCAGCGCCAGCTGGGGATTACTTTTATTTTCGTTACCCACGATCAGGAAGAAGCCCTGTCTATGTCTGACCGGATTATTGTGATGCGGGATGGCGTGGTTGAGCAGGACGGGTCACCCAGAGAAATATATGAAGAACCGGAAAATCTGTTTGTGGCCCGCTTTATTGGTGAGATTAATGTGTTTCAGGCTGAAGTTCTGGAACGGATGGATGAGCAACGCATCCGGGTGGCACTGGAAGGCACAGAAGCGATCGTTTATTCAGACCAGCCGGCTGCAGCTGGTGAGCGGCGGCAAATACTGTTGCGCCCGGAAGACCTGCGGATTGAAGAAATTAAAGAGTCTGAAAATCAGGGCATTGTCGGGCATGTGACGGATCTGACTTATAAAGGGATGACGCTGGATTCTGTGATTGAGCTGGATTCCGGTACCCGGGTGATGGTGAGTGAATTCTTCAATGAAGACGACCCGGATGTGGATCATGCCATTGGTCAGAAGGTTGCCGTGACCTGGGTGGAAAGCTGGGAGGTGGTGCTTGATGATGCCGAAGATTAATCTGCAAAAGGCGATCATTACCCTGATTGTCGGCTGGCTGGTGCTGTTTGTGCTGATGCCGAATCTGATGATTATCGGCACCAGCTTTCTGACCCGCGATGAGTCAAACCTGATCGATCTGACACTGACGCTGGATAATTATACCCGCCTGATGGATCCGCTGTATGTCAAAGTGATGCTGCATTCCTTCTATATGGCTGCAATCGCGACTTTACTGTGTCTGCTGATTGGTTATCCGTTTGCTTTTCTGGTGGCAAAGATGCCGGAGAAATGGCGCCCGGTAATGCTGTTTCTGGTGATTGTACCGTTCTGGACCAATTCTCTGATTCGTACCTATGGGCTGAAAATTGTGCTTGGCACCCGCGGGATTTTAAATCAGGCACTGATGGGGCTGGGAATCACCGACACGCCGATCCGGCTGATGTACAGCGAAACGGCGGTGATGATTGGACTGGTCTATATCCTGTTACCCTTCATGATTCTGCCGCTGTATTCCGCGATTGAAAAGCTGGATAAGACTTATATTGAAGCGGCCCGCGATTTAGGTGCCGGTAAGCTGCAGACCTGGATAAAAGTGATTCTGCCGCTGACAATGCCGGGGATTATCGGTGGTTGCCTGCTGGTCATGCTGCCTGCTCTGGGTATGTTCTATATTGCCGATTTACTCGGCGGTGCAAAAAATCTGCTGATCGGCAATGTGATCAAGAGTCAGGTGCTGAATGCGCGTGACTGGCCATTTGGTGCAGCGACCAGTATCGCGCTGACCATCGTGATGGCGGTGATGCTATTTGCTTACTACCGGGCCGGCAGGCTGCTGAATAAGAAAATGGAGCCGGATGTATGAGAAATATCTTCAGAGTGTCGTTTCTGAGCATGGTGTATCTGTTTTTATATCTGCCGATCATCGTGCTGATTGCCAACTCATTCAATCAGAGTAAGTTTGGTATCCGGTGGGGTGGTTTTACTACGAAATGGTACGGGGCGCTGACCCACAATGACAGCCTGATTCAGGCAGCCTGGCACTCTCTCAATGTGGCGGTTTTTTCAGCGACGGCAGCGACGCTTATCGGCAGCCTGACAGCCGTCGCGCTGTTTCGCTATCGCTTCAAAGGCAAAAGCATGGTCTATGGCATGCTGTTTGTTGTGATGATGTCTCCGGATATTGTGATGGCAATTTCTTTGCTGGCTCTGTTTCTGGTGATGGGCGCGCAGCTTGGATTTCTGACACTGTTGATTGCGCATATCACCTTCTGCCTGCCGTTTGTGGTGGTCACTGTTTACAGCCGTTTGAGTGGGTTTGATGTAAAAATGCTGGAAGCGGCGAAAGATCTGGGCGCCGGTGAATGGGTGATCTTACGTCAGATTATTTTGCCACTGGCAAAACCGGCAGTGGCAGCCGGGTGGCTGCTGAGTTTTACCCTGTCGCTGGATGATGTGATTATCAGTTCATTTGTAACCGGCCCGGCGTATGAGATTCTGCCATTGAAAATTTATTCGATGGTGAAAGTGGGTATTTCACCTGAAGTCAATGCCTTAGCAACAGTGATGCTGGGTATTTCTTTGTTGCTGGTTGTGACATCCCAGTTGTTAGCCAGAGAGAAAGTGAAGTAGGCTTGTTTTTGGGGCATATCAACTGATTTGAGTATAAAGTGATTTGATTGTCTCAGTGAAAAACGGGTTGGTTTGCGTAAATAAGGACATCAATAATGAAAAATACATGGTACGCCGGTGCATTATGCGCAGCGGCACTGTTTTCTTCCGCGGTATTTGCCGGGGATCAGAAATTATATTTTTATAACTGGTCGGAATATATTCCGGATCAGGTGCTGACCGATTTCACCAAAGAGACCGGCATTAAGGTCATTTATTCGACTTATGAGTCGAATGAGAGCATGTATGCCAAACTGAAAACACAGGGTTCCGGCTATGATTTGGTTGTGCCATCGACGTATTTTGTCTCGAAAATGCGTAAAGAAGGCATGCTGCGGGAGATCGATCACAGCAAATTAAAACACTTTGCCGATTTGGACCCGAATTATCTGAACAAACCATTTGATCCGGACAACCGGTATTCAATCCCTTATATCTGGGGTGCGACCGGGATTGGTGTCAATACGGACATGCTGGATAAATCTGAGGTGAAAAGCTGGGGTGACCTGTGGGATAAGAAATGGAAAGGTCAGTTAATGATGATGGATGATGCGCGGGAAGTGTTCCACATCGCCCTGTCGAAACTCGGCTATTCGCCTAATAGCACCAATCCGGATGAGATCAAAGCCGCTTATCAGCAACTGAAGCAGCTGATGCCGAATGTTCTGGTGTTTAACTCAGATTTTCCGGCGAACCCGTATATGGCGGGTGAAGTATCACTGGGAATGCTGTGGAATGGCTCTGCTTATATGGCCCGCGAAGACGGGGCACCGATCAGTATTGTCTGGCCGGAGAAAGATACCATTTTCTGGATGGACAGCCTGGCGATTCCTTCCGGGGCGAAAAATATTGATGCAGCCTATAAGATGATTGATTTTCTGTTACGCCCGGAAAATGCGGCCAAAATTGCACTGGAAATTGGTTATCCGACCCCGGTAAAAACCGCTTATCAGTATCTGCCGAAATCATTCTCAGAAAACCCGGATGTTTTCCCGCCTCAGGCCGTGATGGATTCCGGCACCTGGCAGGATGAAGTCGGGGCAGCAACCACTTTATATGAAGAATATTTTCAGAAGCTGAAAGTCAGTAACTGATACTTTCTGTCGCTTTGGCTACGCCTCATGACACGCGGGATTTCTCCCGCGTTTTTTTTACCGGCTTTAATTAAGCCCCATAAATGCCCGCATCCTCTGCCAGGGTTCTTCCTGATGACTGTCATCCCTGATTTGGTGTGGTGGTGCATCAAGTTGAATCACTCCGTGCTCCATCATCACCACCCGGTCAGAGACGGATAAAGCAAAATCCATTTCATGCGTCACAATCATCAGTGTCATGCCGTCTCTGGCGAGATCCTGAATGACTTTCAGGACTTCTCCGACCATTTCCGGATCGAGCGCTGAAGTCGGTTCATCAAATAAAATGATATCCGGTGACAGTGACAGTGCCAGTGTCCGGGCAATCGCGACCCGTTGCTGTTGACCGCCGGAAAGCTGATGCGGATATTTATCTGCGTGGGCCAGCAAGCCGACCCGATCCAGCAAATGCAGTGCCTGACTGCGGTTGACTTCTGCTGAAAGCAACTGGTGATACGCCGGAGCCAGCATGACATTCTGTAAAATGGTTTTGTGCGGGAAAAGATTGAAGCTCTGAAACACCATACCAATGCGTTTCATACCCCGTTTGATCATCACTCTGTTGCATTTTTCCCCGCCTTGAATATACCCAAGCCACCTGAATCCTGCATCTTCAGGTGGCTTGGGTATATACCACAGAAATCTGCTGATGCAGATTCGGTACAGTCAGGCATATCCGGGTTGGTCAATCGTGATAATTCCCCGTGAGAAGCGTTCTCTTTCTCTGCTTTGCAATGAAATTTTTATTTCATTTTTTCTCGCTTAAAATCTGCAGGCCTTTTTTGTTGTGCATATTAATCGTTAAACAGGGGCTTATGTGTGCACAGAAAGGTGTGATGTGTCACAAAATAAACTCAATAATTCATTTTGAATTGATTATGAAATGTTTATTTCGTATAAATGTTTTATCCGTTTCGGCATACACAATCCGCAAACGACATAGAAAGGGTTTGCTGTGGAGCGGCCAGAGAAACAGAGGATAAAACGCTCACCGGGCAAATCAAACAGAGAACTGTCACAGCCTGATCCATTGCTGGTGTTGCAGATACCACGGGAGCTGGTTTGTTGAACACAATATAACAAATAAGGATGAGAGAAATGAAAGTGCTTCAGAATTTTATCAATGGCCAGATTTCTGAAAGCCAGAGTAATCGCTTTGGTGCGATTTACAATCCGGCTAATGGTGAGCAGATTCGTCAGGTTGTATTGAGCTCTGCCAAAGAAACAGAAACGGCAGTTGCCGCCGCACAGCAGGCTTTTCCTGCCTGGTCTAAAACATCACCTCTGAAGCGTGCGCGGGTGATGTTCCGTTTTAAAGCCTTGCTCGAACAGCACATGGATCGTCTGGCAAAGACTATCTCCGAAGAACATGGCAAAGTATACTCTGATGCGGTTGGCGAGGTGACCCGCGGTCTTGAAGTGGTTGAATTTGCCTGTGGTATTCCTCACTTACAAAAGGGTGAGAACTCGGCCAATGTCGGCACAGGTGTAGACAGTCATTCTCTGATGCAGCCTCTGGGTGTTTGTGCCGGGATTACGCCATTTAACTTCCCGGCCATGGTGCCGATGTGGATGTTCCCGATTGCGCTGGCAACAGGGAATACTTTTGTCCTTAAGCCTTCTGAAAAAGATCCCAGTCTGGGTCTGATCATGGCGGAACTGCTCAAAGAAGCCGGTTTACCTGATGGCGTGTTCAATGTGGTGAACGGTGATAAAGAAGCGGTGGATGTGCTGCTGACAGATCCACGCGTTCAGGCGGTGAGTTTTGTCGGTTCAACTCCGATTGCTGAGTATATTTACAGCACGGCTTCTGCGCATGGTAAACGCTGTCAGGCGCTTGGCGGGGCAAAAAATCACTGTATCCTGATGCCGGATGCTGACATGGAAATGGCAGCAAATGCGATTATGGGAGCCGGGTTTGGTGCAGCAGGCGAGCGGTGTATGGCGTTGTCCGTGGTTGTAGCCGTCGGGGATGATACAGCGGATACCCTGATAGCAAAACTGCAGGATAAAATTGCGCAGATGCGGGTTGGTCCGGGACTGAACGATGGGCCTGAAAATGATATGGGCCCGGTTATTTCCGCGCAGCACAAAGAAAAAATCTGCGGATATATTGACTCAGGTGAAGCGCAGGGGGCAAAAATTATTGTTGATGGCCGGGGTTATCAGGTACCGGGGCATGAGTCCGGCTATTTTGTCGGTCCGACACTGATTGATCAGGTGTCTCCGGATATGACTATCTATAAAGAAGAAATCTTTGGCCCTGTATTGTCTGTGGTCCGGGTCAGTGATTATGAAACCGGCTTGTCTCTGGTGAATCATCATGAATATGGTAACGGGACTGCGATTTTCACCCGTGATGGTGAAACCGCCCGTCAGTTCAGCGAAGATGTGATTGCCGGTATGGTTGGGATCAATGTGCCGATTCCGGTCCCGATGGCCTTTCACAGCTTCGGCGGCTGGAAACGCTCAATCTTCGGGCCGCTGAATGTTCACGGTAGTGATGGTGTACGTTTCTATACCCGCATGAAGACAGTCACCAGTCGCTGGCCGGCCAGTGTGCGTCTGGAAAAACATACCAGTGCGTTTGTGATGCCAACGATGGATTAATTCTCAGCTGTTGTCATTAAACTGAAATGCCCGGATTGCAGTCCGGGCATTTTTTGATCGTATCAGAAGCAGAAGTATGTGCCTTACTGAAGCTGACTGAGCCAATGGTTCGACTTGAACCATTTCCTGTAAATACGATCGTAGGTGCCGTCACCCTGAATCTGTTTTAAATAGTTGTTCAGCAGGTTGACGAAATCACTGTCTCCCTGACGAACCGCCCAGCCAAGAGGTTCAAATGTGAATGGTTGATCCAGATGAATCACTTTGCCCGGATTACGGGCTGAATAGACGGCGTTATAAGAAGCATCATAAACAAAGGCATCCGCTTTATTGTTGGCGACCTGAAGTGCTGCATCCGCTGATGTTTCATACAGGTTGATTTTGGCTTTTGACAGGTATTTCTTCGCCGCTTCCGCACCTGTGGTTCCCAGCTGGGCTGAGATCGTATAGTCAGGATTATTTAAATCACGGTAGGTGTTAATTTTTCCTTTCAATGACGGGGAAATCAGCACGGTTTGTCCGGCCTGGAAATAGGCATCTGCAAAGGCGACACTCAGGTTGCGTTTCGGTGTAATGGTCATGCCGCCGATAAAGTCACAGCGGTTGGTTTGCAACGCCGGAATAATACCATCCCAGCCGGTGTTCACAGGCACAAACTTTACGCCAAGCGAACGGGCCATATGTTTTGCAATATCAATATCAAAACCAATAAAGCGGCCATCTTTACTGGTCATTTCAAATGGAAGGTAGCCGGCTTCAAAGCAAAATTTAAGTTCGCCGGTTTTGAGAATACCCGTAATCGTTGACTCACTGGCTGCTGCCGGTAAAGCAGATAATGTGGCACTACTGATTGCAAGCAGTGCAAGAGAATGTCGGATTCCTTTTTTAAATTGGTTGGATCTCATTGTTTTTATACTTCCATAAATAAAGTTGCAGATCTCGGGACAGTGTTTTCTGCCATTATTCTGCTGTGTTTGCTGTATTAAAAGATAAATCGCGCAGTGACTGGCGAATTTGCCGGGCAGTATTAGCCGGACATGAATCATCGAAGAAAAAGACCGAAAGTTCAATTCTTTATTTTTATATCTTATCTGTTTATTGACTGGCTTATACCCAAGCAACCTGCATCTTCAGTTTGTTTGGGTATATTGATGAAGATGTGTTGCGGAAAGTTTACATAGGGCACATGCAATTAATTTTGAAATTAACAATAATTTTTCTATACATGCTGTGCGATTGATGGCATAATTTAGCCCACAAAATGATTGAATATTCAATCTTCTGAAAATAAAAATATCAAAAAAATTAAATACTAATAACGTCAGATTGGCTTACCCTTCGGGGTAAGCCTTTTCATTTTCCGGCCTTGTATTTTTAAGATACAGGAGCTCGCCTGACTGCGCTTCTTGTGAATAAAAATGCTCTTTAAAAGAGCACTTTCGGTCATTACTCATCTTCAATCTTGTCAAAATTATGCAGCAGTTTATATTTCAGCTGTTTTTTACCTGCCTCAATGACTTTAATTTTTGCACCTTTGTAAGTGATAATGTTTGATTTGGATAAGTCAAACGTGATGCTGTTTGCTGCTATCGGGACGGCTGTGCTGTCGATATATTCCCGGTATCTGATACTGATTTTCTGACCCTCTTTATGGCCGTTATAGGCCAGTGTTCTGACGATATTCTCTCCGCGATCTGAACCAACATCTTTCTTGATGAAATCACCCTTAGCACAGTTTTGTTTACCGTGTCTGGTAATGATACAAACATTGTTACCGGCTTTTTTACTGACTGACAGTGCCTCAACTTCATCTGCGGATTTGGCTTTACTCACGCCATAGGGCAGGAAGAAAGTGTGCTTTTTGTCATGGCCTAACTGTTTATAGGCGGTTGCCGTCACCGTATAGTTTGAGATTTTAATATCTTTTTTGACGATCAGCATTTTCTCCATGGCAACTTTCCCTTTTTCGACCAGGGTTTCCCCCAGGTTTGCCACCCGGACGGTTCCAACCGGCGGAGACTCCGGGTTTCTGATCAACAGTTCAGGGCCATTATAAGGCACTGATGCCGATGCCGTCCCTCCGGCAAGAAGGAATAGACAACCTGATAATGATAAAACAAGACTCTTTTTCATATTCATTCTGATGTTCTGTTGGTTTGACGTTATTGTTCAATTTTAAGCATATGCAGGAAAAATAACAGCTCCTGCTTTCATTTAAGTGATATCGGTGGAAGAGTTTGGTTAATTTCACTGTCTTAAAAGTATCGGTGACAGAGAAGTAACCTTATTTTATTGATGGATTTGCTAATTAAGCGTTTGTTGGCTATAAAAATATGAACCATATGAATAGATTGAATGATTCATATTTTTATATCCTTCCGGAGCCAGATATGATGCTATCTTTAATCAAACGTTCCGTTAACCAGTTGATAATTTTACTGTTGTTATTGATGGTTACGGCGACGACCGGTTTTGCTTCCACATACCGGTTTGCTTTGTTTGCACCCAGAGATGATCCGTTCTGGCTGGGGATGGAGGCGATGATGCAATCCACCTGTGCTGATTTGGAAGTTGAGTGTGATGTGTATTATTCCTATGACAATCAGTACGAAATGCTACGGCAGATGGAAAAAGCAATGACCGGGAAAAACAAGGTCGATGCGGTGTTATTTCAGAACTTCAAGCGGTACGGTTCTCTGTTTATCAAACTGGCTGAAAAGCATAAAGTGGCCGCTTTTCTGATCAATGCACCTTTATCTGAATCTGATTATCAGGTGATGGGAAAGCCCAGAGAAAAGTATCGTTACTGGCTGGGAGAAATGCTGCCGGATGATGAGTGGGCCGGGGAAGAGATAGCCAATATTTTAATTGATACCGCGATTCAGAAAGGCAAGCTGGAGAAAGGGAGTAAGATTGGTCTGCTGGCAATTAACGGGATTACATCAGATGGGGCTGCGATTGAACGGCTGAAAGGATTAAAGAATGCACTGCGTAAAAGAGATGATGTGATATTGCATCAGCTTTTTAATGGTTACTGGGAGACGGAACAGGGCAGAAGTAAATTCTTACACGCCTTTGGCCGCTATCCGGGAACCGATGCTGTATGGGCCGGTAACGACAGTATTGCGATTGGTGTTGTTCAGGGGATTGAAGCCTTAGGTATGACGCCCGGTGTAGACATTATTACCGGTGGTCTGGACTGGTCATCGCAGGGAATTCAGGCTGTTGAAAGTGGTATTTTTGAGATGAGTATTGGCGGTCATCTGATGGAAGCTTCCTGGAGTATTATCATGTTGTATGACTATTTCAAAGGGATAGATTTTAGCTCTGAAGGTGTCAGGTTTAAATCCGGAATGTATGCGGTGAAGCGAAAAGATGGTCATAGATTTCAGGAAATATTTTCCCGTAAGAACTGGCGTAATATTGATTTTCGACGGTTTTCCAAGCATTTCAATCCGGAACTGAAAAAATATCAGTTTGATGTTCAGGATGTGCTGGAACAATTACAGAGTCACGTTGAATCACAAAATGGCCTAGTCATTGAGTGATCTGCCTCACAGCCAGAATGAGTGAGCCTGTGCATCAGGCATGTATTTCACACGTTGCTTCTGCTTGCTGCTGATGGTTAATGAAGCATTGTTTCAGCATAGTTTGGAGTTCACTCTTACTGGTTGGTTTGGTCAGGCGGCCATCCATCAGTTCATGAATCAGTTGCAGTTCTTTGTCTCCTGACTCACCTGATAAGGCAATGACCGGCGTTTCGGGGGAAATATCTTTAATCTTTGTGGTCGCTTCAAAGCCATTCATTACCGGCATCTGAATATCCATAATCACTAAATCAACTGCATTATTGCGGAAAAGATCCAGAGCAGCTTTACCGTTGTCTGCATGCATGATCTGATAACCAAGCTGTTGCAAAAATAACTGAACTAATGTGCGTTGCATTTTATTATCATCCACAACCAGAATGGTTTTGTCTTTTGCGTTATGTTGATAACTGAGAAGCTGATTTTCAGGCCGGGTGTCTTTTTCCGGGCCGGTTTGCTCTGCTCCTGCAGGTAAAGGTTCCAGTGAAAGTGATGGAAAAATCAGATGGAATTCAGTGAATTTTCCATATTGGGAATGGCATTCAATCGTCCCGCCAAAGGAATTCATCACCCGTTTACAATAACTTAATCCGAGACCACTTCCGCCATGTTTATGGTAACTGTAAAAATCTTCGAAGATCTGTTTTTGTACATGGTCAGGAATACCCGGCCCGGTGTCTCTGAATATCAGGGTATTATTTTGCGGGTTCAGATGCGTGCTGATTTCGATTGTACTGGCAGGATAGGCGTCAAAATAATAAATCGCATTTCTTAACAGATTGAAGACGACAAAATTAAACAACGTGTCATTGGCCCGGACAGAAAAATCTGTGTCAGTTCTCAGATTCACTCTGGATTTTATCGCATCGGATTCAAAGCCAAACTGATTAATCGCCTGAAGTAATAACCGGTTAACCGAAGATACAGACATAGATTCCTGTGCCAGAGATGAGTGAGACACTTCCCTGAGAATCATATTGATGAGTTGTTTGCCCCGTTCAATGGTCGCTTTTCCGTGGCTGATTTCTTCAAGTATATCTTTATCCTGTTTATTTTCTTCGACTTTAATTTGTAATTTTTCAAAGTGGAGCTGAAGCTGAGTGAGCGGATTGCGCATCTCGTGAGCAATAGAATGAGCCAAAGACTGCGCCTGTTTGAGCTGCAGATCTGCGTTGATGTAAAATTGCGCTTCTCTGAAGACTCTTTTCAGAGCGGTCAGTTCTTCTGCTGAGAATAATTTACCGTTGTTTTTATGTGTTGATATCAATAAGTGAGATACTGTATCTGAACTGTTAAACATCGGCATAATAAAAGCCGCATCCGTTTGGTTCATTTTCTTGTGTAGCCTGTCTAATGTTTCTTTCCCTTTGGTCGTGTTAATTTTATCCAGCAGTTCTTCCAGAATTAAAACATCTTTATGCTTAGAGAAGTAGGTATCGAACAGTTCGTCATCTGGCGACTTCTTGACCAGTTGTATCCGGTTTTCCGGAACATTAAGCAGCTGCGCCAGTTTTTCCAGTGCGTCGTGAGGGGAATGTTTAAATTCATCAATCAGGCCATTAATTTTCTCTGAAGGTGTTTGATGAGAGCCATAAAATAATAAACTGATGTAGGGTTTGATTTGTGTTGATACTGTTTTCCACAGAAAACCAGTAAGTAAGACATAAAAAACGATGAGGTTGAAATGATGATTGTCAATTTCTACAACAGTGAGCAGGGGTAAGTAGAGCACGAATCCTGTTATCAGGTTTGC
Source organism: Vibrio quintilis (assembly GCF_024529975.1). Lineage (GTDB taxonomy): Bacteria > Pseudomonadota > Gammaproteobacteria > Enterobacterales > Vibrionaceae > Vibrio > Vibrio quintilis. The sequence goes on along the minus strand of NZ_AP024897.1, from coordinate 2,262,535 downwards.
CAATAATAAATACAGCATATAGCGGCTACTATAGAAACGGGAAGTGATTAAGCCGTATCCCATAAAAAACATTTCACTGATTGATAATGTCGGAGGAATCCAGGTCAGAGAAAAATCACCTAAAATTGTAGTAACTCCGACCTGAATAATTGTGGCTGAAACTATGAATATACACATTCCTGAAACAACATAATTTATCTTAGCTCTATGTAATAAATTTATGTTTGTCATCCTTCTCAGTCTGAGTAAGTTAATGAAAGCCAGAGGAACAAGTGAAATAAAGATTATAAAAAATGGAGCAATAACCTCACCAAACTGGAGGGAAAAATTACCTGGGCCAACTATATCAACACCTTTAATAGTTAACCCCGGAGTTATGTTGATACCGACAGTAAATATTGTCAGAAAGAAGATGAAAGCATATACCCAGGCAGATATTTCTTCCTGAAGGTAGTTTTTTCTTAGTGCATAAGAATACAGGAAAGTTGATGCACAAGAGATAAACGCCGAAATATTAGCAATCAAAGCCATGTTGATTGCAATTCTTTCTGAAAATAAAGTTAATAATCCCGATGAAAAGTAGGCATTGGATAGTACCCAGAACAAAATACCTATTGAATAGGAAATGTAATATTTGTAATGACTATGAGATAAATCGACTTTTTGGGCTTTTAATTTATACAAAAAAAACACAATCCAGCTCAAAACAGATACTGATACAATGAGTAAGAGTACTGTTTTCGGATAACCGAATATAGCATTGTATATATTAATTATTTCATTTTGTCTCACTAGCTAATCTCACCTGTTGGATTGACTTTTTTTTATATGTGCGATAATCAGACTCTTGAAAGTGCCTGTTTAACTTATTTATGACCCAAAGCCCTTTATATGTATATGAATAATTTCTTGTATCATTTAAATTGTTTTTACTGATGTTAATATAAGCATTGTCTTCAAGGCTTTTATAGTAATTCACAATTAATGGCTGTCCGGTTATAACGAAGCCCAGAGTTATGTTAATATCCTCTAAAAGACTGATCATCCTTTTTTGTGCCAAGTATAAGAGAAATGACTTTTGTTTGGTACTTCCACAAACCGTGAGTCTTATAACTTCACAAATGTTTTCTTTATTATGAATTAACTCAATGAATTTTTTATCAAGTTCTGCACTGCTGTTGAATTTTAATAGATGCCTGTTATATATAGGAATAAATTCATTCAGATTTTTCTGTAGTGATGATACTTTACTACACAATTTCCAATTATCTGATACAAAAAAAGGAGATAGATAAAGCCAGTCAGTGTCTTTAGACCAGAATTGAATCTTTGCCGTCGATATAATGAGAGAGCATTGAGGTTCAGATTTAATTGGTATGAATAAGACAAAATGGCTTCCTTTCGTCGATAACTCCAATGAAAATAGCATTTCATACCACCGGTTTTCTTTAACAGACGTTGATAGATTGAATAATAATATTGCGTCTGATAATGACATTGGATATTCAAAGTAAGGTGTCAGGTACGTCTCTTTAATACCTTCAATATTAATAATTAATTGAGAATTATAATCTTGTTCGGAATAAGTTATAAATTCATTCTCACCACAAGAAGATGATGTCAATGCATGTGTATACTTCTTTTTGACTTGATAAAGCTCAAAATCACACCAAAAATCAGCGAAACTATCAAACAGATTCAGTGCTTGCATTTCAACCCAAAGTGCGTCTTTTGACAAGGTTTGTTTTGGTTGAGAAAGCAACATGTCATACTCAGATAAGCACAACTTATTCGCGATATTCAAAGCCGATATTTCTGGCGAAATTTTATTCAGTTGCTGTAATCGGGTATTTAAAATATTACCCAGAAACTTCCTTGTATCTGCGACATCAAGCTGTTCAACAGCCTGAAATAAACTAAATTTATCTGACCCATAGAGAGCTTCTTGTTGGTCGTTATAGTAAAACTGCGCAGGTTTCATCCCATAATCCATCTGACGTCATTGTTAGTATATTTCTGATGATAATATCACTTCAATTGTATATCTACGAGTGGAAAAGTGTGTTGTTGCTCAAATATGCGAACTTTTTTATTCTGAATGGAGTTTTTCTGGCCAGATAACGTCCTGAGTTATATCCCCAAGCAACCTGAATCCTGCATCTTCAGGTTGTTTGGGTATAGATATTGTGCCGGATGAGAATTGATGAACGGGCGTGCAGCTGGTTCGCAGATGCGAATCGTAGTGCCGGAGCTGAGGCTGAAACTAAATTTTTACCGGCGATATTTTATAATAAAGCGGGGTGAAATCTATTAGTTGAAAAACTATAAACATCCGGTTTTATGATATATATGACACATATAAATGCCCTGAAGGAAATAAAAACAAATGATAGAAAATACTGGTTAAACCAGTGATATAACTAGAGTTTTTATTTACCGGATTTGATCTGGATTACGCTTTGTAACCTTGATTATGCTACCATGCGCTCAAATAAAATATATCTGAATTGGTTCACTTGATATGGTTCACTTGATATGGATCGTGGGATGAATAATTTGGTTTTGCTATTTTTACCTTGTGTCAGGCTGGGTATATCAAAAGCCACAGATTGATAAAAATTGAGGATGTTGATGGTAAATATCATGATTGATGGCAGGCAATATCAGGTTGAGCAGAACCAGACATTGCTGAGCGCCGCAGAAACCTGCGGTATAGAAATACCTTCACTGTGTGGCAGCGATGGTTTTTCGGATTGCTGTCTGTGCGAAGTTGAGGTGAATAATTCCGGAATAGTCAAAGCTTGTGAAACATCACCGCTTGAAGGGATGTCTGTGGTTACGATGTCACCGGCTTTATCCCGCCGCAGAAAACGTAAACTGGAAGAGATTTTATCCCGCCCTGATATGAACTGTGCTGTGCCGCCTTGTCAGCAGGCTTGCCCTGCATTGGTTGATATCCAGTCATATCTTTACTTTATTTCCCGGGGCGAGAATCAGAAAGCGATTGAAGTGATCCGGAAAACGTTGCCAATGCCACTTTCTATCGGACGGGTTTGTCCTGCGTTTTGTGAAGCAAAATGTTTACGCCGTCAAATGGATGAGCCTTTAGCGATTCGTTTTCTCAAACGTCATGCCGCCGATAAGGTTTTAAGCGAAGGTGATTCGTTTGTTCCTGTACCGAAGCCAGAGAAGAAGAAACATATTGCCATTGTTGGTGCCGGGCCGGGCGGCTTGAGCTGCGGGTATTTTCTGACCAACGAAGGTTACGAAGTGACGGTGTTTGAAGCGATGCCCGAAGCCGGTGGCTGGCTTCGTTATGGTATTCCTGAATACCGCTTACCGAAAGCGATTCTGGACAAAGAAATTGACATGATGTGCCGTAACGGGATGAGAATCGTGTTGAACCAGCGGCTTGGTGCTGATTTTTCTCTTTCCTCTCTCAGTCAGGATTATGATGCGGTTTGTCTGGCGATTGGTGCGTCGCAGGCCAGCGAAATGAATTATCCCGGCAGTGAGCTGGCTGGCTGTTTTCTTGGTGTTGATTTCCTCAAAGATCAAATCATGGAGAAGCAGTATGCAGTCGGTAAAAAAGTTGCAGTCATTGGTGGCGGGAATACCGCGATCGATTGTGCCAGAACAGCGCTGCGTTTAGGTGCGGATACCACACTGATTTATCGCCGGACCCGGGAAGAAATGCCGGCTGAAACCTATGAGATTGAAGAAGCTGAGCACGAAGGTGTGCATTTTTATTTTCTGACCAATCCGGTGGAGAATATCGCTGATGAACATGGCCGGGTTTGCCAGGTGAAGCTTGAAAAAATGGCATTGGGCGAGCCGGATGCATCCGGCAGGCGAAGACCACGGCCGACCGGTGAGTTTTTTACGGATGAATTTGATACGGTGATTGCAGCTGTTTCCCAGAAAACAGACATGAGCTTTATTGAGAATGAAGCAACACTGGAATTGCCATTGACCCGCTGGAATACGCTGACCACAGATGAAGACAGTATGTTTACCGGTGTGGCTAATATTTTCGGCATCGGCGATTTCAGACGCGGGCCGGCAACGGCTGTTGAAGCGATTGCTGATGGCCGCCGGGCTGCACAGGGCATTGATCATTTCCTTGGCGGAGATATGGAAAAACTCTATACGGAGTCTTTCCATTCCAGAAATGTCGATCGGATTCATCTTGTCCGGGCTGAACATACAAATAAGCTGAAAGAAGCGATTCGCAGCCGGATGGCCCGTAAGTCTGAAACCGAAATTGAGCAGGCATTGCAGAAGTTTTTCAGAGCCCGGATGCCGGCATTGCCATCAGATGAGTGTAAACAGACCTTCGCTGAGGTCGAGCTTGGTCTTTCTGAACAGTCAGCTATGACTGAAGCACAGCGGTGTCTGAGCTGCGGCTGTATGGACGGAAATGCCTGTAAGCTGCGCCGCTATGCAACTGACTATCAGGTGGACAAATTAAAGGTGCAGCAACACCATCATCAATAGCTTTTCTGTGTTGAATCAGATAAAAAGAAAAATGCCGCCTGGTTCAGGCGGCATTTCTGTGTAAACAGCAATCAGGATGATTTTTTACAGGTTGCTTTTGTCAGGAGTTGATCAATCATCAACTGACCCCGCGAATTCCGCATTTTTATCCGGTAATTGATACCAGCATCGAGGTTTGCTTTGGTATCTGCCTGCAGACAATATTGTTTTATACTGTGGTTAAGGATGACCTGAATTGGTTTGGCACCGGGTGCCGTTTCGTTATAGATCATCATCAGTTCAATGATTTTTCCGTTTGAACTTGCCCTCATGATAGACAGAGGCCCTGATTTAACCGGCAATTTAGACTGAATGATATTTGCACGATTTGCAGCCAGCAGAGTAAGCTGCTCATCCTGATCTGAGTGACTGCTGCTACATCCGAATAAAACAGTCGTTAAGCCGAGTGCGATTAATAATTTATTCATAATTAGAATACTTTTTTAAATGGTTTGACAATGACAGACTGGTAAACCCCTGCTTTAAGGTAAGGGTCGGCATCCGCCCATGCTTGTGCTTCTTCCAGCGACGTGAATTCAGCGATCACAGTCGAGCCGGTAAATCCGGCTTCACCGGGATTTTCTGCATCGATTGCCGGCATTGGTCCTGCTGTCAGAAGACGCCCTTCATTCCGGAGCTGCTCTAACCGTTCCAGATGTTGGGGACGAGCACTCATCCTTTTTTCTAAAGAGTTTTCAATATCTTGAGAAAAGATTACATACCACATATCAACGTCCTTATGCAAAAAAAGATTAACTGACCCTTACATCTGTCCCATAAATAAACCGACAGGGTGACAGTTTTGTTGGTAATTGATTATGACTGTCCGCCTCAGCGTCACTTCAATGACTGAACCGGATCATGCATGTGCATGGGTGTCCCGGACGATGGCTCTGGGGCGTCCGTTACTGTCAATGGCAACATAATTGAAGGTTGCCTCACAGACCTGATAACGATCATCCACCCCTTGTTCATGAACCGGTTTAACCCAAACCTCAAGTTCGATTGACATTGAACTGCGTCCGATGCGGGCACATTCACCATAGCAACAGACAACATCGCCAACCCGGACAGGTTTTTGAAATGTGATACTGGATACTGAGACGGTGACAATCCGTCCGTGTGAGATTTCTTTTGCCAGAATTCCGCCTGCTAAATCAAGCTGAGACATAATCCATCCACCAAAGATATCGCCATTCGCATTGGTATCCGCCGGCATAGCAAGTGTACGCGAGAGGAGTTGGCCTTTTGGTGTATTTACTTCTTTTGTCATGCTTTATTGTTCACTGTTAGTACTTTTAGGGAGTTTTGTATAAATGTATAAACCGGTGAGTAAGGTATAGAGCAGGGTAGCAATCAGCAGGCCGAAGACCTTGAAGTTGACCCAGACATCCAGTGGCAGACGAAAGGCAACGTAAACATTGATTGCGGCACATACCGTAAAAAATCCAACCCAGGCCCAGTTTATTTTTGACCAGACATGATCCGGGAGTTCGATTTCTTTACCCAGCATGCCTTTAATGGCCGATTTGCCCATCAGATGGCTTGCAGCCAGACCAATCGCAAAAATCAGATAGATGATGGTAACTTTCCATTTAATGAAGTTGTCATCATGCAGGAAAATGGTCATTCCGCCAAAGACAGCGACCAGCACGAAAGTGATCAGCTGCATTTTTTCGACTTTTTTAAACCAGAACCAGGTGATAACAATCTGAAGTGCCGTCGCGACAATTAATGCGCCGGTCGCAACATAGATATCATAAAATTTGTAGAGTGCAAAAAAGACTATCAGGGGAATAAAGTCGATCAACTGTTTCATCGTCAGGCGTATCCTTAATTAATATTCCGCACAGTCTATCTAAATTTAGCGGTGAGCTGAATAGCCTTAGGCCGGTAATCTTTGATTTTATGTGTGGGGCTGTTTTTTAAATTGTTACTTTAGTTTTCCGCCGAGGCATAATTGAAAAAAGCCGCAATCTGTTGCGGCTCTTCAGATTCAATCAGATGCGGACTCTCAGCCCTGCAATATGATTAGCTTTCCTGTTCAATGACCACAGGCTCATCAGCAGCTACCGGCTCTTCACCAATCAGCGCGTCGACGATCACTGCACAGGCTGCATCACCGGTGATGTTGAGTGCGGTACGAATCATGTCAAAAATACGATCCAGAGCGAACAATAGTGGCAAGCCTTCAATCGGGATGCCGGCCGCCAGCAGCACGGCAACAACCAAAAATGACGGGCCGGGAACACCAGCCTGACCCACAGCGCCCAGTGTCGCAGTCAGGATAATCGCAATGTAGGCGCCAACGCCCAGGTCAATATGGAACAATTGCGCAAAGAAGACGGCAACCAGCCCGTAGTAAATCGCATTACCGGACATATTGATCGTCGCACCAAGCGGTAATACAAATGAAGCGGTTGAATTTCTCACGCCTAGTTCATTTTCCGTAACATCCATCGTGACCGGCAGGGTGGCCATTGAAGAAGCCGTCGATAAAGCAACTGCCTGTGGTTTTTTCATCGCAGAAATAAATTTTCTGGCCGATGTTTTGGTAAAGATCTGAATCATCATCGGGTAAACAACAAAGCCGAAAATCAGAATCGCTGCCACGTAGACAACAAATAGTTTGAAGACCACGGTCAGGGCACTGAAGCCAAATGTGCCGACTGCTTCAGCCATCAGACCGAAGACACCAACAGGTGCAATGACCATGACTTTGTTAATCATCCATACCATGGCATCAACAATGGTATTTACGCCATTCATGATTGGTGTACGTTTTTCTTCGCTTTGTCTGGATAATGCAATACCGAAGAACAGACAGAAAACTAAAATTTGCAGGATATTTGCGTTATTCAGCGACTGAAAAACATTGGTTGGAATCATGCCGATTACGGTTGCCCAGAAGGTTGGTAATTCACCTTTTGATGCATATTCAGCGGAGAACATGCCCTCGACACTGGAAACATCAACACCGACACCAGGCTGAAAAACCTGTCCCATGATCAGCGCAAGTGCTACAGCAAGCGCTGAAGTCACTGCAAAATAGCCTAATGTGATACCACCAACTTTACCGGCTGAATGGCTGTTACCAAGGCCGGCAGCTCCTGAAATTAAAGCCACAGCGACCAAAGGGATCACCAGCATTTTGATGAGATTGATAAATATTGCCCCAAGTGGCGAGAACATTGATGCATCATGGCCCATGATTCCCCCAATCACAGAACCTAAGATCATCGCAATGACGACCTGAACACCAATATTCGATAGCATATTCTTTTCTTTTAACACTTCCATAACCCCTGTGTTATAAAAATTTAAATTCCTGGTGTAAATCTCTAACAATGAGAGATTACATGGATAATTATTCCAGCACTGTTTTTGCACTGATAAGTTGACTCGATCAAGGCATAGGCGGATAAAAAGTGTTGTCAGCATCAAAATAAAGCAAACGTTTGGCTGCTGATATGACTACTCATGCTTTTGTAAATATTTATCCGGTTTTTATGAAATATATTTCATTTATGAAAAGTGTGTATTAAACGGGGTGGTGGCAGGAGCGGCTTCATTTATGAAGCCGCTGGTTAAAAAGAACAAAATGAAAAAATGAATATTTATTTCAGGGTAGCCTGCTTCATTTCTGCGACAAATGTTCTGAGTTTTTCTGTGAGTTTCGCTTTATCTTCCTGGCAGGACTCAATGATTTTGACCACGGCTGAACCTGAAATTGCACCGGCTGCACCTGAGTCAAGCGCCTGTTTGACCTGAGCCGGCTGCGAAATACCGAAACCAAGCAGGGCCGGTGGTGCATTATGCTGTTTGAGTGACGCCAGCAGTGTGTCGACCGGCATATTTGCTTTGGTCTCAGTGCCGGTAACACCGCCACGGGAAAGCAGATAAGTATAGCCCTGACTCATCGCTGCCACAGACTTCAGCATTGCGTCATCGGCCGTTGGTGGTGCAATGAAAATCGGCGCGATGTTATATTTTTCAGCAGCTTCGACAAATTCCTGGCCTTCATTGGTTGGGACATCGGCAATCAGCACGGAATCTACCCCGGCTTGTTGACATTGCTGGTAGAAATGTTCAATACCACGGGCATACACCAGATTGGCATACATCAGTAAACCAATAGGCAGATCCGGGTATTCTTTGCGCAGTTGTGCAATCAAAGAAAAGCAGATGTCCGGTGTGGTTCCTGCGTCCAGAGCCCGGATATTCGCACCCTGAATGGTTGGGCCGTCTGCTGATGGGTCTGAAAAAGGCATCCCCAGTTCCAGTGCATCTGCACCGCCTTCAGCCAGTGCTTTCATGACGTCGAGTGAGGTCTCCGGATCCGGATCGCCAATCGTGACAAAGGGGACGAATGCACCCTGATTTTTTTCTGCAAGCTGTTGAAATAGTGTTTCGTAGCGGCTCATTACAGCTCTCCTTTTTCTTCCAGAATTTTGTGGACAGTGAAGATGTCTTTATCTCCGCGTCCGGATAAGTTGACGATCAGAACCTGTTCTTTTTCAGGTTCAGCTTTGGCCATTTTCAGGGCATGTGCCAGCGCGTGAGAGGATTCCAGTGCGCCGATAATGCCTTCATGGCGGGCCAGATCCTGGAAGGCGTCCAGTGCTTCATCATCAGTGATGTTGACATATTCAGCTCTGCCGGTGGCATTTAAATAGGCGTGCTGCGGTCCGACAGACGGGAAATCCAGCCCGGCAGAAACGGAGTAAGACTCTTCCACCTGACCATTTTCATCCTGCATCAGCGGTGCTTTCATGCCGAAGAATATCCCGGTTTTCGCATGCTTGAGCGGAGCGCCGTGCATCGGTGTATCCACGCCTTTACCACCCGGTTCAACCCCAATCAGGCGAACATCCTGCTCATCAATAAAGTCAGCAAACATGCCAATGGCGTTTGAACCACCGCCGACACAGGCGATCACCGCATCCGGCAGACTGCCTTCACGGGCCAGAATCTGGTTTTTGGTCTCTTCACCGATAATCCGCTGAAACTCGCGGACAATGGTCGGGAACGGGTGAGGGCCAGCCGCTGTGCCTAACAGATAATGGGCGGTTTCGTAAGAAGCAGACCAGTCGCGCAGTGCTTCATTACAGGCATCTTTCAGCGTGGAAGAACCGGAATGTACCGGGATGACTTCAGCGCCCATCAGACGCATTCTGAACACGTTCGGGCTTTGGCGTTCAACGTCTTTCGCGCCCATATACACCCGGCATTTGAGATCCATCAGGGCACAGGCAATTGCGGTTGCCACGCCATGCTGCCCGGCGCCGGTTTCAGCAATAATTTCTGTTTTTCCCATGCGTTTGGCCAGCAGAACCTGTCCAAGTACCTGATTGGTTTTATGAGCGCCACCGTGAAGTAAATCTTCACGTTTCAGATAGAGTTTTGTTTTGGTGCCTTTGACCAGGTTCCGTGTCAGTGTTAATGCTGTCGGGCGTCCGGCATATTCCTGGAGTAATGACATGAATTCGGAGCGAAATTCAGGATCCTGCTGTGCATCTATGAATGCCTGTTCCAGTTGATCAAGCGCAGGAACTAAGATCTGGGGAACGTATTGTCCTCCGTATTCGCCGAAATATGCGTCTAATTTAGACATAACTTTGATTCCTTGTAATTCGTTAACTGCTTTTGTTGCGATGGTGTTCAGTAATTTCTGACTTGCTGAAAAACCTGTTGTATTTTTCGGGCATCTTTTATGCCGGGGGCAGATTCAACGCCTGAGTTGAAGTCTAATCCGGCACAGCCAAGGGAGGCTGCGTGTTGGGCATTGTCCGGTGACAGACCACCTGCCAGCATGACATCTGATGTCCGGGGAAGCTGCGTCCAGTCGAATGTTAAACCGGTGCCGCCGGACTGATTGCCTGATTTGGTATCATAGAGGTGGCGGTCAACATGGTGCAACAGTGGCTCCGGAACGTGGTCGCTGACACCGTAGGCTTTCCAGATAGCCACAGACGGATCGAGCCGGTCACGGAGGTGACTGACATAAGCCTGATCTTCGTGACCGTGTAACTGAACCGCATTCAGTGAAAGCTGATGTGCGATATCACATAATGATTCAGCCGGCATATCACGAAAGACCCCGACATAATTTAACGGCGCGGCATCGATCACGGTTTTTGCCTGTTCTGCCGTGACGTAGCGCGGAGAGGTTTCCACAAAAATCAATCCGCCATAGACCGCACCCGCCTGATAAACCTGAGCAGCATCCTGTGGGCGGGTCAGGCCGCATACTTTATTTTCTCCGAGCGTGACCCGGCGTACTGCAAGTTCCAGATTTTCTTCAGACATTAACGAGCTGCCGATTAAAAAGCCATGCGCATGCTGTGCCAGCTCCCGTACCTGCTGGTTGGTATAAATTCCTGACTCGGAAATGATGGTAATCCCATCCGGAATTTTGGGCGCCAGTTGTTTAGTCCGGTTCAGGTCTGTGGTCAGATCCCGCAAATTGCGGTTATTGATCCCGATGACTTTTGCATTGAGAGCGAGGGCGCGTTCAAGCTCTTCTTCATTACTGACTTCGGTTAAAACTCCCATATTCAGTGAATGGGCGACGTCAGCCATGTTGCGGTAAGCATCGTCCTCTAGCACCGAAAGCATCAGCAAAATCGCATCGGCCCCGTAGTATCTGGCGAGGCTGACCTGGTATGGATCCAGCATGAAATCCTTACACAATACAGGTTGAGTGACCTGATGGCGTACCCGGGGTAAAAACTCAAGATTTCCCTGGAAGTATTTCTCATCAGTTAATACCGAAATCGCGTTCGCGTGGTTGCGGTAAACGCAGGCGATATCATCAAGATTAAAATCTTCGCGGATCAGTCCTTTTGACGGAGAGGCTTTTTTACACTCCAGAATAAAGGCAGTTTTGCCCGTATTCAGTGCGTCGTAGAAGCTTCGGTCAGACGGTGAAAGCTCATCCTGAAATGAGACCAGCGGCTGGGATTGCATGCGTTCTTCCAGCCAGATTGCTTTGTCTTTGACGATCCGGGCCAGTACTTCAGCCATCTCGGTATGCCGGGTTGAAATATGTTCTGATAATTGCTTGTCCATGTGTTTACCCTTGCGCTGCAAGTTGTTTAACCAGATGAAATGCCTGACCGGTTTGCATGACATGCATAGCTTTGGCGGCATTTTCTTTCAGGTCTTCCTGTCCGAAGAGACGCAATAATAGCGCAACGTTGACGGCGACCGCAGACATTTGAGCTTCGGTTCCTTTCCCGGTAAGAATATCTTCAATAATCTGACGGTTTTCTTCAGGTGCACCGCCTTTAATTGATTCCAGCGGGAAGGTGTTCAGACCAAAGTCCTCCGGTGTCAGTGTGTAACGGGTAATTTTCCCGTTGTGGATTTCCGCAACCTGAGTTATACCGTGAATCGCGACTTCGTCCAGACCTGAACCATGAACGACCGCCGCCCGTTTCATGCCCATTTTCAGCATGGTTTCTGCGATGGGCTGAATTAACGCCGAATCATAGACACCCATCAGTTCGATATTGGGCCGCGCCGGGTTAATTAACGGGCCGAGAATGTTGAAAATGGTTCTGGTTTTTAATGTCTGGCGAACCGGCATTGCATGGCGGACACCGCCGTGATACTGCGGCGCAAATAAGAAAGCAACGCCCAGCTCATCAATCGCTTTGCGGGTATTTTCCGGCGTCATCGCCAGATTGATGCCAAATGCATCCAGCAAGTCGGAAGAACCGGATTTACTGGACACGCTGCGGTTTCCGTGTTTGGCGACTTTCACACCACAGCCTGCGGCGACAAAAGCCGCTGTGGTTGAAATATTGATTGTATTTGCACCATCGCCACCGGTTCCGACAATATCGGCAAAGTCGTAATCTGGCCGGGGGAAAGCGACAGCATTATCCAGTAACGCCTGTGCTGCTCCTGATATCTCTTCTGGTGTCTCACCTTTAATTTTCAGTGCGGTGAGTAATGCTGCCATCAGAAGCGGTTCCATCTCACCGCGGATAATCTGCTCAAATAACTGATAAGATTCCTGCTGGGAAAGCGGGGTTTGCGCATACAGTTTATCGATAATAGCTTGCATGATGTTTTTACCTTTAATTCTGTTTCAGTCGACATGTCGGGAATGAAAAACAGCAGATTACTGCAGTGCCCATTCGATGGTATTTTCCAGCAATTGTGCACCGTACGTGGTCATAATTGACTCCGGATGGAACTGAAATCCGCAGACTTTATCCTGCTCGTGAATCACTGACATAACAAGGCCATCCACTTCAGCCGTTACTGTTAAGCTGTCCGGCACATGTGTTGCGACTAATGAGTGGTATCTGGCAATCGTCAGCGGGGAAGGCAATCCCTGATAAACCTGATGTGGCTGGTAAGTCATTAATGAGACTTTGCCGTGGACGATTTCACCGGCTCCGGCAACTTTGCCGCCATAAGCTTCTACAATCGCCTGATGCCCCAGACAGATACCGATCACCGGCACTTCGCCTTTCAGAGTCTGAAGCAGTTCCGGCACGCAACCCGCTTCTGACGGAATGCCGGGACCGGGAGATAAAACCACTACCGGGGTTTCTGCTGCGCGGACCGCGGATACAATCCGGGCCGCTTCAATCTGGTTACGGTAAACAGTTACCTGATGACCAAGAGAACGGAACTGATCAACCAGGTTATAAGTAAATGAATCGAAATTGTCGATAAAGATAATGTGAGCCATGATGCTGATCCTTTATTTTCCTGATGAAAGCGTATGTGCTGTTTGAATTGCTGAAATAACAGCCTGAGCTTTGCTCCGGGTTTCATCAGCTTCCGCCTGTGGATCGGAATCATAGACAATACCGGCGCCTGCCTGTACGTTGGCGATACCATTTTCGACGTAGGCTGAGCGAATCACGATACAGGTATCGAGGTCACCTTCTCCCGTCAGGTAACCAACAGCACCGCCATAACTGCCGCGGCGTTCTTTTTCTACGGACCGAATGAGCTGCATCGCTCTGATTTTTGGCGCACCGGTGAGTGTGCCCATATTCATACATGCCTGATAAGCATGTAGTGCATCTAAATCCGAACGCAACTGGCCGACAACCCGGGATACGAGATGCATCACATGGCTGTAACGATCAACTTTCAGTAAATCGGCCACATGTCTTGAACCGGCCTGAGAGATACGGGCCACATCGTTACGTGCCAGATCGACTAACATCATGTGTTCTGCGTTTTCTTTCCGGTCACAACGCAGGTCCAGCTCGATGCGTCCGTCCAGATCAAGATTGATCGAGCCGTCCGGATTTTTACCCCGGTGGCGGGTCCCGGCAATCGGATAGATTTCAATCTGGTTGGAGCTTTGATCATATTTCAGAGCACTTTCCGGAGAGGCACCGAACAGCGTAAACAGTTCGTCCTGAATATAAAACATATACGGGCTTGGGTTGTTATCTTTCAGCTTTTTATAAGCAGTCAACGGGGAAGGGCAAGGCAGGCTGAATGTCCGGGAAGGCACGACCTGAAAAATATCGCCCCGGACAATATAGCCTTTCAGATCTTCAACGATGTCACAATAAGCCTGATCGGAAACAGAAGGTGTGACATCTTCTGAGCTGAGTGGCGGAAAGTCAGGCAGTGGTTTTAAATCTTTACACTGATGTGTAATGGCTTCGAGCCTTGCCGTCACTTTCTCTTCTGTGCTGGCGACCGGATTAAACAATGTTCCCCGGACCTGACAGGTCTGGCTTTGATGGTCGACAATCATCAGTGTTTCAGCGACGTAGAAAACATAGTCAGGACACTTGTTTTTTCCTTTTACTTCTCCCAGCGGTTCAAAGTTTGCAACTAAATCGTAAGCAAAGACACCCCCGAGAAAAATGGCGTATCTGTCCAGATCAGTCCGGTCAAAGCTGTGCTGAACCAGGCGAAGCGCATCAAATGAAGAGGATTCCCTCAGCCGGCTGTCTTCATCGAGTGTCTGATCCGGTGCAGAAAAAAATAATGACAGGGTTTGTTCCGTCTGCCCGGTTTGTATGTCTGCCTTAATATTTTTTGCCAGATGGCTGATTAAAGCCTGGCCGTTTTCTGTCAGCGCCTGAAAGGTGACTTTATGCCCTGTACAGGTAATCCGCACGGCTGCATCAATTAACAGCAGACTCTTTAAATTGGCTTTGGAATCAATTTCGGCTGATTCAAGCAGTAAGCTATCCGTCTTTTTTTCACACAGTGTATGAAACAGGACGGTCGGATCGGCATGATAAGGCATGCTTGTCGTGACCAGGCGGATGTTACCCAGTGTATTAATATGTATGGTGTTATTCATTTGATAACCCTTAAACTCCTGACATCACATGACCTTGGTCACGGGTGATGTATTGCTGTACGTTGTTATGTTTCGGTGAATTTCGTTGTTAATTTTTCGTTAATGTTGTTAGTTTTGACTGAAAAAAGCAGAAAAAAACCCGCAAATTGCGGGCTTCTTAATTTCATTCAGATCAACAGGCAGCCCGCCGTGAAAACAGGTTCAGACGCCACCAGCCACCAGTAAGAACGGGGGCATTTGTGCGGGATAGCGTGCATTTCAGATTCATCGTGAATTCCTGTAACATGGAGCGGCCTGTATTCGTTCGTGTATTTTTGTACTAGTAAACTAGTGCGGCAGTAAAAAGTCAAGCCTTTTGTTGGTAAAAATAAAAATGAAAATAGATTTACATAGTCACACCACAGCTTCAGACGGACGTTTGTCGCCGGAAGCTTTGATTGATCGGGCTGTTGAGCGTGGGATCGAAGTGCTGGCAATCACAGATCATGATTGCATTGACGGGTTAGAGCGGGCTTCGCTTCATATTCGTCAAAATCAGCTTCCTTTATGTCTGATCGATGGCATTGAGTTATCTACCGTTTGGCAAAATAAAGATATTCATATTGTCGGGCTGAATATTGATCCGCAGCATCCGGCGTTGGTTGAATTGATGAAAGCGCAACGATCCCGCCGGCAGGAAAGAGCGCGTATGATTGCTTCCCGGCTGGAAAAAGCGACCCGTCCGGGAGTTTTCGATGAAGTGTCTGTGATTGCCGGAGATGCAGCGATAACCCGGGGACATTTTGCAATTTGGCTGGTAGAAAACGGGTACGCTAAGTCAATGCAACATGTATTCAAAAAATATCTGAGCAGAAATTGTCCGGGTTATGTTCCGCCTGACTGGTGTTCGGTTGATGATGCGATCGAAGCCATTCATGCGGCAGGAGGTCAGGCTGTTCTGGCACATCCGGGACGTTATCAGCTCAGTGCTAAGTGGCTGAAGCGTTTGATTGAAGCGTTTCGTGATGCTGGCGGAGATGCAATGGAAGTGGCTCAGCCACAACAAGGCACGCAGGAAAGGCGCAATTTAACCAATAATGCGCTACACTACGGCCTGCTAGCGTCTCAGGGGAGTGATTTCCACTATCCATCTCCCTGGCTGGATTTAGGCCGAAATCTGTGGTTGCCTTCTGATATTGAACCTGTATGGAAAGATTGGGGTTTTCCCCCATTTGTTAGCGTCGTTAATGACGAGGAGTCGTAATGAGTCAGTATTTTTATGTCCATCCTGAAAACCCGCAGGCCCGGTTAATTAACCAGGCTGTTGCGATTGTAAGAAATGGCGGGGTGATTGTTTATCCGACAGACTCAGGATATGCATTGGGATGTCAGTTGGAAAATAAATCCGCACTGGAGCAAATTTGCCGGATCAGGCATTTGAATGATAAGCACAATTTTACTCTGCTGTGCAGAGACCTTTCCGAATTATCACTCTACGCACGTGTCGACAATACCGCGTTTCGTTTGTTGAGAAACAATACGCCCGGACCTTATACCTTTATCTTTAAAGGGACGAAAGAAGTACCAAGACGATTAATGAATCCGAAAAGAAAAACCATTGGTATCCGGGTACCGGATAACCGCATTGCACTGGATTTGCTTGAAGCCTTGGGTGAACCTCTGATGTCGACATCTTTAATCTTACCTGGTAAAGACACCACTGAGTCTGACCCTGAAGAAATCCGGGATATGCTGGAGCATTCGGTTGATGTGATTCTGAATGGTGGTTATTTAGGGGAACAGCCGACGACTGTCATTGACTTCAGTGAGAGTGAAATGATAGTTCAGCGGCTTGGTGCCGGCGATCCAACACCATTTGAATAGCTCCTTGTATTATATATAAGACCTGTTGACTATTGAATTTTTCATGGTCCGGTGACAATCAAAACAGATGCTTTTTAACTTGTGATTTGAGATAATACGCGGCCGCGGTAAAAGGCCGTATTTTTATTCGACGTCTGAGAAGACGACACAGCAAGGTAAATCAATGAGCGAAAAGTTACAAAAGGTTTTAGCAAGGGCAGGTCACGGTTCACGTCGTGAGCTGGAAACACTGATTCGGGCCGGGCGGGTTAGTGTCGATGGTAAAGTGGCAATTCTGGGTGAACGTCTGGAAGATGAAGATGCCACGGTCCGGATTGATGGACATACTGTTTCTGTTAAAGCTCAGGAAGATGTGATTTGTCGAGTCCTTGCTTATTATAAGCCTGAAGGTGAGCTTTGTACCCGTCATGATCCTGAAGGACGGCGTACCGTTTTTGACCGGTTACCAAAAATCCGGGGTTCCCGGTGGGTTTCTATCGGAAGACTGGATGCGAATACCTCAGGGCTGTTACTGTTTACAACCGATGGCGAATTAGCCAACCGGCTGATGCATCCGAGTCGTCAGGTTGAACGGGAATATCTTGTTCGTGTCTTTGGCGATGTGACCGAAGAGATGATAAAGAACCTGGTGAATGGTGTGACGCTTGATGATGGTGTTGCCCGTTTTGAAGACATCGTTTATGCCGGTGGAGAAGGAATCAATCATACCTTCTATGTGGTGATCAACGAAGGACGTAACCGGGAAGTCCGCCGGTTGTGGGAATCTCAGGATACAACGGTCAGCCGCTTGAAGCGGGTTCGCTATGGCGACATTTTCCTGGATAAAGCGCTGCCCCGGGGAGGATGGGTTGAACTCACTCTGAAAGAAGTCAATTATTTGCGGGAGCTGGTTGAGCTTAATCCGGAACAGCGCACAATGATTGATGTGTCTAAAGATAATACCTCCCGTAAACGTGAACGTTCGAGAAGTCAGAAAATTCGCCGGGCTGTGAAACGACATGAAGAACGAATCTCCAGTCCAAAGGGCAGAAATGCAAAAGCCGGTCGTTCAGGTAAAAGTTCTGGTCCCGTAAATAAACGTTCCCGCTAATCTTTTAGTTTTCCCCCGGAAGATAAGAATAAGAGCGCTCCAAAAGGCGCTCTTTTTACATCTTCATCCTTGGTTAAAGACGATAGTTTCAGTCACAATTGCCATTGGTTCAGGAACTGTGAGGATCGGTGGTTGCCACTCCAGTTGCCCTGTGTTTGAGTTGATGTGAAAGATAACGACAGTGTCACTGAACTCCCCGCTGACAAACATCAGGTGTCCTTCTGCATCAAAGGTGATTGATCGTGATGATGTGCTGTGCGCTGGTTCACTGGCTATCCACGTGAGCTTTCCGGTCTTTTGAGCAACTTGAAAGACCGAGATCAAATCAACGCCACGGTTAAGTACGTATAAAAACTGACCCGAAGGGTGAATTTTAATATCTGAAACGTTATGTGGCCTTTCCGGTTCTGACTTGACGAAACTTTTGATGGTTTCTATCTCAGTTAACTGACCATTTTCCGGATTGTAACGGTAGGCCGAAACGGATGCCTGAAGCTCATTTGTGACATAAGCAGTATGAGATGCTTTATGGAAAGCCATATGCCTTGGTCCGGCACCCTGAGTCGTCAAAGTTTTCTGTTGTAGCTTTAACTGATTGTTTTTGAAGTGGTAACAGCAGATTTGATCAATCCCGAGGTCGGTTACATAGAAGCTATTTGAGTTGAGGCTGAAGCCAGTCCAGTGCGGGTGAGGTGATGTTTGCCTTTCAGGGTGGTGGCTGCTCCCCGAGTGATGAATCTCATACCTCAATATCCCAAGTGCACCAGATGGCAAGATGGCGTAAATGCCCGCCTGACCACTTAAATAGTAGGCCACGGCCAGTAAAGAACCTTCATCATTAATACTGATATGAGCAGCACCTGCCGGGCAGTCATCCAGAGAATTTATCAGTTGTAAGTCGCCATTATCCAGAATCTGATAAGCATGGATCTGACTGAAACCTTCCCCTCTTAATATTCCGTAAAGAATTGGTTTATCAGGGTGTTTGATCAGATAGGTCATTCTGAGCGGGGCTGTTTCCTGAGCACAGGCCAAATAGCAAACGGTCTGATTTTCTACAGAAAACGCTGCTTTAAAAATACCGTGCTGACCGGCAGCGATCCAAAGCCGGAGGTCATGTTCTTTCCTGTCTGAGTTGTGATGTTCTGGCATGTGTCGGTTCTGGTAGACATTCTGTTTCATGATAATGCATTAAACAGGAGCTGGATTGAAGATGCCACCGCTTTTTGTGTGATTATTGATTTATAAGTGATTAAAAACATAATTTAATCTGACGAATATCAATATTTTTGAAATTGTATGCTCAAAATTTTGAACATTGTTTTATTTATTCAATATCTTCTCTTATAGTATCTGTAGTCTCAATTGAACGGTGTTCAAAATTTTGTGAGATACTAACAATTAATGCAATATTTAAGAAAAGGAAATAGCCATGAAAATTACAAAATATCTATTGTTGCCCTTGTGTTTATCAGTTACTGCTTCCGTATTTGCGGGAGAGTGGACTGAGAAACTATCGGTGGAAAGTGTCTCAGATTTTTACGATGCTAAAGCATATCAACAAGGCGCTGAAGTGACATTTAAAACAGCTCCGGTTACGGGTATATGTCAGACTGAGTCTAAATCAGCAGGTTTTACCCAAGATATTGAAAGTACATATGTGGAATATGAAAAAATGTTAAGAAATGCACTAATGCATCATAAAAAAGTTCAGGTATATATTGCGGAATGCTCTGAAGGGAAGCCATTAATTGCTGGGGTAAAAGTAACAAGTGACTTTGCTTTGTAGCTTTTGACGGGAAAGTGTAGATCAGTCTGCACTTTCTCTGGCCAAATGTGACAAAGTATATCTATACAGTTAACCTTTATATCAATTATACGTCGTTTTTTTATCCCACAGATTCCTGCTTTTGATGGAAATATCAAATTCATAAATGCACATCGTTTTATTTCATAATGTTTTGCTGTATCTTTCTTTTTGACCCAATTGAACAATGTTCCTTTGGGCTGACTTTATTCATGCATCTTATAAAAAAGGAAATTTTTATGAAATTTATGAAGTATTTATTACTCCCTCTATCATTATCTGTCGCAACTTCTGTTTTTGCCGGATCCTGGTCTGAGCCTGTCTATGTGACTGGTTTAACCGAATATGCGGATTCTGTTACTGGTGACGAAGGAGTGTACGTCACTTTCAATACCTCTGTGAATACAGAAGCCTGTCAGACAACAGGAAGTAAAGTTGCTTACGGTGTTGTCAGCGATCTGGGTAAAGAGCTGGTTCTGAACTCTTATAAAAAAGGAAGTTATCTGAAAGTATATCTTGATAAGTGTCGTTATGATGGTCTTGCGGTGATGGGGGGTGTACAAACATCTGCGCCGGAAACTAACCATGATAGTGATCCAGAGTAATTAAATATGCTGCTTTACTGATGTAAGGCATTGTGTGATGCAAAAAGTGCAACCATTTTGGTTGCACTTTGCGTATGTGTGTTAAAAATATCGATTTAGCAAGCTAATCTAATCAGAGGTTAACCTGAATTGTTTTGCTGGTTGATGCGCCATCGTTGTCTGTCACAGTGAGTAATACATCGTATTGGCCGTGAGAGGCGAAGGTTGTCGAGAAGGAAACGCCATGTTTGACTTCTCCATCCGGTAAAGTCCACTGGGTATCAACGATACGGCCACCCTGATCCCAGCTTGTTGACCACATTGAAACTTTCAGGTCATTTTTTACATATCTGGCCTGAGCAACCGGTGCAGTATTCGGATCGGTGACTGTGACCCATTCATTCAGCGTTTTGGTTGCTCCCTGATCATCAGTCACGGTTAAAGTCACCCGGTAGGTACCTTTTTGAGCATATGTCCAGGTGGGTGATTCTTCTGAACTGGTTTGTCCGTTACTGAAGTCCCAGAGATAACTGACAATCTTACCGTCACTGTCTGAACTCAGATTGGTTGCTGTGACTGTCAGATCATTCACCTTCAGGTCAAAAGCAGCTTCTGGCGCAGTATTTGGTGTCGATGTTCTGGAGATTTTGATCAGGCCATATTCATCATTTTCACCCTGTTCCAGAACATCGATCTGTAAACCGAAGTCTGACAATAGACGGCCCGCATCCGGCTGGTCCGGATCGCTGTAATCTTTATTATCAGCAAAATCAGGTGTACCAATCAGGCTGTTATCTTCAAGAATATCGCCACTGCTGTTTTTCAGTGCCATCGGAGCCTGATCTTTCAGTGAGAAGGCGGCATCACGAACCTGATAACGGGTTTGTGCAGCTTTTCCGCTATTGGCCCAGACAAGCGCATTCTGATCGGCATCGACAACACCTATCCAGCCTTTCCCCGGATGCTGACCGACCCAGTTATCCGTCAGTGACTCATCAACATACCAAATCAGCAAGCCGGGTTCGAAAGACATCAGCTGACCAAAGCGGTTGATATGGCCCAAACCGCCATCAACACCGTTGTGGCTGCGCCATTGCAGCAGGTAGTAATGATCTGCTAAGTGATATCCATTGTTCAGGCGGAAGCCATCAAAGGTAAAGCTTGGTGTACTTTCAGCGTCGTCAATTGCTGTGGTTACACCGTCAGCATCCAGCACAAGGTTATCCAGATAGAAACCAGCCATCGCCAGGCCGCCATCGGTAATATATTCAAAACCGAGTTCAATATCCTGTCCGGCCCACTGGGATAAATCGAATTCAGCATCGATCCAGCCATCTGATTTTCCGGAAATTGCAGGCACAAGTCCGGTGGTTTGCGGATCATCCATTGTGGTGATGTTTCCTGCAACCGGTTGACCATTGACTGTCACTCTGGCGAAGTCATAGTCTTTTTCTATCTGATACCATGCTTTGAACTTCAGGGCGACTTTTGATGCTGCCGGAATGGTTAAAGTCCGGGTCATTTTATTATTCAGACTGTCACCTTTATCGGAATAAAAGTCATAGTTGCCTTCGTAAGGTGCAAGGTCTTCAATCTGTTTTTGCGGCAGAGGAATTTTAATCAGATTCTGATGATCAGTATCGGTTGTCTGGCGGAGTTTGATGACTTTGGCATGCTTATCCAGCTCATCCAGTGAAATTTGTTTGTCGTCAATCCAGTTGCCGCCGACAGCATCCTGCAGGAAGGCTTTACACCATGCTGAGAAAGATGATGGTTCTGTACCGGGGACTTTGCCGGCCCAGCTGCCCGAAGACATAATTGACCAGTAGGAGACTGGTTCACCTTTACCGGTATATTGTGTGTCATATTCATCCGGTAATCCCAGATCATGGCCATATTCATGTGAACAGACCCCGGCAGCAGCATCAATTGGCTGCATGGTGTAATCGTAAGCTGCGTATTGTCCGTCGAAACGGCCCGGTACTGTACTTTGTGTGCCTTTCAGAACGTAAAACTGGCCAAGATTATGACGATGTGACCAGATTGCATCTTCTCCGAGTGCACCACCGCCTGCTTCTTCACCAACGGAAGAGTGGAAAACCATCAGGTGATCGATAACGCCATCCGGTTCACGGTAATCCCCGTCACCATCATAGTCATAACGGTCCTCGATATCATAGTCTGCCAGATTGACACTTGGATCTTTTGCCAGCTGGTCAAGTGCTTCGCGGACCAGTTGCTGAGGATTGAGGTCATTGCCGCCGGATGCAGTATGGCCGCCATAATAAGCAGCGTTATGAGAGGCATGATACCAGCCCAGAACTTTACCGGATACACCATAACTGTCGCCGGATTCCTGATGGTAGTATTGGCGCATTGAAATCAGATTTTGTCCGTCTGGCCCTGTATAACCGGTGTCAGAGAACAGCAGGGTCTGATAATGGTCGGGCGTGTAGCTTTTGTAGTACATGTCCGTTAAAGCCGGGGTTAATTGATTGTCATCCCAGGGTAAATCAGGAAAATCGATTAACAGTGCAAGAATTTTATCATTACGTTTCTGACTGACATCCAGTGCAAAGACGTTTAATTTCTGGCGACCTTGTCCGGCTTTCATTGCTTTCAGAACTTTCGCCCGGTTTAAAAGCGCTTTCTTTCCAAGCTGGTCATCGCCTTTAAAGCCGGCATTAATTTTTTTTGCAAGGTATTTTCTTAACGCATCGTGTTTAGCTGCATCTGATGCATGACTGTCGACAACGCCCTTGCGAACCAGCATTTCGATAAGTTTTTCTTCGTTCACAATCCCCATATCTGCTGGTGCATGGGCATGAACATAACTACTGACACCAAAACAGGTCATCATTGCCGTTGCAAGCAATGTTTTCCTCATTTTTATCATTTTATAATCCTTCTTGATTTTTTGTGTTTACTTATAGCCAACTGAGCCTGTTACTCCGGAAGAAATAATTCAAAATAAGCAGGTTTCGTTGTGTGCGATGTTATTTTTTATGAGGTGCAATGCACGTCTTAAAAGAAGTCGAATCTGATTTTTCTTGTGGCGATTTATCTTTCCGGGCTTTCTTATTCAGATAAATACGTAATGCTTCTTGTTGTTCATCGTAGGTCAATCCTTTACAGATTACGCCACGTTGAATAAGTGACTGAAGTAATTTCTCATCCTGAGGTAGTGATCCGGAATAAATCGAAGGCGAGAGAATTAAAGCCAATAAAAATGCGATCCGTGCTTTCATATTGAATGTAATTTTTGTAATCATTTTTTATAAAATATATTCATATTCACGAAAATTCAATCAAAATTTAAATTAAATTCATGGATCGATCATTACAGGTAATTATTTGATTAATTTGTTTTTTATCATTAATTTATTGACAGATAAATTAATTGTTTAAATAGTAATATTGATTTTGTTCATTATTAAGCATGCTTTAAATGTATATACCCAAGCAACCTGAAGATGCAGGATTCAGCGTGCAGCCGAAAGGTACAGTTCAAGAAAAGGGAATGCAGGAATGTCCCCACCTTTCAAATTCTCTTGACGCAGAAATGTGCCTTTCAGCTCACGCCCTGCGGGTGAGTTTGTCAGGCTCTGATACGGCGTGACTGATTTTCAACGTAGAATGACTCTATCTTCAAATCAGTGCCTTGTCTCAGAGCCTGACAAATCTCACTGAACCCTGTATTTTCAGGTTGTTTGGGTATATACCCAATTAACCTGAATCCTGCATCTTGAGGTTATTTGGGTATAGAGGAAGGTTGTATGTGAGGGATAACTAAGAATATTTTTGTGTGTATTTGTGCCGTATCTTATTAACAGAATTCACCATCTGTGGTTAATGATTAAACAGTTTCTCTTGTTATTCTCTCTATGCTTTTCTTATTAATTACCGGGGCCGTTTTGGATAAATGTCACGAAATATGTAATCAGCGGGGAGGTAAAATAATATATAAGTTTTTTTGAGAAGAAAGATTTAAATTTAAATCAATGCAAACGATTACTTAATTAATATTGTGCTTTTTCAGAATAAATATTCAGGTTGTTTTGTTATGTTATATGGTAACAAATAAGAAAACAGAAAAAAAAGAGGCCAGAAATACTGACCTGACATAGCGGATTCCCAAACAACCTGAATCATGCACTTCAGGTTGTTCAGGCAGAGCAGATTATAGCGTTTGATTTAATTCATAATAGCGGCCCTGATGTGCCATTAAGGTTTGGTGATCACCGTATTCAATGATTTGTCCCTGTTCAAGCAGGCAGATTGCATCCATTCGGGTCAGCTCTATCAGGCGGTGTGTGATAAAAATAACTGTTTTATCGGTAAAATGTGACCGGAGTAATGACATAATTTGATGCTCAGTCTGTTTATCCAGCCCTTCTGTCGGTTCATCCAGTAAAAGAATCTGCCCCTGATGAAGAATGGCCCGGGCAATTCCCAGCCGGCGTTTTTCTCCACCTGAGAGCTGACGTCCGCCTTCACCCAGCCAGCTATCAAGTCCGGCCTGCTCTTCAAGTAACTTATCCAGCCCGACACGCGCCAGTATATTGGCTAACTGAATATCATCAGCATCCGGATTTGCAATTAACAGGTTATCTCTTAAAGTACCATTGAGTATGTCGACCCGCTGGCTGACAATGCTCATGGATTTTCTGAGGTCGCTTTCACGCCACTGTTTTATATTGGTGCCTGCGATGGATATCTGCCCGGACTGAGGATCCCAGTAGCGCGAAATCAGCTGCATTAAAGTCGATTTTCCTGAACCGGTCTGGCCTACGACAGCAAGTTTATGTCCGGCCGGAATATGCAGATTGATTTCTTTTAGCACTGAATCCTGATGTTCATCATATGAGAAGCTGACATCCTGAAAACGGATATCAAATGTTTCACTATGCTCTGTTGTTTCATCCGGAAAAACGACTTCAGGGCTGGCCGAGAGCACTTCATTCAAGCGGCGCGCTGAGGTCATGGTTTGTCCGAGGTACTGAAATGCACCGGCGATAGGCATTAACAGCTCAAAACTTGCCATTGTGGCGAAAATCACCATGGCTATCATCGGGCTGGGTGGGGCATTGCCAACCCCATTACCGACAAACCATAACATGAGAACCAGCGTCCATCCGCTGGCCAGCATCAGCAAAGCCTGAGCAAAGCCGGTATACAGCGCATGGATGTATTGATTTTTGATCATTGCAGCCTGCTGACGGAAAACATTCTGCCGGTAAGCCGGTTCTGCACCAAAAATAATCAGCTCACTGTAGCCCTGAATCCAGTCCAGTAACGTGATTCTCAGTTGAGATTTTTTCCGGGTAAGTGCCGCACCATTTTTTTTCCCGAGCTGATAAAACAGGACCGGCCAGGATAGAAGCAGAATCAGCAGAATACCGCCCAGGAGCAGGGCAACCTGAGCATCGAACCAGCTCAGAAACAGTGTCAGTACAACGATTCCCATGCCGCCAATCAGTACCGGACTGATTAAACGCAGATAGACATGATCCATGGCGTCAACATCTGCCACAAGGCGGTTTAAAATATCACCATCGCGCAGATTAGCCGCCCGGCCGGGAATCAGTGGTGCCAGTTTTTCAAAGAAAAAAATTCTCAGGTCAGCCAGCACCTTAAAGGTGACATTATGACTGACGACCCGCTCGCCCCAGCGCCCGGCGGTACGGCCGATGGCGAAACCTCTGACAAAAGCACTGGGAAGCATGTAATTAAAGGTTTGTCTGGCGATTGTCAGACCTGCAACGGACGCTGCGGAGAGAAACCACCCGGAAAGGGTCAAAAGGCCAATTGATGCACACAGTGTCAAAAAAGCCAGAATCATGCCCAGTGTCAGACCAAACCAATGTTTTTTATAAAGTTTAAGAAATGGAATCAGTTCACGCATCAAGAAGGTCTCCCGTTTGTTCACTGTACGCAGACAGGTTCGATTCAAGCATCGATTTAAACAGCCCATCTTCCCGGGCTAAAGTATCGTAATTTCCTGACTGAACCAGTTGTCCGTCCTGTAAAACCAGAATCTGATTTACAGATTGCAGCGGAGAAAGCTGATGCGTGACCATCAGCGTAGTTCGATCACGAATACAGGACGCTATCCCTTGCATCACCTGTTGCTCGCTGGAAGCATCCAGACTTGCAGTCGGCTCATCTAACAGCCAGAACCGGCCATCCTGCAGCATGGCCCGGGCCAGGGCTAAGCGTTGTGCCTGGCCGACAGACAAGCCACCGGAACGATCCTGAATCTGATAATCCAGTCCGTGCCGCCCGACAAATTCAGCAGAAAAGGATTGCGCCAGCACCTGACTGAGCCTTTCACCGGACACATCCGGTTTTCCCAGAGTAATATTGTCTCTGATAGTGCCATGAACCAGCAGCGGGTTTTGTCCGACCCAACTGATATGTTTACGCCAGTCTTCATGAGACAGATCGTGCACTTCAATACCATTAATTTTTAATTCGCCCCGGTAGGGCATGAAGCCGAGCAGAGCCTGCACAAGCGATGTTTTACCTGCGCCACTTGGGCCGACCAGTGCCGTGGTTTGGCCCGGGTTCAGTTGAAACGAGATGGGACCAACCAGCTTTTTTCCCTGTGGACTGAGTACTTCCAGCCCGGTCGCTTCAATTGTAATTGCTTGTGCCGGAGGGAGTTGTGTTGAGCCTGAACGAATCTCGCTGACTTCATAGTCAAGAAATTCCACAATGCTTTCTGCAGCGCCAATCGCCTGCTGTTTCGCATGATAGAAAGTGCCCAGATCTCTGAGAGGCTGATAAAATTCAGGCGCCAGAATCAGAACAAATAAACCGGTAAATAAAGTAATGCCTGTTCCGTAATCGCCGAAATCAAGTTCACCGATATAGCTGAAACCAAAATAAACCGCGGTCACTGCGATTGAAACAGATGTAAAAAATTCCAGTATCGCAGATGAAAGAAAAGCAACCCGCAATACATCCATCGTTCTCAGGCGAAAAACTTCGGATGCAGCCCGGAGATGTTCCGCTTCAGACCGGGTCCGGTCAAACATTCTGATTGTGGTCATTGACTGGAGGCGGTCATAGAAATGGCCGGATAACCGCTGCAGGGCTTTGAAGTTTTTCCGGGCTGCATCTGCAGCTTTTATTCCGACGAGTGCCATAAAGAAGGGGACGAGTGGAGCCGTAATTAAAAAGATTAATCCGGCCGCCCAGTTGACCGGGAACACCACGACTAAAATGACAAAAGGAATCAATACCGCCAGAGACATTTGTGGTAAATAGCGGGCATAAAAGTCCTGCATATTTTCAACCTGTTCCAGAATCAGGGTAGCCCATGAACCAGCGGGTTTACCTTTGATTACGGTTGGGCCCATTTTTCTCAGCTTATCAAAAATAAGCTGGCGGATATAAATTCTGATTTGCTCTCCGCACTTAAATCCGGCGATTTCCCTGGCCCATGTCAGGCCGGCACGGATAGCGATGACAGCTGCCAGCCCGAGAAAGTGGGGGATTAATGTGGTTTTATCGACATGTTCGATAATGAGTTGATGAAGAATCGATGCCAGCAGGGCTGCCTGGCCGAGTAAAAAAATACTTGATAATACACCCAGGCCGATCGAGATGAGCAGCCAGCGTTTGGCCAGCTTACTTTGTTGCCGTAGCCAGGCATTTAAACTTTTTTGTTTATTTTTATCCATCATTGAAGGCTTTTCACAGGAATAATGTGGCTTCTCCGGATATAAATCAGACCAGCACATTCATAAATGAACCGATATTTCTATGACCGGAGATAATAATGAAGAGGTATTATACAAAATAAACCCCGGTGTGGACACAACCGGGGTGCTTGTCTTTACTTCTGTTGAAGGTTTTTTTGCCGGATTATTGAGGCAGGTTATCAAGAAAACGTTCTGCATCCAGTGCAGCCATGCAACCCGTTCCTGCAGAAGTAATTGCCTGACGATACTGATTATCCATTACATCACCTGCTGCAAATATTCCTTCGACACTGGTTTGCGTTGCATTACCGTTCAGCCCTGAGTTAACTATAATATAGCCATTGTTCATTTTCAGCTGTTGGTTAAAGATGTCGGTATTGGGGTGGTGGCCAATCGCAATAAATACGCCCATGACATCCAGCGCTTCTGTTTTATCGGATTGTGTGTCTTTCAGACGAACGCCGGTTACGCCCATGTCATCGCCGAGTACTTCATCCAGTGTACGATCAGTATGCAGAATGATATTGCCGTTATTTACTTTATCCATCAGGCGATCTATCAGAATTTTCTCTGAGCGGAATGTATCGCGACGGTGTATCAGGTGCACCTCTTTTGCGATATTCGAAAGATAAAGAGCTTCTTCAACGGCTGTATTGCCGCCGCCAACAACGGCAACTTTCTGGTTTCTGTAAAAGAAGCCATCACATGTTGCACATGCGGACACTCCTCTGCCTTTAAATGCTTCTTCAGAGTCAAGCCCCAGGTATTTTGCCGAGGCGCCGGTAGAAATAATCAGTGCATCGCAGCTGTAAATCTGATTGTCGCCTTTCAGTTTGAAGGGGCGCTCTGAAAAATCCACATCATTAATATGATCAAAAATAATCTCGGTCTCAAATCGTTCAGCATGTGCTTTGACATCTTCCATTAACTGTGGCCCTGTCAGGTTTTCTGAACCGCCGGGCCAGTTTTCGACTTCAGTTGTTGTGGTGAGCTGACCGCCCTGTTGAATGCCTGTAATCAGTACCGGATTTAAATTTGCACGGGCAGCATAGATTGCTGCGGTATAGCCAGCCGGACCTGAGCCAAGAATCATCAATTTAGAATGTTTTATATTGCTCATGTATTTTCTCATCGGAACTCATGTTTACCATTGATGCGATTGTAGGAGATAACGTGTTTTATGAGAAGAGTGCAAAAAAGCATATTATGAAAGAAAAGGTTATACCCAAGCAACCTGCATCTTCAGGTTGTTTGGGTTTGGGTATATAGTCAAAACCATCATCAGCGATCGACTGCTTCCGGAAACAGAACGATTTCCGTGTGGTGACTGCATTTGCATCCTGTCTGAATCCCCGTCTTCTGATTTCTATCTATAAAAAAGCAGAGCATAACTATCTGAAACATGATGTTTTACCGGCAGTTTTATGTTGGTTAATCACTGAAGTGTTAATTATACCAGGCTATTTTTGCTGCATATATATTGAAGGATTTATGCATAAATCATAGTGATAGGTTAAAAGGTCCAATACTATTTTTTTTATATAATGTCTGTGATCTGTGATTAATTTTTAACCAAAATTAACCGTATTAGATTCTATATTTCTCTTTTTGTTTCATGTGCTTATATCACATTTGTTGCCTGAATTGGTGACTTTTATATCCATTCGCTGAATGAAATTTTTGATACCCAATCAATAAACGCAAATTATGCAGTTATTTTTATATAAAGGTATTGAATGTGAAATGTTATGCATTTATAAAAATTACATGTCTTAACTTGTTGTTAGGGCATCAATAAAAACTAGTCATAAAAATGACACTAATTCTTTCGCTCCGGAAACGGGTGAATTAGTGTTAAAACAGGAGACTTCTCAATGAAGAGAAAACAGCGAAAATTGAACCGCATTATTCCTCTTCTTCTATCAGTTGGTGCGGTTTGTTCCGCTACAGCAGCTCAGGCAGCATGTGAATACAGCCTGACAAGCAGCTGGCCTGGTGGTTATCAGGCAGCAGTGAAGCTGACTAACGATGGAAGCACAGATATCAGCTCATGGGAATTTGGTGTGGCTTTCCCGGATGCAACAACTATCACAAACGCTTACAGCGGTGATATCAGTGGCACCGGTCCTTATACAATCTCTAACAGTGCCTGGAATGGTACAATTAAAGCCGGAGAGAGCTTATCCATTACATTGATGGGAGCACCTGCTGGTTCTACAGCTTCAACACCTGAGCTGTCCGGAGATTTGTGTTCTGGTACAACTCCTCCTACATCGGATAACACTGCACCTGAAGCAAAAGTGACGGCCAGTGAAACTTCAGGCAATTCGCCTTTAGCAGTTTCATTTGATGCTTCTGGTTCAACTGACCCTGAAGGTGATGCTTTAACTTATAGCTGGACCTTCGGCGACGGAAGTACTGCTACTGGTGTTTCTCCAAGCCATACTTATACAAAAGAAGGTACATTCACTGCGACAGTGACTGTCAGCGATGGCAAACTTGAAGATACTGCTTCAGTGACAATCAAAGTTGGTACCAGTACTGGTGATGTGACCCGTGTTGACAACCCATTTGCTGGTACAACATGGTATGTTAACCCAGAGTGGGCTGCAAAAGCTGAAGCTGATGGCGGCTCTGCAATTGCCGGTCAAAATACATTCGTCTGGATGGACCGTATTGCTGCGATTGAAGGTACTGACTCTGCAATGGGTCTGAAAGCACACTTAGATAACGCACTGGCACAGGGCGCTGACCTGTTTACCGTGGTTATTTATGACCTGCCAAACCGTGACTGTCGTGCAAGAGCTTCCAATGGTGAGCTGACAATTGCTGATGGTGGTATGGACCGCTATAAAGCAGAATACATCGATCCAATCGCTGCAATTCTGGCTGATCCAGCGTATAAAGACATTCATATCGTTACATTGATTGAGCTTGATTCTCTGCCAAACCTTGTAACCAACATCGATGTTGCTAAATGTAAAGAAGCGGCTGGTGAAGGTGGTTATAAAGAAGGTATCACTTACGCTCTGAACGCTTTCTCACCACTGAAAAACGTTTACTCTTATATCGATGCCGCTCACTCAGGCTGGTTAGGCTGGGATAGCAATTTCGATCCTGCAGTGAATTTGATTTCCGGAGTTGTAACCGGTACCGATGCAGGCTGGGATAGTATTGCCGGGTTTATTACGAACACAGCAAACTACACACCAACAGTCGAACCATACCTGCAGGAACCATACAAAAACGTCGGTGGCCAGCAAGTACGTAGTTCGACATTCTACGAATGGAACCCATACTTCGACGAAAAATCTTACGCTCAGGAATTCCGTAAGAAAATGATCGCGAAGGGTGCACCTTCAACTATCGGTATGCTGATCGATACAAGCCGTAACGGTTGGGGTGGTTCTGAGCGTCCAAGCAGTGTAAGTACTTCATCTGATTTAGATACTTATGTTGATGAGTCTCGTATTGACCGTCGTCTGCACCGTGGTAACTGGTGTAACCAGCCAGGTGGTATCGGTTATAAACCATATGCAAGTCCATACCCAGGTATCGATGCGTTCGTATGGGCGAAACCACCAGGTGAATCAGATGGTATCTCCGAGTCTGACTATGAGCAGGATCCGGACGATCCGGCAAAACAATACGATTCAATGTGTGACCCGGATTCAATGAACTCTGAGCCACATTCAACAGCAACCGGAGCAATGGACAACGCACCTCACGCAGGTCGCTGGTTCTCTGCGGGTTTCAAAGTATTGTTGGATAACGCTTACCCATCTGTGGATACTGCAACCGGTAAACCAGAGTAATCAAATCATTCAATGATTTGAAATAAGCGATAAAGTGATGCCAGCTGATTTCGGTCAGCTGGCATTTTCTTTTTCAGACCTTTCCTGTTCAGATCTTGTTTTCAGATATGGCGCACCTGAGCCTCCGCCAGGTAAGGCTTCTCTGAAAAAGAACCCATCAAATATAACTATCAATTTGCATTCATTTCCTTTGAAACGCTGTTTCATCAGATTGATTTTCAATATCTGCCGATGTGTATTTTGCCGGAGAGCATTCTTTGGCAGAAGATCACGTTCTGGCTTTTTTAAGCACAAATATACAATTATTGCGACAATTCAAGTCACTTTATTAACATGTTTTTGTCAATAACTGAGGTTTTTAGATACATATTCCGCAAATGAAATAGAGGTTATAGAGCTTTGTTGTTTATGTGATGAATCGCAGGTATACAAGAAAAGCAACGTCTTGGTTCGCTATAGGCCTTGTAAAAAATAATGAATGAAATAGGCATACACAATTTTTTAGCAGGATGATTTCCTGCAGGAAATTGTCTGTAAATTTAGGAGATTTTTTATGACAAGAAGACAGCGTAAATGCAATCGCATTATACCTCTTCTTTTGGCGGTCAGTGCTGCATGTGGTTCAGTCGCAGCTCAGGCTGGTTGTGAGTTTTCAGTAAATGGTGATTGGCCGGGCGGTTTTCAGGGCGCAATCAAAGTCACTAACGATGGTGACACTGCAGTAAGCTCATGGCAGGTTGGTGTTAACTTTGCTGATGGTTCTACAATTCAGAACCTTTGGGGAGCGAATCTGACTGGTTCAAATCCATATGTTGCTAAAAATATGGGCTGGAACGGTACAATCAATCCCGGGCAAAGTGTAGAAATTGGCTTTATCGGCGTTAAAAGTAATGCAAGCTCAGCCGCTCAGGCGCCTGAACTGACGGGCGATCTTTGTTCCGGAGATACTGGTGGTACAACACCGCCAACAACTGAAAATAATGCACCAAGTGCTGATCTTTCGGCATTGGTTACATCGGGCACTGTGCCATTAAGTGTTGATTTCAGTGCTGCTGGTTCATCTGATAAAGATGGTGATTCGCTGACTTACACATGGGATTTCGGTGACGGTGTTACAGATGCAGGCGAAAGCGTAAGCCATACATTTACTGAAGCTGGTGATTACACTGTGAAGCTGACAGTCAGTGACGGTACGCTGAGCGACTCTGCAATGACTGTGATTCACGTTGCTGATGAAGCGGGTAATACTGCACCATCTGCAAAAGTTTCAGTGAGTGCGCGTCAGGGTACAACGCCACTGGAAGTTTCATTTGATGCTTCTGCTTCAACTGATGCTGAAGGTGATGCTTTAACTTACAGCTGGAACTTTGGTGACGGCAGTACTGGTACTGGTGTTTCCCCAAGCCACACTTATACAACAACAGGTACATTCACTGCAAAAGTTACTGTGAGCGATGGTAATCTGACCAGTACTGCATCAGTCACAATTAAAGTCACTGATGAAAATTCGCAGAGTGAAATCACCCGCGTTGACAACCCATTTGCTAATGCAACATGGTATGTGAACCCAGAGTGGGCTGCAAAAGCTGAAGCTGATGGCGGCTCTGCAATTGCCGGTCAAAATACATTCGTCTGGATGGACCGTATTGCTGCGATTGAAGGTACTGACTCTGCAATGGGTCTGAAAGCACACTTAGATAACGCACTGGCACAGGGCGCTGACCTGTTTACCGTGGTTATTTATGACCTGCCAAACCGTGACTGTCGTGCAAGAGCTTCCAATGGTGAGCTGACAATTGCTGACGGTGGTATGGACCGCTATAAGTCTGAATACATCGATCCAATCGCTGCAATTCTGGCTGATCCAGCGTACAAAGACATTCATATCGTTACATTGATTGAGCTTGATTCTCTGCCAAACCTTGTAACCAACATCGATGTTGCTAAATGTAAAGAAGCGGCTGGTGAAGGTGGTTATAAAGAAGGTATCACTTACGCTCTGAACGCTTTCTCACCACTGAAAAACGTTTACTCTTATATCGATGCTGCTCACTCAGGCTGGTTAGGCTGGGATAGTAACTTCGATCCTGCTGTTAACCTGATTGCTGGTGTTGTAACCGGTACTGATGCAGGCTGGGATAGTATTGCCGGGTTTATTACGAACACAGCAAACTACACACCAACAGTCGAACCATACCTGCAGGAACCATACAAAAACGTCGGTGGCCAGCAAGTACGTAGTTCATCATTCTACGAATGGAACCCATACTTCGACGAAAAATCTTACGCTCAGGAATTCCGTAAGAAAATGATCGCGAAGGGTGCACCTTCAACTATCGGTATGCTGATCGATACAAGCCGTAACGGTTGGGGTGGTTCTGAGCGTCCGAGCAGCGCAAGTTCTTCAACTAACCTGGACACTTATGTGAACGAGTCTCGTGTTGACCGTCGTCTGCACCGTGGTAACTGGTGTAACCAGCCAGGTGGTATCGGTTATAAACCATATGCAAGTCCATACCCAGGTATCGATGCGTTCGTATGGGCGAAACCACCAGGTGAATCAGATGGTATCTCTGAGTCTGACTATCAGAAAGACCCGGATGATCCGGCAAAACAATATGATTCAATGTGTGACCCGGATTCAATGAACTCTGAGCCACATTCAACAGCAACCGGAGCAATGGACAACGCACCT
This sequence comes from Vibrio quintilis, assembly GCF_024529975.1. GTDB lineage: Bacteria > Pseudomonadota > Gammaproteobacteria > Enterobacterales > Vibrionaceae > Vibrio > Vibrio quintilis. Next base: position 2,228,136 of record NZ_AP024897.1, on the reverse strand, counting down.
CACGCAGGTCGCTGGTTCTCTGCTGGTTTCAAAGTATTGTTGGATAACGCTTACCCATCACTGGATACTGCAACCGGTAAACCAGAGTAATCAAATCATTCAATGATTTGAAATAAGCGATAAAGTGATGCCAGCTGATTTCGGTCAGCTGGCATTTTTGTCACTGATGATGATTAGTATTATTCGGGAGAGTGAACTTCAACTTCATAAGAAGTAAATTTCCGGATATTGATGACACCGGTATCAAAGATCAGATACTGTCCTTTGATTCCCAGCAACGTCCCCGATACTTCCGGATTTTTATCAAAATTGTGAGAAACAATTTTTGTTGGATGCTGATTGACAGGGAAGTGGATATCCGTGATGGATGAATCTAAAAGTTCAACCGCATCTTCCCCGTATTTTTCCCGGATTGCTGACACAGTGTCTTCTACTTTGGGAAGCAGCTCTTTAGCCAGTTCCTTCAGGGGGAGATTTTCATTCTCTCCTTTTAAAATCGCCCGCCAGTTAGTTTTATCCGCAATATGTTTCGCCAGTTCCACTTCAATGAGCCCTGATATATGACGGGTTTTAACTTTAAACACGGGCAATCCCTGTGTGGCTCCCTGATCAACCCATCTGACCGGAATCTGAGAGTAACGGGTGATACCGACCTTCAGACTGGATGTATTCGACAGGTAAACATAATGATCAACCATACAATGAGATTCAGCCCAGTCCGGCTCCCGGCAGGTTCCCTGATCAAAATGGCAGGTTTCCGGCTTCATAATACACATGTCACAGCTGGCAAGCTTCTTCATGCAGACATAGCAATGTCCCTGAGCATAACTTTTTTTGGTTTTTTTACCGCATGCACAGCAATAAATATGACCTGAATAAATCAGGGTCATCTTTTTACCTATCAATGGGTTGAGTGGTAACAGAGAATCGCCAACAGGTAATTCATAATGAACCGGACTGTCCGGGGTTGAATGAAGTTTACTTAATACGCCTTTGATGACCAGAGACATGACATTACTCATTTTATATAAATAGATTTGTGGCCGGAATGGTAGCAGAATTTAGCGAACGTTGAATTATTTTTCCGGATGAGTTTCTGGCAGGGGAGTCAGAGTCGTGTCTTCATCGATAATAATGGGTTCTTTAGGACCGAGAAACTTTGGTTTAGCGTTAAGAATAAACAAGTCCAGCACGGCTTTGACTCTGGCAAAAGCTTCTCTAACCCTGACTTTTATCCCCGAACCATGCGTGAGGCCGGGAACAGCAAAACAGGTCGCATCAATGTCACGGTGTTCGGCAATAAACAGTGCACGTTCACAGTGAAATTGTTGCGTAATGATCAAAAAGTGGTTGGTATCAAAAATTTTCCGGGTCCGGACAATCGAATCAAGCGTCCGGAATCCGGCATAGTCCAACGCAATTTTCTGCTCAGGAATACCGGCTTTCAGTAGATCTCGCTTCATGGTCCAGGGTTCATTATATGAACGGTGAGCATTATCACCACTTAATAAAAACTGATTAATTTTACCTTCATGATAAAGGCGGATTGCTGCATCTATACGGTGTGCGTAGTAGTCATTTAATGTTCTGCCCAGATATTTGCTGGTACCGAGTACAACCGCAACTTTGAAAGGAGGGAGATTGTCTGAATCCGTGACAATATGATCCCGGGTCTGCCAGCTGACCCAGCGATCAATAAACAGTGTCAGCATCCCAACGATGACGAAGGTGATGCCAACAGTTTTCACCAGACGTGACCATGAATAGCCCGAAAAAAAGCTGGTCATTGTTATTTTGGTTTTTATATATGTCGGTTTTTCTGTGCCCATAAGCCTATGCCAATAAAACTCGCGATGACAAGTAAAAACATCATACCTTTTTCAAGGTGTTCAAGTATCTGTGCGAGGTCAGGGCTTAGTTTTACAATGATAAATCCGTAGCCAAATGCGTTGAGGATAATAAAGGCAAGCGTACGGATGATAAAGTGCTGGTTACCAAGTGCCTGACGTAAAAAAGTATTGATTTCTCCGCCCAGCATGACTAATAAACAAGCGATAAATGCTGTTGATATTTCACTGAGATAAGGCGCAATATACTGCCCGGCGGGGTTGAAAAACTGAATCATATTGTCATCTCTTTAAAAAAATAAAGCCTCTTATAATAAGAGGCTTCAGTTTATCTCCGGATGAGGATCAAATCCATACGTTGATCACCGGAAATTCAGACATATTTATGAACTCAATCAGAAAGCAACCCGTTTGTAGTGGCGGTAAGCCGGTTGCCAAAAGTTACGTTCAATCGACTGTTCCAGTGCTTCATCGGTAATTTTTTCAGCAACACCCTGCTCAATGGCTTTTTTACCGACAGCAAAAGCAATCTTTTTGGAAACAATATGAATTTCTTCAAGAGGCGGCAGAAGCGGCCCGCTTCCATTCAGCGCCATTGGAGAACATTCAGCAAGTGCGCGGCTGGATTCCATCAGCATTTCATCAGTCACACGTTTGGCATGTGTCGCCAGAACACCTAATCCGATTCCCGGGAAGATATAGCTGTTGTTACATTGAACAATAGCGTATGTATTGCCGTTAATTGTAACCGGGTCGAAAGGACTACCTGTTGCCACAAGTGCTTCACCGTTGGTCCAGGCCATAATATCGGCTGGCAGAGCTTCAACACGGCTGGTTGGATTTGAAAGCGGGAAGATAATCGGGCGGGGACAGTGCTGATGCATTTCCCGGATAATCTCTTCGCTGAATAAACCAGGTGCGCCGGATACACCAATCAGAATGGTTGGTTTAGCTTCTCTGACAACGTCAAGTAAAGAATAACCATTCGCTGATTCTTTCCATTTTTTCGTGCCGGTTTTCTTCTGAACCAGACGCTGTTGGAAATCAAGCAGGTTCGGCATGCCTTCCTGTAAGAGTCCCCAGCGATCAACCATATAGACCTGCGAGCGAGCCTGTTTATCACTGATGCCTTCCGAGACCATTTGCGCAATAATAGCTTCAGCAATGCCACAACCAGCGGACCCTGCACCAAGGAATGTCACACGCTGCTGAGACAATTTGCTGCCGGCCGCTTTACATGCCGCCAGCAATGAACCGACGGTGACCGCTGCCGTCCCCTGAATGTCATCATTGAAGCAGCAAATCCGGTCTTTGTACCGTTCAAGTAATGGCATTGCATTTTTCTGTGCAAAGTCTTCAAACTGAATCAACGTATTTGGCCAGCGGCGCAGGACTGCCTGAATGAACTCTTCGACGAAAGCATCATATTCAGCACCGGTAATACGGGGATGGCGCCATCCCATGTACATTGGGTCGGCCAGACGTTGCGGGTTATTTGTACCGACATCGAGAACGATCGGCAAGGTATACGCAGGGCTGATACCGCCACAGGCTGTGTATAAAGATAATTTTCCGATTGGAATACCCATTCCACCGATTCCCTGATCTCCCAGACCAAGGATTCGTTCACCATCCGTGACGACAATGACCTTCACATTGTGATTAGAAGCATTATTCAGGATGTCATCAATTTTATCGCGGTTAGGGTAGGAGACAAACAACCCGCGGCCCCGGCGATAGATATTAGAAAAATTCTCACATGCTGCGCCGACAGTCGGTGTATAGATGATAGGCATCATTTCTGTAATATGGTTTTGAACCAGCCGGTAATACAGTGTTTCGTTTGTGTCCTGAATACCTCTGAGATAAATATGCTTATCGATATCGTTTTCAAAATTACAGTACTGTTGGTAGGCACGTACAGCTTGTTCTTCAATTGTTTCCGTTGCTTCAGGAAGGAGCCCGCCAAGGTTGAAAGATTGTCTTTCTTCTTCGGTAAACGCGGCGCCTTTGTTCAGAAGTGGGGTACTGAGAAGTGTTGAGCCAGCATAAGAGATATATAAAGGACGTTTTTCGTTGTTCATTTTCTGCCTTTGTAATGAAGGATGAAGGGAGTCCGAAATTTTACGGAGAGTCCGTAGTGTTGTAAATGGCTGAAACGATAAAGCGTTAACTGAGTAATGGTTCAATAGGGTCTGGCAGGGGGAGCGTGGGGTGGAAATGTTGTTTTCACAAGAAAAAAATAAACAAAAAGTATACTTGCAGTACAAATATTGTTTGGTCTTTGTTACCAGGTTTTGACTGATATTCGGATGACTTAGAAAGAAGAGATATAAAAGATTATTTTTTCATATCCAGTTGCATATATCGCTGGATGACTAATAGTTAATGGGTTGTTTTCACTTTCGTCAGGGGGAACGAAATGGAACAGTTTCATCAGGTCCGTGCAGTGTTTGACTACACATCCTTCCTGGAGGCACTGACATTAAAAAAATGGACATTTTTTGAAGCGATTCAGTCTGTCTGCTTATCGGGGCGTTTGAAATCTTTTGTGTCAGCAAAAGTGAAATTAAGTCCTGAAGAGCGGTTGTGGCAGAATGCGATGCATTACTTATCGATGCATTACAGTGATGAACTGAATTTATTAACGCTGCTCAAAATAGCAAAATCAGAAGGAATCCATGAGTTAAAAATTATGATGCCTTATGCGTTGGATGAGTCACAGTTACAGGACATTGAATCGCACAGTGAATTGATTGTGCATTTAATTCAGGAGGTTGATGAGCTGAAAATACAATTATAATTTGCATCTTGCCATTTGAAAGGGTGGTTTGTGCAACCACCCTGTAGTCAAACAATCTGTATCTTCAGATTGTTTGGGGATATTTTGAGAAATTAAGCAATTAATCCGTAACCTGATGCAAGAATATCAATAATTTCCTGTTTCGGGTTGTCCGCTAAATGGACAGGTTGTCCGGTAATTTTTTCAGCAATGCTGGTGTAAGTTTCTGAAACATCCATGATTGCCTGCAGCGGCAGAGCATTGTTTTTCGCTAATGCTTCTCTTTCCTGCATCCGGTTTTTATTCAGAAGAATGTCAGGATCCGGAAAATACTGTAGTAAAAACTGGCGAAAACCTTCTTTTGAGTTCTCTACAATTTTTCCCTGCTGATAACTGGTTTGATCCCAGATTCTGGATGAATCCGGTGTGCCGACTTCATCCATATAGATTAATTTTTCCTGACCGGCCGCGTTCGTGACATATCCAAACTCAAATTTTGTATCAACAAAAATTTGTCCGAGTTTTTCCAGAGACTGGCTGATCACATGAAAGCCTTGTTTTAACAATGTTTCATAGAGATCGATATCCTGAGACCGGCTAAAGTTGAATGCGCGATAGTTGTCTTCAATGTTACGGCGGGTGATATTGACATCATCGGCTTCCGGAACGTCCGGAATACCTTTCAGGATTCCTTTGGTTGATGGTGTCATCAGGATTTCAGGTAGTTTCTTGTCTTTTTCCAGTCCTTCCGGCAGATGGATACCACAGAATTCGCGTTCTCCCTTTTCATAAGCGCGCCACATTGACCCTGTGATATATTGCCGGCAAATCGCTTCTATCTTGATGGGTTTCGCCTTTTGTACAATCCAGACAAAAGGATGGGGAATGTCCAGAATATGACTATCTGCCAGCCCGTTGTCTTTAAATAATTGAAACCAGTGGCTTGAAATCGCATTTAAAGCGGCGCCTTTACCCGGAACGCCATGAATTCCGCCTTCTGCATGCCAGATACAGTCAAAAGCTGATATCCGATCACTGATAACCATGATGGCCAGCGGGGCATCAGGTGCAACATCATAGCCCTTTTCCTGGATAAGACGACGACTGTCGCTATCACTAAGCCAGTAAACTGAACGGACTTTTCCGCTGTGAACGGGTTTGTCTGTCCGGATGGGAAGATCATCATTGATGGAAAGAACCTGATCTGCAAGACTCATATGGATATTCCTATTTAATCACCAAAACGATAAACAGCGATAATCTGGGTCTCTGCTGAACAAAAATGTATTACCGAAGTACAACAGACCTCAGATATCTATGGTGAGCGCATAATACCAGAACTGATGATGACTGCCAGAGAAAAAGCAAACGTTTGCTTTGGTTCGTCCTGTCACAGGTTATTCTTTAGCCAAAAGTTTCATTTGAATGTAAATAAGGCTTTGTTTCTGATCTCTCACTCAAACAAACTCATCCGCGTTATTACTTGTTTTATGACCAAAGTGAGTTCGGAACACACAAACAGAAGCATGGTCGGTTATTATAAAGGAGATGATCTTTTATTGATGGCATATCTCCGGAGGGAAGCATGAAGTTTTTGATGTGGTGTATTTTGTTTTTATTGTCCGGATGTACCGGGATGCCGGATTCTGTAGAGCCGGTTCGGGGATTTGAACTCAATCGTTATCTGGGAACATGGTATGAAATTGCGCGATTAGATCATTCCTTTGAAAGGGGACTGGAAAAAGTGACGGCAACCTACCAACTCAGGGATGATGGCGGCGTTTCTGTATTGAATAAGGGTTTTTCACCGGAAAAAAATACCTGGAAGGAAGCAGAAGGCCGGGCGTATTTTGTTGAGTCTGCCGATAGGGGGTATTTGAAAGTTTCGTTCTTCGGACCATTTTTTGGTTCATACATTGTGTTCGGTCTGGACCACGAACAATATCAATACGCGTTTGTATCCGGGCCTGATACCTCTTATCTGTGGCTGTTGTCCCGTTCACCAGAGGTTTCCCCGGAAGTCAGACAGACCTTTGTTGATATGTCACAACAGCTCGGATTTGATACCAACCAGCTGATTTGGGTCCAACAGTAAGGCGTTTAACAGGAGCCGGGTTTAATGCAACGGCTGATGATCGCTGCGGGTAAAAAATATTTCACACCGATATAGTTTAGACAGGCGGCCTAATCTGGCTTGTTGTTGCGGTGTAAACTGGTCTGATGCCATCACCGCGCAGGCATTACCTGAGCGAATGGCTTTCATGACAACTTCATATTCACTCATGACCCGTGAAGGCCTTAGCTGTATGGTTTTCTGGCATAACATCTGAGATGAAGACAGCAGGTTTACACCAGGACGGGGACATTCAGAGGTAATTAATATCCATTGACGAACAGATTCCAGATGCTCCAGCCGCTGGCTGGCTCCCTGCAATGAGCAGTATGTTACATTGTCGTAGTTGATCGGGTGACTGTCCGGCTTTGATGCATCTGTTTTCTTTGAGTGTCTCATATACATAGTCGTTCACCTGTAATACTGTATTTTTATACAGTATTACAGGTGAAGGGAATGATCAAGCAAAATTGTCTGAATAACAGACAAAGTGCTGTATATATCATCAGGTCAATGCGCAGGCAAAGAGAAAAGAGCCAGATGATCTCTTTCGGGCTGGCTCTCTGTATGATGTCATTCTTCATAGGAAAGAATACGGAATTGTATGGTTCCGGATAAGCCTGACGTTTCTGTTCAGGCATAGGAAGGAGAACTGATAAAAAAGGTAAATGCTCAGGCTGGTGTCGGCTGGGCTGAAAATTTCGGCCGGGTTCTGAATTGAGCCGCTTCTTCTTCCTGGTTATAAAGGCGTACATCCATACAGGCAAATTCGTAACAATCTTTGCATGAACAGTATACTTTCCCATCCAGATACTGATGTGGTGTCAGCAAAGATGGTTGCTTACACCAGTCACAGACACCTTCAATCATAAACATGATTTAATCCTCTTGTATAAATACACTTTAAACTTAATCGGCTCAGGTGATGAAAAGATTTAATTTTGATGAAAGATTCATGTACATCCGGAAAAGTACCGGAGACATAAGAGGCACAATATTTTGTGACTTTACTGCTTCAGATGGGCAAGAATAACTTTCAGGGATTGATTGAGTCGTTTCATCTCATCATCACTGCCTTTTAAATCAGGATGATATATCTTACTCAACTGTTTGTAACGTAGTTTAATTTGTTTCATTTCGGGAATCTGATTCGGTTGATAGCCGAATAATGCACAAGCCAGTTCCAGTTTTTGAGAAGATGGCGGTGTTGCTGTTCCACCGGCTTTTTTGCCAGACTGTATCTGATGCTGAAGTTTTTTGACTTCCTGAAACAGGGCCGCAAGTTGTTGCTTCTGTTTTTTTATCGTTAGTTGTTGTTCTGAAAGTTTTTTCGATTGAATGTCAGTATTTTGCTGATAGATTTTCTGTTTTTTCAAAACCAGCTGTTTGAGCACCATGACAATGATCAGAAACAGCGTCAGTAAGCTCCCCCAAATCAGTCCGTTACTGATCAGCTCTCCTGAGTTTTGTCTGGCAGGAGCCGGCGGTGTTATTTTCTCTTCTGCCGGCGTATTTTCCGGGGTAACCAGTAATTTATCTAATAATTTTATTTGAGAAATCTGTTTAGCGCGCTGTTGATTGAACTGCTTTTCCAGTAGCTGGCTATAAAAAAGTTCCGCCTCCGGATCTTTGGTTGCAGCGACCCGGTACCAGATCAAAGCCAGAGATTGCGGAGATAGTTGAGGGGATTTTTGTTCAAACAGCTGCCCGAGGCGGGTCTGTGCACTGGTATGGCCGTTCGTGGCGAGCAGAGTAAGCCAGTAAACTGCCTGCTCGTTATCCGGCGGGGTGCCGTTGCCTGTCACATAGGCTTCAGCAACTTCTGCCTGCGCCTGAGGGTTTCCGTTTTCTGCCGCCTGTTCAATCCAGTAAAAAGCCTGAGCAGCATCTTGTTTTACGCCTTCCCCGCGTTGGTACATTTGTCCCAACTGATACTGTGCCTGACTATCCCGCCCGATCGCCTGGTTCTTAACAGTTTCAAAATCTGAAGCGTTGACGGAAGTTGTCAGTATCAAAAACAGTAGGGGGATGATGAATTTCAAGCAAGCTCCTGCATGATATATACAGGGGAAGTCATTTCCCCTGATCTGCTTTACTTTTATTTTAGAGGAAGGATTTTTATTTCGACACGGCGGTTACATTGCCTTCCCTGTTTATTCAGGTTAGAACAAATTGGATGTCGTTCACCTAATCCTCTTGCAATCGCCCGGCCTGCGGCTACGCCTCTTGAGACCAGGTACTGACGGACTGACTCAGCACGTTTTTCAGAAAGAACCTGGTTGGTCCGGTCACTGCCGGTACTGTCAGTGTGGCCTTCAATGACTAAGCTTGTTTCCGGATATTCAACCAGAATTTTAGCCACGCCATTCAGGGTATTGTAAATACTGTAATTCAGCTGGTATGAGTTGGTATTAAACCCAATTCCATTTTTCATAATGAGCCGTAATTCATTCTCTCCGACCCGCTGAACCTGAACACCAGAATTGATCAGAGATTGCCTTAATGCCGCTTCCTGTTGATCAAAATAATAGCCAATACCACCTCCGACAGCAGCGCCGCCAAAAGCGCCGATAAGAGCATGCTGACGGCGTTCGGTTGCGTTATCACCTGTGGCTAATCCGGCAACAACACCCGAAATCGCACCAATGATGGCACCTTTGGTTGCAGAATTAGTTTCCATTTCACCTGTTGTCGCATTTTGTCTTTGTGTTGCCTGACACCCTGTTAACAGAGCGGCAATCAATACAGCTGTTGTTACCTTTTTCAATGGTATGTCTCCCCAAGAGAATCTTTATAATTAATATAGTAACTCTTCACTCATGTATAGATTATTTCAGCATTTTTGGTGATTGTGCACCATCAATCGGACGGTTGACAGAAATTTTACGTCCTTTTTTCAGCCCGGTTTCATAATCTTCAGTCAGATTTTTCATGGCTTCTTTGAGCTGTTTTTTGAATGTTTCCCGGTCTACATTCTTAAATTCCCGGTCAATATAATTATTGATCTTATTCACGGCGTCTTCATCGGGAGAAATCACAGGAAGTTTTTCCAGGGCGCCTTCAATCCAGCCGGATATAAATGAATTGACTCTGCGTGCGACCTCTGTATTTGAGGTGCCGCTGCCTGCGAAACTGTTACGGAACTGTCCGGATTGCTCATTCATCTCCCGGTAGATGACATCAAAGGCAAATGCGGCAAAAATTGCCCGATCTGCTTCACCGATGAATTCTACGCGTTTTAAGCCTTTATGATTGAGGAGGACGGCTTCCACACCAAACCGGGTATTGATGCCACGTATGATGCGCAGAATATTATTGCTGATTTGGGCTGGTAAGAGGTGAGATGACTGGGTTTTCCCCATTTTGATGAATTCAATGTCATCTTTATTCAGTCCATACTTCAACATCAGGCGGTGTGCCATTTTGATGGCACTGGCAGCTTCGTTGACGTTGGCTGAATTACCAAGCTCCAGACACTTTGCGATTTTTTTGAGGGCTTTTTGTTTATCCATTGACCTTAAAACGGGATTGAATACGATGAGCAAAGTCAACCATTCTAACGTCTCCGGTATGAAATGCAAAGGCAGCATTCCGGCTGACCGGTGAAATCGCCGGCACTTCCGGAAACTGCCTTAAAAAGCCGGTATTAAATGCCCAGTTCGTCCAGCAAATCACTGGAAGCATCGTCATCCGGTGTACTCTTTTGTTCCGGCCCTGCAAATTCTTTCCTGGCCGATTCAATAATTGAGTCGGGACTTTCATCATCCGATATTTCAAATTCTTCCAACTGAATGAACTCGGTTTTATCCATCGCCAGTTCCAGATAGAAGATATTATTTTTTGCGGTAGAAAAAGTTACCCGGCGTGCCTGAGGACGATCAAGGTTGGTATCGACAGAAAGGAGAACCTGTTTATTCAGGGAAAGCATTTTAGGCTGGTTCTGAGTGATATTTGTCTGCAATTCTTTACGGATTTTATTGGTAAAATCCCCGACAAGCTGGTTCATGAGTTCCCCGAGAACATCACCCACTTCATCTGAAGTGTGTAAAACGG